>CBDDRG010000212.1:0-4861 GCA_965232975.1 uncultured bacterium
GAATTGGCGTCGCCTGCGTGGTTTTGATTACCTGGCGAAGGTCATAACAGGCGTAAAGTTCAAGGATGGAATTGAGGTGACAAAGTCAATCAGGAACGCTGCTTAAATAACTCGTAAACACCAGATTTGACAATAACTCCCTCTGATGGGGCAGGCCAATGACAAGGGGTAGACAGCATGATTCGCGGTTTTGACCATTACGCCATCACCGTCGCCGATATGGATGCGACCATCGCGTTCTACCGAGACTGTCTCGGCGTCGAGATTCTGTGGGAGGCCGCGTGGCGTGCCGGCAAGGTGCCGGTGGTGTCCATGCAGCTTGGCGCCAACCGCATCAACGTGCATCCGGCGCAGGCGCCGGCGGCGCCCCATGCGCGTTCACCGACGCCGGGTTCGGCCGATTTGTGCATGCGCTGGGATGGCCCCATCGCCGACGCCCAGGCGCTACTCGCGCGCGCCGGCATCGCGGTCGAAGTGGGGCCGGTGCCGCGCCCGGCGGCCGACGGTGTCTGGGGTTACTCGGTGTATTTCCGCGATCCGGACGGCAATCTGCTCGAACTGCTGTCCACCCACGAGCAGCCGCCACGGCAGTCGCTTCAGGCGCCCGGACGCGAGCATCCGTAGTGAAGGCAGCAGGACCGCCTCAAGCCCGACAGGCCGCCGGCGACCGGGCGGGCTTGCGCCCGTCGCGGGCGCCTGCGATCGACAGGCTCCGTCATTACCGCCCGTCGCCTCGCAGGCTGCCTCTGTGCGGTCGGCGGCAGCCGGTTCACTACTGCGCCATGTAGCCACCGTCGACGACGACTTCCGCACCGGTCATGAACGACGACTCGTCGGATGCCAGAAACAGTACGGGGTACGACAGCTCCACGGGTTCAGCCACGCGCTTCAGAATCGTCTTGTCGCCGATCATCGCGCTGAATTTCTCGTCCTCGAGCACCAGCCGCGTGCCGGGTGTACGCACCATGCCGGGGTGCACCGAGTTCGCGCGAATGCCGTATTGCGCATAATCCACGGCGATGGACTTGGTGAGAATGCGCACCGCGCCCTTGCCGGCCTGATAGGCCGCCTGCTGCGGCATGCCGCCCATGCCGGCAATGGACGAAATGTTGACGATGGCGCCGCCGCCCGCCTTTTGCATTGCCGGCAGGATGAATTTGCAGCCCAGAAAGATGCTCTTCACGCACACGTCCATGACCCGGTTCCAGTCCTCCAGCGAGGATTCCTCGGCGCTGTGAAAAGCGGCGAACGCGGCATTGTTGACCAGAATGTCGATCTTGCCGTAGCGCTCGACGCCTTGGGCGATGACGCTCTGCCACTGTTTTTCATCGGTGACATCGTGTGTCAAAAACACCGCGTCGCCGCCGGCCTTGCAAATCGAAGCCACCGTTTCCTGGCCGAGTTGCTCGCGCCTATCGGTGGCGATCACCTTCGCGCCTTCCTGCGCAAATAAGCGCGCATGGGACTCGCCCATGCCCCGCGCCGCGCCGGTAATCAGCGCGACCTTGCCTGCCAATCTACCCATGATGGTTTCTCCCGTGTTCTCGATTATTGGGTGTCAGACCGCCGTCCAGCCGCCATCGACGACCAGCTCGCTGCCGGTCATGTAGGACGACTCGTCGGACGCGAGCAGCAATACTGCGTAGGACAGTTCGATGGGATCGGCGATGCGCTTCATGATGGTCGTGGCGACCATCGCATCGATCATCGAGGTATCGTCGCCCAGCACGTTGATGATGGGCGTGCGCACGGCGCCGGGGTGAACGGAATTGACGCGAATATTGTATTGGGCGTAATCGACCGCACAGGATTTGGTGAGCATGCGCACCGCGCCCTTCGACGCCTGGTAAGCACCCTGGAACACCATGCCGACCATGCCCGAGATCGATGAAATGTTGACGATGGAGCCGCCGCCCGCTTTTTTCATCGCCGGGACAATGTGCTTGCAACCCAGAAACACGCCGGTGGAATTGACGTTCATGACCCGATCCCATTCGGCCATGGTGGTTTCGTTGATGGGTTTGAAGACGACGATGCCCGCGTTGTTGACCAGAATGTCGATCTTGCCGTACACCTCGACGCCCTTGTCGATCACGGCCACCCAGTCCGCTTCGCTCGCGACATCGTGGCGCAGAAAGATCGCCTCGCCGCCGGCGTCGCGAATGGCCTTGGCGACGGCCTCGCCCGGCTTCTCCGCGATGTCGGTGACGATGATTTTGGCGCCTTCGCGCGCCAGCAATTTGGCGTGGGATTCACCCATGCCCATGCTGCCGCCGGTGACTAATGCTACTTTTCCGCTTACCCGTCCCATTCGATTCTCCTTTATATCCGCACGTTTTATGTCGGCCCCCATTGTTGCCCCATGGATAGCGCCGGGACAAGACCAAATTGACCAGTGGCCGGGGTGCTGGCGTGAGGTTGTGGCAGGTCTACGCCAGGGCGTCAGCCATGACTTCGGCGACGATTTGATAGGAGCGCAGGCGCGCGGCGTGGCTGAAGATTTGCGCGCAGATCATCACCTCATCCGCCCCGGTGCGCGCCACGAAAGCCGCCAGTTGCGCCCGCACCGTCGCCGGGGAACCGACGGCGGAGCAGGACAGTACCGCCGCCAGCATCGCCCGCTCGGACGACGTCAGCCCCTGCCGGTAGTTCGCGAGTGGCGGCGGCAGCGGGCTGGCGCGACCGCTGCGCAGGTTGACGAACGCCTGTTGTTGCGAGGTCGCGAGCAGCTCGGCCTCGGCATCCGTGTCCGCCGCGATGACGTTATAGCCGAGCATGACATGGGGCTCGGCGAGCTGCGCCGACGGCTGGAACTGGCCGCGATAGAGTGCGAGCGCCTCCATCATCTGGGCCGGCGCAAAGTGAGACGCAAAGGCAAACGGCAGCCCCAGCGCAGCGGCGACCTGAGCGCCGAACAGGCTCGAGCCCAGAATCCACAGAGGTACATTGAGACCGGCGCCGGGCGTCGCCTGCACTCGCCGCGCGGATGCGGCGGCGCCAAAATAACCCTGAAGCTCGATGACGTCCTGGGGGAACAGGTCCGGATCGGTATCGAGGTTGCGGCGCAGCGCGCGGGCGACGAGTTGATCCGAACCCGGTGCCCGCCCGAGACCGAGATCGATGCGGCCCGGAAACATCGCCTCCAGCGTGCCGAACTGTTCGGCGATGACCAGTGGCGCATGGTTCGGCAGCATGATGCCGCCGGCACCGACGCGCATGGTCGAGGTCGCCGCCGCCACCTGACCGATGACCACAGCGGTGGCGGCGCTGGCGATGCCCGGCATGCCGTGGTGCTCGGCGAGCCAGTAGCGGTGAAAGCCCAGCCGCTCGGCGTGCTGGGCCAGTTCACGGGTGTTGCGGAAGGCCTGGGCGGCGCTGCCACCCGCGGTGATGGGCGCCAGATCGAGTACCGACAGCGTCATCATTCGGCGAGCGCGCGGCGGCGGCGCTCCAGCAGCCAGTCGCTCATCAGCCAGCGCATACCCTGGGCAACCGCGGCCTGGCGGACGCGCGCGCGGCCTTGCAACAAGGTCAGTTGTTGGGCCTCGCAACCGCTGGCGTCGGCCTTGGCGATCCACAGGCGGCTGATGGGTGAATCGGCGCCCTCGTCGCCGTCGAGATCGCCAAAGCTGAGCACGAGATCCGCGCCGCAACGTTCGCGCAGGCGGGTTGCCAGCCAGCGCGCGACGGGCTCCGACGCCCGGCCCCCGGCGTACAGGTCGAGTGCTGGGGTTCCCACCAAGGCATCGCCATCACCGACCGCGCCGACCACCACGCCGGCGACAAAATAGGCGGCGGCGCCGCTGGCGTCGGTGATGGTTTTGGCGGCGAGGCCGCCGGTACCGGCTTCCGCCACCGCGAGCGTGCCGCCCCGTTCGGCCATGAACCGGGCGAACAGCTCGGTGGTCGAGGCGTTGCTGTAATCGACCAGATAGTCGGCCAGATGTTGGGCGACGAACGTGCACAGCGCCCGCCGCCGATCCGCCGCCGGCTGGTAGAGCTTGACCTCGATCTCCGGAAACGCCTGGCGAAAACTGACCGGGCCCCACTCGGCGGACCAGGGTTCCAGCACCTCGGAGACGTGGGATTCGCCGATGCCGAGAAAGCGGATGTGCAGGTGATCTTCAGCGGCGCGCGGCGGCTGCGGTTGGCTGGCGAGGTACGCCAGCAGCATGGGTTGCAGTTCGCGCGGCGGGCCTGGGAATGCGTTGATGGTCTTGGCGACGCCGCCCATATCAAAGCTCAGGCTGAAGCCCGGCGCGGTGCCGTGCAGGTTGCGCAATACCCTGGCGCCGACCGGAATCATCGCCTGCTTGCGGTTGTTCTCGGTGACATCGAGGCCGTATTTCTGGAACAGCGCGACGATGTCCTGCCAGCTGGGTGCGTGAAAGGCGCGGTCGCAGCCGGCCAGTTCGGCGGCGACCTCGGCGGTCAGGTCGTCGTCGGTGGGCCCGAGCCCACCGCTGATAAAAATGTGGTCGGCGCGCGCCAGGCCGGTACGGAGTACAAACAGCAGGTCTTCGCGGCGATCGCCGGCGGTCATCATCAACTGGATGTCGTAACCGTGCTCGGCCAGGGTGTTGGCGAGGAAGTGGTTGTTGGTGTCGAAAATCTCCCCCCGCAGCACTTCTTCGCCGGTGCTGACCAGACAGGCGGTGGGTTTGGTAGTGGTCATCGATACTCCCTGGATGTCGGTGCGTTGGGGAAAATGGTTAGCAGCATGTTGAAAAAGGGCTTTCCTGCCCTTTTTCAACCCGGGCCGTCGCGGTACATGCCCGCGTCGGCCTCCGGAGATCAAGCACTTAGCGTGCTTGATCTCCGTGCAAGCCATCCTTGGCTTGCTTAACAGGCCGTTGAAAGG
>CBDDRG010000213.1:0-2901 GCA_965232975.1 uncultured bacterium
TCAACACCTACGAGGGCACGGCCGATATTCACGCGCTGATTCTCGGGCGCGCGCAGACCGGGCTGGCGGCGTTTTGACACCGATCCGGTGGCGCCCACAGGGACTTTGGTGTAACTTCCGGCGCGCGCCCAACCCTCCCAGTCGACCTAAAACAGCAGTCAAAACATAACGGAGAGACGAACCCCATGGCCAGTATGCGCAGCAAATTGATGGCGGCGGTGATGCGCCGCACGATGAAAAACAAACTCGGCAAAAGTGGCTCCATCACCCAGGAGCGGGCATCGCTCGAAAAGATGTCGGCCATGACCAGCCGCCGCAAGGTCGGTGAAAAGGCGGTGGTCGGCGGGGTTCCCGGCGAGTGGCAGACACCGAAGGTGGCGGTCGGCGGCCGCGTGCTGCTCTATCTGCACGGCGGCGGCTACGCCATCGGCTCGCCGACCTCGCACCGCGACATGGTGGGCATGATCGCCGACGCCTGTGGCGCGCGCACGCTACTGCTCGACTATCGGCTGGGGCCGGAAACGCCGTTCCCGGGTGCGGTTGAAGACGCAGTGGCGGCCTACAAAGCGCTGCTTGCGGCCGGAACCCCGGCGGATCGACTCTTTATCGCCGGCGACTCGGCCGGTGGCGGGTTGACCGCCGCCACCCTGGTGTCACTGCGCGACCAGGGGGTGCCGCTGCCGGCCGCCGGTATCTGCATCTCGCCCTGGACGGACATGAGCCTGGCGAGCCCGTCGATGTACTCGAAGGCAGATGCCGACCCCCTGCTGCGACCCGAAGCCCTCAAATGGCTGGGCGACCTGTATCTGGCAGGGCAGGATCCGAAGGCGCCGCTGGCGTCGCCGGTGTATGCCGACCTGTCCGGGCTGCCGCCGCTGCTGATTCACGTCGGCAGCGAGGAGGTACTGCTCGACGATGCGCTGCGGCTGCACGAGGCGGCGCGCGCTGCCGGCGTCAAATCCACGCTCGAGGTCTGGGACGGCATGATGCACGTCTGGCATCTGATGGCCGCGATCGTCCCCGAGGGCAAGCAGGCCATCCAGCGCATCGGCCAGTTTGTCGGTGAGCGCAGCGCGGTCTGAAGACGGCCGTTGAATGCCATGAAACCCGGGCCGCTTCGGGCCCGGGTTCTGGCCCAATGTCTGAACAACCTTCCTTCAGGCCGTGAGCACGCGGTAACAGGGTCGGTAGGTTTCTCCCCTCAGCTTCATCCGCCCCTCGGCGACGAACGACGCCAGCAGCGCGTCCACCTGCTCCATCATGCCCGCGTCGCCGCGCAGCTCGAACGGCCCAAACTGGTCGATGGCGCGGATGCCGGCGTCCTTCACGTTGCCGGCGACCACGCCCGAAAACGCACGGCGCAGGTTGGCGGCGAGCTGGTGGGGCTGCTGATCCCGATGCAGCGCAAGACCTCCCATATTGGCGTGGCTGGGCACAAAGGGTTGCTGCAGCTCGTGATCGAGCTTGAGCAGCCAGTTGAAGTAGTAGGCGTCGCCGTGGGTCTTGCGAAATTGCTCGACCTCGGCGATGCCCGCCTTCATCGCCTGCGCGACCCCGGCGGGGTCGTCGATGACGATGCGATAGCGCTGCTGCGCGCTCGCGCCCAGCACGTCGCCGACGAAGTCATGGATCCGCCCAAAATAGCTCTGCGCGTGCGCCGGCCCGGTAAAGATCAACGGAAACGGCATGGCGCGGTTGTCGGGGTGGAGCAAGGCGCTGAGGATGTACAGAATCTCTTCCACCGTGCCCGCCCCGCCGGGAAACACCACAATGCCGTGGCCGGCGCGGACGAATGCCTCCAAGCGCTTTTCGATGTCGGGCATGATCACCAGATCGTTGACGATGGGGTTGGGTGACTCCGCCGCGATGATGCCGGGCTCGGTGATGCCCAGGTACTGGCCATCGCGGATGCGCTGCTTGGCGTGCCCCACGGCGGCACCTTTCATCGGCCCCTTCATGGCGCCCGGACCGCAGCCGGTGCAGATTTCGAGGCCGCGCAGGCCGAGTTCATAGCCGACCAGCTTCGAGTAGTCGTATTCGGTGCGGCCGATGGCGTGGCCGCCCCAGCACACCACCAGGCGTGGGCTGTTGCGCGGGCGTAGCGCCTCGGCATTGCGCAGGATATGGAACACCGCGCTGGTCACATCGACGGACGAATTCAGATCGAAGCGCGGGTTGTCCTTAATATCGATATTGGCGTAGACCAGATCGCGCAGCACCGCGAACAGGTGTTCGTTGCTGCCCTTGATGATCTTGCCATCGACAAAGGCCGCCGCCGGCGCGCCCTTGACCTCGAGCTTGATGCCGCGCTCCTCCTGCAACACGCGCACCGAGAAACCGGGGTAGCGCGCGAGCAGCTCGTGGCCGTCGTCGAGGCGGGAGCCCGAGTTCAGCACCGCCAGCGCGCAATTGCGCAACAGCGTGTGCAACTCGCGCTGGCTGGCGTCCGTGAGCTGGTTGACCTCCGCTCGCGACAGCACATCGAGGCGACCTTCGGGGGTGATAACGGCATCGACCACAGCGTGGTTCATGGGTGTCCTTCATCGGTTAAAAAGGCGGCCTGCGGCGGGCCAGCCGGAGGGCAAATCGCCGACCTCAGGCGCGCGCCAGCACCCAGCGGTGCACCTCGGAGGGGCCGTCGTAGAGGCGGAACGCGCGGATGTCGCGGTAGGTGCGCTCGATGACGGTATCGCCGGAGATACCCTTGGCCCCCAGGATCTGCATCGAGCGATCGACGACCCGCCCGAGCGCCTCGGAACTCAGCACCTTGCACATGCTGGTCTCAAAGCGGGCGTGGTCGCCCTGATCGAGCAGCCAGCAGGCGTGCCAGGTGGTCAGGCGGCAGCAGTGCAGGTCGATGCGGTTGTCGGCGAGCATGAAGCCGACGCCCTCGTGGTCGAT
>CBDDRG010000214.1:0-5237 GCA_965232975.1 uncultured bacterium
GTTCCCGAAGGCACCCATCCATCTCTGGAAAGTTCGCAGGATGTCAAGACCTGGTAAGGTTCTTCGCGTTGCATCGAATTAAACCACATGCTCCACCGCTTGTGCGGGCCCCCGTCAATTCATTTGAGTTTTAACCTTGCGGCCGTACTCCCCAGGCGGTCAACTTATCGCGTTAGCTGCGCCACCAAACCCTCAAGGAGTCCGACGGCTAGTTGACATCGTTTACGGCGTGGACTACCAGGGTATCTAATCCTGTTTGCTCCCCACGCTTTCGCACCTCAGCGTCAGTATCAGTCCAGATGGCCGCCTTCGCCACTGATGTTCCTTCAGATATCTGCGCATTTCACCGCTACACCTGAAATTCCACCATCCTCTACTGTACTCTAGCCTGACAGTTCTGAATGCAGTTCCCAGGTTGAGCCCGGGGATTTCACATCCAGCTTATCAAGCCGCCTACGCGCGCTTTACGCCCAGTAATTCCGATTAACGCTCGCACCCTCCGTATTACCGCGGCTGCTGGCACGGAGTTTGCCGGTGCTTCTTCTGTGGGTAGCGTCAAGGCCGACGGATATTAGCCGCCAGCTTTTCCTCCCCACTGAAAGTGCTTTACAACCCTAGGGCCTTCTTCACACACGCGGCATGGCTGGATCAGGGTTGCCCCCATTGTCCAATATTCCCCACTGCTGCCTCCCGTAGGAGTCTGGGCCGTGTCTCAGTCCCAGTGTGGCTGATCATCCTCTCAGACCAGCTACGGATCGTCGCCTTGGTAGGCCCTTACCCTACCAACTAGCTAATCCGACGCAGGCTTATCCAATAGCGCAAGGTCCGAAGATCCCCTGCTTTCCCCCTTGGGGCGTATGCGGTATTAGCTCGAGTTTCCCCGAGTTGTCCCCCACTACTGGGCAAATTCCTACGCGTTACTCACCCGTCCGCCGCTTTACTAATCCCCGAAGGAACTTTCGCGCTCGACTTGCATGTGTTAGGCCTGCCGCCAGCGTTCAATCTGAGCCATGATCAAACTCTTCAGTTTAGATCTTTTACCTCTGCCTCCAACTACCTGCAAGAGGCGACGATTTCGCAGTTACCCGCGCCATCGCCGAAAACTCGGCTCAAATGCTTTGACTTACCACTTCATAATGAATTGATGAGTTACTTGCACTTGAAGATTCAATGTCGCCTGAATCATCTCAGCAAGCACCCACACGCTTTGCCTGATCAATTTCTTAAAGAACGTTCGCTCGTCTGAGCGGGATGCGTATTCTATCGATTTCATCCCTTTCGTCAATCACTTTCTCAGTTTTCTTTCTTGCTGAGAGGTTGCTTGACCCTCCCTTTCAGCCTGCGGCTGTCTGGGAGGTCGGCATTCTACGTATCTAGAGACGGGTGTCAACGGTTTTCGTCATCCAATTTCAACTCGTCTGCCAAACAGCGGCAAGTTTAATGGTTTGAGAACTGCTGCTCTTCCGTAGACCCGGTGAGTGCTGTGACTGACGACTGGCCACCCTGAATCACCGTGGTCATGTCGTCGAAGTACCCAGTGCCCACTTCCTGCTGGTGGGAGACGAATGTATAGCCGCGGTTGGCAGCGGCGAACTCGGGCTGCTGCACTTTTTCGACATAGTGCTTCATGCCCTCGCCGCGGGCGTAGTGATAGGCCAAGTCGTACATGTTGAACCACATGCTGTGGATGCCCGCCAGCGTGATGAACTGGTACTTGTAGCCCATGTCGCTCAGTTCCTGCTGAAACCGGGCGATAGTCGCGTCGTCCAGGTTCTTCTTCCAGTTGAACGAGGGCGAACAATTATAGGCAAGCAGCTTGCCGGGAAACCTGGCGTGAATGGCGTCGGCAAATTCTCGCGCCTCAGCCAGCGACGGCGTCGCGGTTTCACACCAGAGCAGATCGGCGTAGGGTGCGTAGGACAGCGCGCGATCGATTGCCTGGGCCAACCCGGCGCGGACGCGGTAAAAGCCTTCGGGCGTGCGCTCGCCGCTGACAAATTTCTGGTCGCGGGCGTCGCAGTCGGAGGTGATCAGATCCGCCGCATTGGCATCGGTGCGCGCCAGCACGATGGTGGGCACGTCGGCGACATCGGCGGCGAGACGGGCGGCGATCAGCTTTTGAATCGCCTCCTGGGTCGGCACCAGCACCTTGCCGCCCATGTGGCCGCACTTCTTGACGGATGCCAACTGGTCTTCAAAGTGAACCCCGGCAGCGCCCGCTTCGATCATCGCCTTCATCAATTCATAGGCGTTCAACACGCCGCCGAAGCCGGCCTCGGCGTCCGCCACTATGGGCGCGAAGTAATCGACCGCATTGGCGTCACCGGAATTGACCCCCTTGCCCCACTGGATCTGGTCGGCGCGGGCGAAGGCGTTGTTGATGCGCTGCACCACCGCCGGCACCGAGTTGGCCGGGTACAGGGACTGGTCGGGATACATGCTCATGCCGCTGTTGTTGTCGGCGGCGACTTGCCAACCGGACAGGTAGATGGCCTCGATGCCGGCTTTGATCTGTTGCACGGCCTGACCGCCGGTGAGCGCACCCAGGCTGTTTACATAACCTTTCTTGGCGCCGCCGTTGATGAGCGCCCAGAGCTTTTCGGCGCCGCGGCGGGCGATGGTGTTTTCACGCTTGATTGAACCGCGCAGGCGCACCACGTCCGCGGCGGAATAGGTGCGGGTGACGCCCTGCCAGCGCGGGTTTTCGGCCCAGTCCTGTTTGATGCGGGCGATTTCAGCGGCGCGCTGGTAGTTTCCGGTAGTCATGTGCTGCTCCTGCGGGTGGTTACAAAAGAGTTTGAGAAGTCTAGAGGCCGGACCATAATTTCACTAATTTATCTATTTCATTTTCGACATTTATTTTATGAATTTAAGCCGGATCGACTTAAACCTGCTGGTGTACCTGGATGTGCTGCTCAGGGAGCGCAATGTCACCAAGGCAGCGGGCCAGTTGGGCATGACTCAACCCGCCCTCAGCAACGGGCTGCGACGCCTGCGGCAGTTGTTTGGCGATCCGCTGCTGGTGCGCACCAGCGAGGGCATGATGCCTACGGCACGGGCGCTGGAGCTGCAACCCCGGATTCGCGCGGTGCTGGCCGGCATCGAGGCGACGCTACGGCCACAGACCGAGTTTGAGGCCGCGTCCGCGGTGCGGGTGTTCCGCATCATGGCCAGCGACTACGCCGAATCCACGCTGATCCCCGGTTTGCTGGCGCGTTTGCATCGGGATGCCCCCAACATCACCCTGGATGTACTCACGCCCAGTGATGTGCGCCTGCAGGATGTGGAGCAGGGCAAGGTCGATATGCTGCTCAACCGTTTCGATGACATGCCCCAGTCGTTTCACCAAGTGACCCTCTGGGAGGACGATTTCTCCTGCCTGCTAAGCGCCCGCAATGCCACACTCGCGCATTTTGACCTCGACAGCTATCTGCAAGGTCGCCACGTCTGGGTCAGCAAGACCGGCATGGGCGCCGGTGTCGGCATGCACCCGCAGGACGCCCAGCGTCTGGGTTGGGTCGACGAGGCGCTCAAACGCCTGGGCAAAAAGCGCCATATCACGGTGTTCACGCGCCACTATCTGGTCGCCGCGCTGCTCGCCGAGCTGCCCGATCTGATCGTCACCGTGCCCAGCCGCCTGGCGCGCCTGAAGGCCCGCAACCCCTTGGTGGCGATCCGCCCGCCGCCATTTCCGATTCCGCCGTTCGAGCTGAAAATGGCCTGGAGTCCGCTGTTGCAGCACAGCCCGGATCACCAGTGGCTGCGCCGGCAGGTGCTGGCGATCGCGCGCGGCGCCGACAACCCGCCGCTGGCGGTTTAGCCACGTCCGCTTCGTATCGACACCCCGAGAGCCCAGCAGGTACACTCGGTCGCGTCCAAACCCCGCGTGCGCCGCACCAACCTGAGAAAAATATGTCCAGCGACTACGAAGAAGAGCGCCTGATCCTCGACAGCGTCAGCCGCTGGCTCGCCCGCGATGTCGCGCCCTATGCCCACGATCTGGAACAGGCCGATGCCTATCCCCACGACATGGTCGCGCAGATGCGCGAACTGGGCCTGTTCGGCGCCACCATCGCGCCCGAATACGGCGGCCTCGGCCTCCGCGCGTCCACCTACGCCAAGATCGTGACGCTGGTGTCCGAGGTGTGGATGTCGCTGTCGGGGGTGTTCAACTCGCACCTGATCATGGCCCGCTGCGTGCAAAGCTTCGGCACCGAGGCACAAAAGCAGCAGTGGCTGCCGCGCTTCGCGGCCGGCGAACTGCGCGGCGGCATCGGCCTCACCGAGCCCGATGCCGGCACCGATCTCCAGGGCATTCGCACGGTTGCCCGAAAAGACGGCGACCACTATGTGGTCAACGGCACCAAAACCTGGATCACCAACGCGCTCGAAGGCCACTGCATCGGGCTATTGGTCAAAACCGATCCGTCCGCCAGCCCGCCGCGCAAGGGCATGAGCATGTTCATCGCCGAGAAGGGCCCAGGCTTCACCGTCACCAAGAAGCTGAAAAAACTCGGCTATCGCGGCATCGACACCGCTGAAATCGTCTTCGACAACTATCGCATCCACGCCGATCGCCTGATCGGCGGCCGCGAGGGCCAAGGCTTTTACAACGCCGTCGGTGGCCTGGAACTCGGCCGCATCAATGTCGCCGCACGCGGTGTCGGCGTCGCCCGCGCGGCGCTGAAACAGTCCGTCGCCTACTCCCAGCAGCGCAAAACCTTCGGCAAGCCCATCTGCGAGCACCAGGCCATCCAGCTCAAACTGGGCGAGATGGCGACCCGGGCCGAAGCCGCGCGGCTGCTGGTCGAACAGGCGGCGGCCGCGTTCGACCGCGGCGAGCGCTGCGACATGGAAGCGGGCATGGCCAAGTACTTCGCCAGCGAGGCGGCCGCCAAAAATGCCGACGAGAACATGCGCATTCACGGCGCCTACGGCTATTCCAGTGAATTCGACGCCGAGCGTCTGTACCGGGATGCGCCGCTGATGGTCATCGGCGAGGGTACCAACGAGATGCAGCGCATCATCATCGCCCGCCAGTTGATCGAGCGGAATCCCGTTTAGCGCAGAAAGGTTCAGACACCAGCCCAGCGACAACCAATAACAAGCAGGGGAGAATCGCCATGACCGGTAGACTGCACGAAAGGCTGACCTGGGAAGTGGGCGAAGTCACCATCACGCGGCTGGTCGAGGTCATCCTGGGCGCGCTCGTGAATTCGGTGTTTGCCAGCCGCGTC
>CBDDRG010000215.1:0-7352 GCA_965232975.1 uncultured bacterium
AGCCGCAACGCTGGTCACGCACAACCCGGAACTGGTCGCTGTCTGATGTGGTGTGGTTAAACCCGGAACGCGAGGTCGATCGCGGACAGAAACGAAAGGCTGCGTGAATGGCTCACGCGACAACTACCTTGAAAATCGCCGGTGTCATCGTGGGATTACCGGAACCGGTGGCGACCGGCGAAACGAGTGATCCGGTAGTCAGTCGAGCGACAGGATCCGCGATTGCCGGCGGCGCGGCCGCGCAATCCAACCACCAAGCAGGCCCGCAAGTATCGCCGGCATGCCCTCATACACGCCGGTGTGCCAGCCCAGCAGCCGCCAGCCGACAGCCACCGCGACGCCCAGACCGGCGGCGATGGCGCCATTGCGGAACTCGATGCCAACGCCCAGCGCGCGCAGTACCAGCACCGGCCCCAGGGCCGCGGCCAGTCCCGACCATGAAAAAATCACGATCGCAAACACGCTCTCGCGCCACGCCAGTGCCCAGCCCAGGGCCGCCAGCACCACCAACGCCGTGGCCCACTTGTACCGGCTCAGCCGGTCGGACGCGGTGGTGGGCAGATCGCGGGTGAGCGCGGACGAGCAGCTCAGCACCAGGGAATCAGCGGTGGACAGCGTGGCGGCAAAGACCCCGGCGAGGATCAGTCCCACGCCGGCGGGATGCAGCAGCTGCTGCGCGAGCACCGGCAAGGCGAGCTCCGGATCAAAATCGCTCGGGTCGCTGATGAGCACCCGCGACAGCAGGCCGACGCCCGTGGCCATCGCGTAGAACAGGGTGAACCAGCTGTAGTACCAGGCGCGGGTGCGCGACAGGCCGTCGTCTCCGGCCAGGGCCATGAAGCGGATCATGATGTGCGGCTGGCCGATCACCGAAAAGCCGGCGAACAGCCACCCGACGGCGAACAGTCCCGCGCCGGCCACGCCGGGCCAGGCCAGGCCCGCGGGAAACCATTCCAGCAGGTGGTCTACTTGCGCGAGCTCGGCGCGCGCGCCGGCGAACCCGCCCGCCGCACCCAGGGCGCTGTAGAGCAGAACCCCCATCGCGACCATCATCACCACCGATTGGGCGGCGTCGGTCCAGATCGACGCGCGCAGGCCACCGGCCGCTGAGTAGCCCAGCACCAATACCGCCGCCAATACCGCACCGCTCCACTGGGGCCAGTCAAACAAGCCGTGCAGCGCCTTGCTGCCCGCGACCAGTTGGGCGCCGGTGTAGGCGAGCAGAAAAATCAGAGTGATCGCCGCAAGCAGGCGCCGCAGTCCCGGCTGCGGGGTGCCGTTCCAGTCACTGATCAGGCCCACGAAGCTGAGCTCGGACCCCGCGGCGGCGGCGCGCCGCACCTTCGGGTGAATCCAGCGGGAGGCGAGATAGTCGCCCAGGATCCAGCCCAGCATCAGCCAGACCGACGCGATCCCGGTGGCATAGGTGTAGCCGATGACGCCGATGAACATGTAGCCGCTGTTGTTGGTCGCGACCGCCGACAATCCCGCCAGAGGTGCCGGCACACTGCCGCTGGCGAGATAGTAGTCCGCCCCGGTGCCGCGGCTGAGCCGGGCGGAGGCCAGGCCGATGACCACGAAGGCGGCCAGGAACAGGATGAAGGTTGCAATCGCCACCAGGATCCCCGGGTCAGTGGCAGGCGCGGCAAAAGCAGCCGCAGTCCGGCCGCCGCCGTTGCCGGACTCGCGTCAGGCGGCACAAATGGCTACGCCGTGATCGTGGCGTTCCACCAGGCGGCGGTGCAGCGCACGGATGGCAATTTCGTAGTCGCGCTCATCGACCACGCACTGCATGTCCACCTGGCGCAGGGACTGGTGCATGGCGAGGATGGAGATACCTTCCGCGGCCAGCGCCGCCGCGGTTTCGGCCAGCAGGCCCGGTACCCGCATGTCGCTGCCGATGGCGGACACCATGGCCACCCGGCGCAGCTTGAATTCGGCCTCGGGCAGGGTTTCGGTCAGCACCTGCTGGACGCGTTTGACGGTCTTCAGGTTGCACGACAGATAGTGGGTCAGCGTGTTGGCATTGCAGTCCTTGCTGGTGATGCCGGCGCCAAAGCGGGCCAGGGCCGCGAGCAGGGTCTGATCGTAGTGGGCGAAGCGGCCCATCATGTCCTGGTCGAACATCTCCAGCGCATAGACATTCCTGCGCCCGGCGATGATCTCGACACAGGGCTTGGCGCTCACATAGTCGTGGGTGATCACGGTGCCGCCGTGCTCGGGATCGAAGGTGTTTTTGATGCGCAGCGGAATGCCGCTCTGGCGCAGACCTTTGGCGGCGCGCGGGTGGATGGCCTCCATGCCCAGGTTGGCGAGCTGATCGGCCACGTCGTAGTTGGTGCGACCGATAGGCACCACGCGGTCGGCCCCCACCACCGCGGGATCGGCGCTGCTGAGGTGATACTCCTTGTGAATGATCGCCTCGGCGGCTCCGGTGAGCACGGCGGTGCGGCTGAAGGTCATCTCGCTGTAGCCGCGGTCGAAGCGGGCCATCAGGCCGTCCTTGCAGTGGGCGTAACCGGTGACGATAGGCAGTTCGCGCGTCACATCGACATCGGCCAGACCCGCGCGGATGCGCTCGTCGAGCGACAATTCCACGGTGTCGCCACTCCACCCGGTCAGGTCGACGAAGCGGGTGCGCAGCCCGTCGCGGGCCAGCAGTCGGGCCAGATTCCAGGCACTGTGGGCCTCGCCGATGCTGGCGACCATCTCCCGCACCGTGGCGAGATGGCTGCCGAGCTGAAAGTGGCCGTGGCGGCAGAGTCGATCCAGATCGGCCAGACAATGCTCGGCCTCGGTCAGGCGCTCGGTGACAAAGGCATCGGCCTCGGCGCGATCGGCGCCAGCAGCGAACAGCTTGTGGTTGATGGCCGCAAGGCGCTCGCGTACCGCGGTCAAGGCTCCCGTCCAGGCATCGTCGTCCCGGGCATTGGCGAAACTCGCAAACACGCCCGGCTGGGCGGTTTTTTTGTGCTCCAGCAGCAGATTGGTAACGCCGCCATAGGCCGACACCACGAAGATCCGGCCGTAGGGATGCGTGCGCCGGGAGACGATATTGTCGCGCACGGCGGCGTAGTCATTCATCGAGGTGCCGCCGATTTTCTCTACGGTATGGGCCACGGAATCACCCCTCCATCATTGCGGTTGCGGAATCCGGGGCCCACGGAGGCGTGCGCTCAGCGCTTGCCGAGCACCAGGGGGGCGGCGGCGACCGGCGCGATGTCGCCCCGCGCAGCGATGAACCCCGGACGCGGCCGCAGCCCGCAGTAAGGGGCACGCAGCGCGTTGGTCAGCGCGTTGTACACGAAGAACACATTGCTGCGCGGATCCGGGGTGATGTTGCCGTTGGAGCCGTGCATGGTGTTGCAATCGAACAGCGTGGCGGTGCCGGCCGGACCGATGGCGGCGACCAGCCCGCCGCCCTGCGCGGCGAGCTCTCTCAGGCAGGCGTCGCTCGGCACACCGTATTCCTGCTTGACCAGCGACTGCTGGTAATGATCGGCCGGCGTCTCGCCGGTGCACACGACATAGCTGCGATGGGAGCCCGACAACAGCAGCAGCGGCCCGTTGTGGGCATGGTTTTCGGTCAGCGCGAGCGACAGGCTCAGCGCGCGCATCCGGGGCATGCCGTCTTCCACATGCCAGGTTTCGAAATCGGAATGCCAGTAGAACTCTTTGCCGCCAAACCCTGGCTTGTAGTTGAGCCGTGACTGGTGGATGTAGACCTCGTCGTCGAGAATGTGGCGCGCCAGCTCGACCAGGCGTGGATCAGCTGCCACCGCCGCAAACAGTGGACTGAGTTGATGCACCCGAAACAGCGAGCGCAGGGCGCCGGTTTCCCGCTCGCGGATCGCCTCGGGGCGCTGTGCGATCAGGGTGTCGCCGCGCAGGCGTTCGAGTTCGGCCCGCATGGCGGCAATTTCCGCGCTCGTGAACAGTGCGTCGAGCACCAGAAAGCCCTGTTCCTCGTAGGCGGCGACCAGTGCGCGTGCCACCGGCGGCGCGCGCTCGGCGGGGGCGTAGACGACCGGATCCATCCTTGGAGTCAGGATTGCGTCCAGCCCACCCCGGGACGGATACCGATCGATGGCTTCGGAATTCATGGCTTGATCCTCCGGGTTTGGGTACTCAGTCCACCACCGAATCAGCTTCCAGCGGGTAGACGCCCTCGGCGTCGTGGACCTCGGTGCCGTTGAGTGGCGGGTTGAACACGCAGGCCATCACCATTTCGGTTTCGGCGCGCAGGATGTGCCGATCGTGTTGATCAAGTACATAGAGCGTCCCCGGTGCCACCGGATAGACCTTGCCGTCGGCCACGGTCTCCACTTCACCGTAGCCGTCGATGCAGTACACCGATTCGATGTGGTTGCGGTAGTGCATCGGCAGTTCGGCACCGCGATAGATGGTGGTGATATGAAACGAAAACCCGGCGTTATCGTCCTTCAGCAACAACCGGGTGCTTTCCCAGCCATGGCTCTGGATCCGGCGCCCGGTTGTCACTGCTTCTCTCAGCTTGCGTACGATCATTGGCGTGGTTGTCCTTGGCTAGTTGTCCTTGGCGTGGTTGTCCTTGGCGTGGTTGTCCTTCGCGTAGTTGTCCTCGTTGATTTCGAGATGACGGGTTGTCCTCAAGAGACCCGGGCGGCCCGATGGCCGGTCAGCACCTCCGCCACGCTCGCCGCGAGGCGTTGCAGGCCGTCGCGCAACTCATCCTCCGTGATGGTCAGCGGGCACAGGCATTTCAGCACCTGGCCGCGGTTGCCCGAGGTTTCGATGATGAGGCCGCGGGCGAATGCCGCGCGGCTGATGTGGGTAGCGATTTCGCCGTTGGGGCACTCCAGCCCCTGCATCAGCCCGCGGCCCTTGACGCGCAGGCGGGCAACCCCGAAACCCTCACTGAGGCGCCGGAACCCCTGACTCAGCAGAGCGGCTTTGGCGCGCACGGATTCGGCGAAGCGATCATCGGCCCAGAAGTGTTCCAGGGCTGCGGCGGCGGTGACAAAGGCGTGGTTGTTGCCCCGAAAAGTTCCGTTGTGCTCGCCCGGCTTCCAGAGATCCAGTTCGGGTCGGTACAGCAGCAGCGCCATCGGCAGGCCGTAGCCACTCAGGGATTTCGACAGGGTTACCAGATCCGGGCAGATGCCGCTCTCCTCGAAACTGAAGAAGGTGCCGGTACGCCCGCAGCCGGCCTGGATGTCATCGACGATCAGCAACATATCGTGCTTGCGACACAGGCGTTCCAGCCCCTGCAGCCAGGCATTGCTGCCGGTGTTGAGCCCGCCTTCGCCCTGCACGGTTTCGACGATGACCGCGGCCGGCCGATCGATGCCGCTCGACGGATCGCTCAGCATCCGGTCGAGATACTTCAGCGTGTCGCCGTCGCGGCCGAGATAACCGGCGTAAGGCATGCGATCGACATGGACCAGGGGCATCCCCGCGCCGCCACGGTGATGCTGGTTGCCGGTCGCAGCCAGGGCACCCAGCGTGGCGCCGTGAAAACCATTGGTGAAAGCGATCACCGAGACGCGACCCTTGGCCTTGCGCGCCAGTTTCAGTGCCGCCTCCACCGCATTGGTGCCCGTGGGCCCAGTGAATTGCAGACGGTAATCGAGCCCGCGTGGCGCCAGGATCCGATCGCGAAAGGCGGTCATGAAGCGCGCCTTGGCCGCCGTGTGCATATCGAGGCCATGGGCGACGCCATCGTCCCGGATGTAGTCGAGCAGGGCCTCTTTCAATACCGGGTGATTGTGTCCGTAGTTCAGGGATCCGGCCCCGGCGAGAAAGTCGAGGTAGTCATTGCCGTTCTCATCATAGAGATGGGCACCGCGGGCGTGAGTGAAAACTACCGGGAAGGAATCGGCGTAGCACTGCGCCGAGGATTCGAGTTCGCGGAAAATATCCATGCGTTGCCTCCTTGGTTGAGCTGGTCGTTATGAGCAACGAGCCGCACCGGCTGCGGCGCTGTCGAAGGGCCCGATGCGACACAGGATCTCGTCCGGATGCCGACCCCCGAAATGGCGTTGTGATGCAAACAGGGTCGTGGTCGCAACGGCGGCGGACAGACGCGCCGCCAGACGCTCGAACAGTGCCCAGGAAGCGCGGTTGTCGGGGGCTATGGTGGTTTCGAGAAAGCGGATGTCGGCCAGCGCCGGGCGCGCCAGCAAACCTGTCAGCAGGCGCGACCCCAGCCCGAGCCCCCGCGCCGCGGCGTCCACCGCCACCTGCCAGACAAACAGGGTGTCCGGGCTGGCCGGCATCCGGGACCCGGAGATAAAGCCGACCACCGCATGTTCGCCGGCATCCGCGCCGACATCCGCGGTGGCAATGATCGATGTGGCGGCGAAATGGCTGCACTGCAACAGGTTGCAGTAGCGGGAATTGGCATCCAGAGGCGGGCAGCGCGCGACCAGATCGAACACTCCGGGCCCGTCGTCAGGGTGAGGTTCACGGAGCGTCAGCGCGCTATCGCAGTCGGCGCGCCGCTTCGTCTGTTGATCTGAAGCACTGGCAGGTTCCATCACATCGCCTTAAATTATATTCGCCACAATGCACTAAATGCACTAAAGGCTGGCATTTCCACGGACAACTCAACTTTGGCCAGAAGCGGATATTTGAATAAACCAAATATTTTCATTGAAAATAAATGGAATTTTATCGGACAAAAATATAACTGAATGCGTTGACATGGCCGACAATTTGAATTGTACACAAACAATAGGCTTTGGCAACCTGAGGGTATCCTTGCTCAGCGAGCCTTACCGTCAGAACGGCCTGAACAAAACCGGGGTGGCGTCGAGGGGCAAGATGCCCGGGCGCGCAAGGGAGGGGGAATGCACCGTCCGGCCACGGGGTGACGAAAACCGTGCGCAACCGCCACTCCGGCAAAACTCCGCCAGCAGCTTGGTTGCGGCCTGCTAGAATCGTCCGCTCGCCCGCTGGACAGGATGGAATGCAGCTTTGGAAGTCATCGCAGAGGTTCTTATCGCGCTGCGTCGGGTCATTCGCGCCACCGACCTGCACTCCCGCTACCTCATGAAAACCGTGGGGCTGACCGCACCGCAATTGCTGGTGCTGCAGGCAATCCGGAACCGCGGTGAACTCAGCGTCGGCGATCTGGCGCGCGACATCAGCCTGAGCCAGGGTACGGTCACCAGTATTCTCGACCGCCTCGAAACGCGGCAGTTGGTAGTCCGGGAGCGGGCACGGGACGACAAGCGCAAGGTGTTGCTGCGCCTGCAACCCGCTGCGGAAACGGTGCTAAGGAATGCGCCCCAGCTGTTGCAGCAGCAATTCGTGGCCGAATTCAATCATCTTGAAACCTGGGAGCAGCACATGATCCTCGCGGCGGTGCA
>CBDDRG010000216.1:0-10666 GCA_965232975.1 uncultured bacterium
GGCCTCCAGTGCCTGCGTTTGGACAGCAAGTTGACGCCTTTTTGCTTCACCCATTGGGTGACCTCGATAAATCCGTTGAAACTGGCTCCCAGTCTAGCTTGTAGCCGGTTTGTGCACTGTCAACTGCCGGAAATAGGTTAATAGTAGCCCCATGGCCGGCAAAGTGCAGCGTGCCGCCGCTGCGACACGCGCGCCTGCGGCGCTGTTACGGCTGGCACGTGACGCCGCGCCTACGCCACCATGGCCCGATCGCCACCGGTGGCAACCTGCCACCACCACCCGTAAAATCCGCCGTTGCCCGCGATCCGGCATTTCCGAGGAGACGGCCCATTACCAGCACCATCAGCATTCCCAGCGCGCGCACCTACTACCGCCGGCACGCGACCTTATCGCGCACCGCCCTATCGCGCACTGCCCTATCGCGCACTGCCATGGAGCTGTCTCCGCAGGTGGGTTTGCCGTGAATCCGCACCGCTCAGCAGCCGGTACTGCGGTGGTCGAGAACATACACCAGGTGCTGATCATCGGGCCCCCGCGGAGCGGGACGACGCTGCTGGCGTTCGTGATCGGGGGCGGCAGCAGAGTGCTGTCGCTCAGCGAACCCTACCTGGTGCGCGCCCTGCTGCCGGACTGGCGGCTGCAACGGTTCTTCCGCCGCTTGCAGCGCCAGGCGAAGTTGCCGTCGATACCGCTCCAGCCGCGGGCCAACCTCGCCGCCTTCGGCCAGTTTCTGCGGCAGACAGCCGCTGCCGGCGGCCTGCCCATTGTCGCGATCAAGGAAACCTTTCACGAGTACGGGCTCGGATCCCACGGCGAATGCTGGCGCAACGAGGGCATCCTCAATGAGCTTGTCGCCACCAGCGCGGCGACCATTGCGATCGTCCGCCATCCGCTCGACACCGCCGCATCCACGGTCAATCTCGCCGAGCCCTGGGTCGTTGGCTGGTTGGGGCGACTGGTGCGCATCACTGCGCCGCGGGCGCCCTACTTTGCGAACCGGACGGCGGTGGTGCGGACGGCGGCAGCCAACTGGTCGGGCTTCGTCGAGTGGGCGACCGCGCGGCAACTGCCCATGATCCGCTACGAGGATCTGGTGGCGGACACGCGCGGCGTGCTGGGCGAGGTCTGCCGGCATCTGGATATCCCGCGCGAAGAACGCATGCTCGACTATCGCCAGCCGCGCACGGCATTCGCGGGGATTGGGGATCCCGGCGTACTCGACCGCCCACCGCGACCGGTCGACCGCGCGGCAATCGGCCGCGGTGACACCTTGACGGCCGAGCAACAGGCGATCGTGCGCGCCACCTGCGGCGACCGCGCACGGGGACTTGGCTACGAACTCTGATGTCGCAGTCCAAAACCATCAACGCTGGGTTGCGCCAGGATGGAGGCTGCACCGTCGAGAACGAGCGTGGGGAGCACCCCCGGTTGCTGGCGAGTGGTGAAAAGCAGAAGCCGCTCAGTAATGCCCCCTGCGAAGACCGCGCAGGGCCCGGCGCAAGCGCCTCAGTTCCGGGGCGTCGCCAGCGTAGCGCGCGCGCTCGAACAGGTCGGCAACGGCGGTGACGGTGGGCGCCAGGTGCGGCTTTTCAACCGCGACGCGGGCCGCCAGGCTACGCGGCCCCTCCCCGGTCGCGCGCACGATGCCGAGGCGGGCCAGACGCTCGCAACATGCCAGAAACAACGCTTCGAGTGGCTCCCGGCGGGGGCGCCGGCGCGCCCACCGCAAGGCGACGGCAACCGGAATCAGCGCGAGGCCGCCGGCGACCAGCAAAAACGCTGCGATCCGCAGCGAATCGACGCCTCCCAGCAGGCCGGTGAGCACGTCATTCTGCACGCTGTCATAACCCAGCACCCATTTGCTCCAGGCGTAGTCGAGCGCATCCAGGCGCAGACGCAAGGCATTGAGCAGGCCCCAGTGCCGATAGCGCTCGAGCGCGAACAGGGAGCGGCCAAGAAACGCCGCATCCTCGCCAAACAGATCGGCAAAGGTGGTTTCGATACGCTCGGGCGCCACCGCCGCCGTGGGATCGACCAGCACCCAGCCCCGCCCCGCGAGCCAGACTTCCGCCCAGGCGTGGGCGTCATACTGATGCACCAGCAGATAACCGCCGGGATGGCGCTCGCCGCCCTGATAGCCGGTCACCACGCGCGCCGGAATGCCCGCCGCGCGCATGAAGACGACAAAGCTGCTGGCATAAAACTCGCAAAAGCCGCGCCTGGTCTGCCACAGGAATTCATCGACGCTATGGGTGCCCAGCGACGGCGGGGTCAGCGTGTAAATAAATTCGCGGCGAAATAGATCGAGCACGCGCGCAATCAGTGCTCGGGGCTCAGGTGTCTGCAGACGCCATTGCTCGGCAATTTGCCGGGTCTGCGGATTGAATCCGGGCGGCAGCGCGAGATTGAGCGCCCGCTGCGACGGCGCCAACTCGGCTGCCGCGAGTCGGTAGTGCAGCCATGAGCGCACCTGGTAACGGCTCCGCCCCACCACCGGCGTGCGCCTGATCAGGGTTGCGGCCGGGGTGAGCCCCATGTCCGGGCCGAGTGCGGCGGGGGCCATCAGCGCAAACAGCCAATGGGCGTTGGTTTCTTCGAGGACAATCTCGTAGTCGATGGGTGCGCCCAGATGCTCGATGGCGTCGGCGGCTTCGCCGCCCGGCGCGAAGAAATCTCGCCAGCGTGTGTCCGCTTCCGCCCGCGTCCAGCGCCGGCCATCGAAGTGCGACAATACCGGCCCCCGCCAGTACAGCGCGTGCTGGGCCGGCGTTGACCCGGCGAAGGCGGCCCTGAACGCCACTGCGCCCGAGCGCCCCAGAGCGGTGAAACCGCCCGGCGCCATGCTGTCGCCGACCCCCGTGACCGCGCGCTGCTGCGGCTGGGGCACCGCCCACAGGGAGCCAATCCGCGGCATGATCAGAAACAGCACCAGCATCAGCGGCAGTGCCTGCAACAACAGTACGGCACCGGTGCGCAGCGGTTGCAGCCAGTCATTGCGCAACCACCGATGCTGGTGGTGCAGCCCGACCAGCGCCGCGGTGACCAACGCCAGACACACCAAAACCACCACTGCGACCATCATCGTCTGGGCAAACAGGCAGGCGACGATGGCGAGAAAGTAGCCGAGAAACACCACAATCAGCGCATCGCGACGGCGGTGCATCTCCAGCAGCTTCAGGACTAAACCACTGACCGCGAGCGCCACCATCGGCTCGAGCTCGAAGACATTGCCATAGGTGGCGACCAAGCCGCCGCCGCACAGTATCAGCAACGCGGCTTTCGCCCAGCGGCCCGGATAAGACCAGACGCCGCGATCCACCTGAAACCGCCACCACAGGGCAACGACAGCGGCGCCAAGCGTCCAGGGTGGCAGGTGCGGAGCGTGCACCGCGATGATCGCCGCCATCGCCACCAACAACCACAGCAGGCCGGCGCGCGGTATCTGCCAGGACGACGGCATCAAGGCACACCGGGGCGAAATGGCGGCGGTGGCGCCGGTGGTGCGGGTTCGAGCTCGTAGCGCGCGAGGGCGCGCAGGATCGCATCGCGGTGGCTGTCGCCGCGTCCGAGAGGGAGTTGCACACCCGGCAGGCGCAGACCATAGAGTTGCTGACCGGCGCTCACCGCGAGCAGCCAGTCGCACAGGCGGGACAGGCGCGCCTCCCGATCCATACCCGGAAAGGCATCCCAGGCGAGCCAGATGTGTTCATCAACAGGATCTGCATAGTCTTTACTGTACAGCCCCTGTTCCCGCGCGTAGGTTTTCCAGGCGACGCGGCGCAAGGAGTCGCCGGCGCGATATCGCTCCAGGCCACGAAAATCCTCGCTGCCGTCGCCGAGCGCGAGCGGCCCCTGGCCGCGCCCCCCAACCGCGCGGAGGGCGGGAGAGCCCGACACCGGGCGCGGGTAAACCAGCGCGCGCAGATCGACATCGAGGTGCGTCCAGGCGCGGAACAGGCCGAGGGGATAGTGGCTGGTCAGCGTCAGCCGGCCCGGATCGAGCCAGCCGCGCCGGTGGCTCGCCACGGCGAGACTCAGGGTCAGGGATTCACAGTCGACCAGCGTCGTCGTCACCGCAACCGCACCGACAAAGGACAGTCTGATCTCATGGCGGGCGCGGGCGCGCTGGTGGCTAAGCGCGATCTGAAACTCGGCCGCCGCGCCGGCGAATGCCGGTCGCCCGCGCACGCCCGTCACCGTGATCCCGGCGAGATTGGCGACGGCGTGGAAAATGCCGATCACAAACAATGCCGCGAGCAGAAACGTAAAGCCGAACACCAGATTGTTCTCGTAGTTGGTCGCGACGATCCAGAGCAGCACCAGCAACAGCAGAAAACCGCCACCAGCGGCGGACGGGAAGACGAACAGACGACTGTGATCGAGGCGCAACTGGCGCGTCGGGGGCAGGCGGCGACGCAGCCAGTCCCCGTAGCGAGAGGCAAAATACTGGCGGAGCCGGAGTGCGCTGAGTCCAGATTGCATGGGCGGATTGTCTCGTCGGTAACCGTGACCGATGCCGGCAATCAGAGTATATCCACCACGCCCGACAGTTGCCGGATCAGCGTCGGCACCTGCTCGTCGCCCGCACCGGGAGCACGCGGTGGCCCGCGACAGTCGTGAATACCCATCTGGATGTCTCGGGAATCACGTCTACACCGGGTTCACTACCGCGGAACGCAGCTTATCAGGATGTTGAAAAAGGGCTTTCCTGCCCTTTTTCAACCCGGCTCGTCGCGGTACACGCCCGCGACGGCCTCAGAAGATCAAGCACTTAGCGTGCTTGATCTTCGCGCAAGCCATCCTTGGCCTGCTTTAACAGGCCGTTGAAAAGCGTTTTTCAACGGCCTGTTATGGGGAAAGCGGCGGACGCCATCGCGCCCGCGGATCGCTTCCAGAGCCTTGTCAAGGGCTCACTGCAAGGAGGCCTGCTCCCGCCGCTAAGCTGTGTCTGCAGAGCGTTGCAAGAGCGTGGGACATGTCCTACATTGCTGGAACAAAGCGTCCCGGTTGGGGCTTGAGTGCTAACCGTTGCCGGCGCCACCGGCCCGTTCAAAACCAGCCGGCCGCGCCGCCGGTCAGGAAGGAAGACCCCATGCTGCGCCCCAGCTACTGGTCGGCGTTGGTGCTGGCATTGGTGCTCGCGCTGACTCTTGGCGGCGCGTCCGCCGCACGCGCTGCGCCAAGCCTCGATCTCAAGCTCGATCGCGGCGAGACCCTGGAGTTCTGGATTCCACCCGGTCAGGTGGCGCCCGATGCGCCGGGTTTGCGGCTGTTTCCAGTCCCGGCGGGCGCTGGTGGCGGTCTCCAGGCCTCCGTACCCGTGCCCGCCGAGGCCGCGATGGCACAGGCCCTACGCGAGCGCTTGCAGGGCTTGCAAACCCGGGGGCAGATTGCCGACCTGCAGACCACGCCCTGCCGGAAATTTCTGCCGGAAAGCGGCGCCACACCGGCGCCCAAGCCGCCGGACGCGCCAGCTGCACCACCAGATGCCGAGATCATCCAGGGCACCGCCGCCAGTGCCAGTGGCGGGAAGCTCGGCCCGGCGGCCGTACTCGTCCATTCGCCGCCGCCGAACCTGCCGGGAACCGGCACCCGGCCCACATGGCAAGCCGGGGTGGACGATCGCGGGCCGGCGCTCGGCATTCCCGATGTCAACGGCCACTTCTATGTGCAGGTGTCCGGCACGGGCCCTCACTACGCGCTGCTCGCCCCGGTCTGCAACTGCGCGACCACAGTCGCGACGGACGCCGGGAACACGACCTCGGTGCCCATCGGTAGGCCGGCGGTGGCCATCAGCACCGGCGGCGAAGATGTGGGCACCGCGTCCGACGGCGCCCTCGACGACATCTGCTACTGCGGTCCTGACATGGGCGCTGCGCTCACCGCCGCGCTCGGCCGGCTACAGCAGCGTCTGCGTGATTTACCGGACGGCGAGAAAGGCGCCTTCGACGGCCCCCTGTTCATGAATCGCAACGCGGATGCCTTCGACGCCGTGCCCGCCCCCCGTTACAAGCCCGGGGTGAAGCTGGACGAAGTGACCGATCGCGAGGCGGCCATGCTGTGCCCCTCGGGGCATTGCATCAAGATAGAGGGCGGTCAATCGACCTTCTGGCTGGCCGGCCACTGCCTGCCGCGCCACATGTCGAACGAGATCCTCGCCGCCTTCGTCGCGGCCGGCGTCGGCGTGCCCTTCGCGGTGTTCCAGCAGGGCGCCAACATGCGGGAACTGTTGAATTACCATGCGCTGGAAGGCACCGCCCCGATCGCGGCCTACCAGGCCGGTTACGGCCTGCAGGACGCCATCGAGGACAGCGGTTCGTTGAGCCAGGCGCAGGTCGAGGAAATCGTCAACGAGGTTCTCGAGCGCAGCCTGTTCGGCTATTTCCATGCCTACACCTCCATCAAATCCGAGTACCCCACGCTGGCGCACTGCCAGAAGTGCCCGGATCAAACCCCGGGCGCCTACGGCGGCAAGGACTTCACCCGCGACGCCTGGACCCTGGATGACGGCAGCCAGGTGGGCGGAGATCTCGACGGGGCCGGGCAATGAAGGCCGCAGGCTTGGCGTTGGCACTGTTTGCCGCCGTTGCCGCGGCTGGCGACGACCCCTACGCCACCTCCACCGGCACCTGGGGGCAGGACTACCCGGATCAGTGGGCGCTGCGCCATATCGGTCTCGCGCCCGGCACTGGGCCAGCGGCCGGCTCCGCGCCGGTGGTGGTCGCGGTGATCGATACCGGCCTGGATTACCACCATCCCGATTTCGCGCCGGAATCGCTGTGGCGCAATCCCGGCGAGATCGCCAATGGCAAGGACGACGACGGCAACGGCTATGTGGATGACCTCATCGGCTGGAATTTCGCCGACGACGACGGCAACCCCTGGGATCTGTCTGGCCACGGCACCTTCGTCGCCGGCATCATCGGCGCCCATACCGGCAACGGGGAGGGTATCGCCGGAGTCAGCCCGCAAGCGCGGATCATGCCGCTGCGGGTGCTCAACTTTCTCGGTGCGGGCCACGCCGTGCGGGTCGCCGAGGCGATCTACTACGCCGTTGACAACGGTGCCCGGATCATCAACCTGAGCCTCGGCAGTGCCGGTGCCTCGGCGGCCGAGACGCGCGCCCTGCGCTACGCGAACGCGCGCGGTGTGCTCGTGGTTGCCGCCGCCGGCAACGAGGGCCGCGATATTACCGGCTTTGGTCCCGCCGCCGCCGACGGCGTGCTCACGGTGGCGGCGACCGATCCCCGGGACCTGCGCGCCGGCTACTCCAACTGGGGCGCGCAAGTGGATCTCGCTGCGCCCGGCACTGACATCCTATCGCTGCGGGCCCGCCGCACCGACTTCATCGTCACCACATTGACGCGTTACTACGTGCCCGGTCATGCCTTCGTCGGCGCGGGTGCGCGCCACTACCGGGCGAATGGCACTTCGTTTGCGGCGCCCTTCGTCAGCGCCGCTGCCGCTCTCATCCTCGCCCAGCGACCGACTCTCTCCGGTGCCCAGATCCGGCGCATGCTGGTGAACTCGGCGCGCGACATCGAAACCCCGGGCGTCGATCAGTACAGCGGTTACGGGCTGCTCGATGCGCGCGCGGCCCTCGCCGCCGATCCGGAGTTTGACCTTGTCGCCGCCATCACTGGCCTCGCCGTCGCCGAGCAAGCCGGTGCGCAAGTGGTGCAGGTCACTGGTACGGTTGGCGCAGACCAGTTTGCCGGCGCGGTGGTCGAAATCGGCGCCGGCGCGGCACCGCAACGCTGGACGCCGGTCGGCGCCATCACCGCGCCCGTGATCGATGCCGTACTCGCCACGATCCCAGCACAGTCCTTCGGCGGGAGCTCGCGCTGGACGGTGCGGGTGTTGGTGCGCCACCAGGGCGGGCGCACGCGCGAGGCGCGCTATGCCCTGAACCTGGGTTAAGGATGCTCCTACTCAATGCGTATGTGCATATGCACAATTTTCTTGAAAACTCGATTGCGCGCGCTCGTTTCGCGGATTAACGTGTCGCCAGACACCCGGCGGTCGCCTGGCGACGACGGCACACAAGAAAACAAGGAGTCTCACCATGACCCGCTCTCTGCGTCGCGCCGCCGTGGCGCTGGCACTGCTCGGCGCTCTGACCTCGACCGTGGCCTATGCGGTCACCGCCACTGTCACCGACCTCGGCGGCCAGCCGATCGGCATCAGCACACTCAAACTCGACAACGTGGCGGTCGCGCCGGCCAGTGATGGCAGCTACACGCTGCCGACCGGCAGGCACGAGATCGTCGTCACCACCAGCGGCGGCGCTACCTTCATCAGTGAAGTGAATATCCCCGATGGCGCCGGCAGCGGCCGCCTCACGCTCGAACCCGGTTTCGGCGGCATCGGCAAAATCAGCTACGCCCCCGGTCCGGCACCAGGCACGTTGCCTCCCGGCGGCATGAGCCCGCGGGAGGCCATGCCCGTCGCCGGCATGGTGCCGCGCGAGGCTGGAACCTGGGCGCTGACCCTGCAGGGCAACCACGAAGAGTGGACATTGCCACGCGCGGCCAGTGGCGTGTTCCCGGTCGGCGCCGGGTTGGACAGGCCAATCAAGCTGAGCCCGGAGCATATCAATGGCTGGGGCAGCGCACTGCGCCTGTCGCAGACGGGCTTCCGGCCGGGGCTGGACCTGCGCTTTGAGGCCAGCTACTTCGACGGCGATGCGCGCGGCTCGGCGGAGGTGGCACCGGGCACCGACGCCGTGGGTTGGCTGTACCACGATCGCGCCACGAACAACAGTACCGGGCTTGGGCTTGGCACCAGTGGAATGGATGCGCGCACGGAAGTGGAGTTCACCCGCTACAAGTTTGGCGTGATGCTGTGGGATCCGGATTTCGGCGACCACCAGGGCCTGGTCGGCGACTTCGATGTTCGCGACCACTTCGGCGACTGTTTCGATCGTTTTGGCGGGCCGCGACTGAGCGGCGGCATCGGCCCGTTCTGGCAGCGCTTCGAGACCGATCAGCGCAGTTGGCTGATGTCGCCGGACTTTGGCGATGCCATCACTTCCCGCTTCCATCAAGACCTCACCGAAGACCAGTTCGGCCTCAGTGGTCAACTCAAGCTGAGCCTGCCCCTAAGCCAGAGCACGTCGCTGTTTGTCCAAGCGGGCGGCGCGCTCATCTACCGCCGCGCCGACCTCGAAGGCACGCAGTGGAACCGCTGCGACCTTTGTAGTGCCCCGGAGGATGCCTTTGTCGCCGACGTCGACGACACCGACAACGGCTGGACCTGGGCGGCCGGCGCGGGGCTCGGGCTCGAGTTCAAGCTGACCCCGAAAGTGGCGGTCGGCGTCATGGGCAACTACCTCTATTACGGTGACACCGCCCAGATCGAAAACCCGGTCCAAGGCGACGCTGCGCTGTACCGGCCCACCCACCTCGGCGACCGCCGCACCCACGGCTGGCAGCTTGGTGTGGCCATCAATTACCAGTTCTGACAGCCACGCCACCCGGCGCCGGGCACGCGCCGGCAGAGTCCTCGCGGGCCTGTTGCTGTGCGCCGGTGCGCCGAGCGCGGCGGTCGAGCCGCCACAATTCCTGTCCCCCACCAACGGTCCCATCGCGCAGTTGCTGCTCGCCGCGCCGAATGCCGACCCCGTGCACAGGCTGGCGCTCGCCGGCGTGGCGCGCCTGTTCGGCGGCCAAGTGCGCTACCGCGTGGTGGCACCCCGAGAGACTTTCGCCCCGATCGCGGAGGCCTTGCGCGGCGCTGGCGCCCGGGAGGTCGCGCATATTCCAGCGTTGGCGCGCATCACGCCCTGGGTCCGCGATCCGGTGCTGGTGCTGCGCACGCCTGCTGGACTCGCGTGGGCGCCTGCCGCCACGCTGGATCGGGCAGGCGATACCGACATTGTGAGCTGGGCAGCGCGCGCCGATCCCGCGCTGACCACACACCCGGCTCTCCCGTTCGCAGGCGGCAACCTGGTGATGCACGGGGCTCACGTCTTCGTGGGCGGCCCCGCCGACGCACTGCCCGCGGACTGGCGCGCAGTGGCGAGCGGCACGCTGACACCGGGGCCATGGGCCGGCCGGGGTCAACCCCTCTACCACCTCGACCTCTATTTCGCCGTTGTGGGACCGCCCGCGGCCCCGGTGCTAGTGGTCGGTGCTGTGCCTCCGCCCAGCGCCGGCCTGCCTGGCGGGGTGCGGGGCGAGAATGAGTTGCGCGCAGCCCTGGATGCGGTGGCGACGGATCTGATGCGCGAGGGCTTCGCCGTGCGTCGCGTGCCGGTGCTGCGAATCCGGGATCCGGACGACGGCGCGCCCCTGCTCGTCACCTACACCAACGTGTTGCTCGACCAGCGCGCCGGCCGGCCGGTGGTGTACCTGCCACGCTATGGGGGCGTGCTGCCGGGATTGGCGGCGCTGGACGGCGCGGCGGCGGCCGTCTTTCACGATCTCGGCTACGCGGTAGTCTGGTATGAAGGGCCACTGCGCGCGCTGGCACGCGCTGGCGCCGGGTTGCGCTGTCTGGTACTCGAAACTGCGCGCGGCGATTGAACCTATTTCCGGCAGTTGACAGTGCACAAACCGGCTACAAGCTAGACTGGGAGCCAGTTTCAACGGATTTATCGAGGTCACCCAATGGGTGAAGCAAAAAGGCGTCAACTTGCTGTCCAAACGCAGGCACTGGAGGCCAT
>CBDDRG010000217.1:0-6664 GCA_965232975.1 uncultured bacterium
CGCCTTTACCGCCGACGTCGCCGATCCGGTCGCGGCCAAGGCCATGATCGATTTCGCGGTATCCACTTACGGCACACTGGATGTGCTGCACAATAACGCCACGGCGCTCGAGATCGGCTCGGTCGAGCACTTGTCGTTGGAGGGCTGGAACAAGACGCTGGCGGTCAATGTCACCGCGCCCTTCCTGGCCACGAAGTACGCGCTGCCGATCATGCTCAAACAGGGCGGCGGCGCCATCGTCAATACGGCGTCGATTTCCGGCACGCGCGGCGATTACGGCATGTCCGCCTACAACGCGGCCAAGGCGGCGATCATCAACTTCTCGCGCTCGGCCGCGATCGAATATGCCAGCCGCAATATCCGCATCAACTGCGTGTGCCCGGGCGCCATCGACACCCCGGCGATGCAGTTGTTGACCGGGCAGGGCGGGGAGCAGCCGGCCCATCTGTCGGTGGCGTCCAACACCGGCACGCTGCCCAAATTGTCCCCGGAGGTGAGCGCGCAGTTGCGCGAGCGCATGGCCAGCGCGCACCCCATCGGCCGTCTCGGCCGGGCGGAGGAGATCGCCAACGTGGTGCTGTTTCTGGCGTCCTCGGCGGCGTCCTTCGTGACCGGCGCGGCCTACATCGTGGACGGTGGCATCACCGCCCACACGGGGTTGCCGATGATGAGTTGAGGGGTTTTTGCCGCTGCCTGACCAGCGGAAGGGCGCTAACAGAGCGCCCTTCCGCGTTTATTCGGCTGCTGAACTGGCGTCAGCTCGCAGAGCGCAGTCGGGCTTCGCTCGGACTGTCGAATTCGGGGATACATTTGCCGTCGTGGAATCGGGCGACATCGCGAATCTCAGCGGGCGGCTACTTGATCTGCTCGCCGTGGTACTCGGCAAAGCCGGTTTCCAGCGCGGTCACGAGAGCCTGTTAAAGATCTTGCTGAAGGGGCGCATCGCGGCGTTGAAACCAGTCTCAAAATGTTCACATATGTCGAGTATGCAGCGCTTTTTGGGTCAGTTTTGCCTTGCGCTGCATTCCTGATCGAGATCTTGAACAGGCTCTAAGAGCGGAAGCGTTTCAAGTCGCGCAGGGCGTGATCCACTTCGGCTTCCGCAAGGTGCCGCTGGATCAGTAACTGCTCGGCTAGGCCGCGCAACAACCTGAAATTATCCGGTTGGCGCAGCAGCGCGACCGTTTCCTCGGCCAGATTGTCGGTCAGGCGCAGGGTTCGGTAGCTGTAATCGACCCCTTTCAGGGCGGGAATGCTGATCCGGGTTTTCTCCAGAAACAGCAGATCGTAGATAGCGTCCTCGAAATCTCTGCCACCCTCGATGTTGCGATAGTGGATGTCTTCGAAAATGGCTTGCGCCAGGGGTCCGGCAAAGCGGATGCGCACCGTGATCAGCGTCTCTGCGACCATTTTGGGCCACAGGGTGGGCGCATGCTCCCCGGCGCTGTAGATCTCATCGACATGAGGGGTCTTGCCGAAGCGCACCACGCTTTGACCGCGCGCGTCCGGCTCGCCGAGACTGACGCCGTAGACCGCGCGTCGGTAATAGCTGGAGATCAAGGCGTGGCCAGCCTCGTGGTAGGCGATTGCTTCTTGGGAAACCGGCCGCCTCATCTGTGCTGCCCGCGCCAGGCGCTCCTAGGAGTTTGTCGGACTCACAACCACTATGCAGATAAAATGGCGTCAGCAGAATGGTAGCGGAGATCAGGAATAACATGTCAGATAGATTCCCACCGATTGACCGCAGCACGCCCTATCTGTTTCCACCCAGTGTTGAAGATTACTTGCCTGATGACCATCTGGCGCGGTTCATTGTCGAGATCGTCGACCAGCTGGATTTGCGCCCACTGACCGGCAGTTATGGCGGACGAGGCGGCTCCCGTGCCTGGCATCCGGCGATGATGGTGTCGTTGCTGCTGTACGGCTATGCGACCGGAACCTTTTCGAGCCGCAAGCTGGAGCAGGCTACGCGGGACAGCGTGCCCTATCGGTATATTTGCGCGAACCAACATCCGGATCACGACAGTATTTGTGCGTTTCGCCAGCGCTTTTTGCAGGAGTTGGAAGGGCTCTTTGTTCAGATTCTGGTGATTGCGCGGCAGCTGGGTGTGCTCAAGCTGGGGACGGTAAGTCTGGATGGGACGAAGATCAAGGCCAATGCGAGCAAGCACAAGGCGTTGAGCTGGCAGTACGCGAACAAGCTGGAAGCCCAGTTGCGCGCTGAGGTGGCAACGTTGATGCAGTTGGCCGAAGCGGCTGACAACAGGGAACTGCCGGAAGACCTGGACATTCCAGCGGAAATCAGACGGCGCGAAGGCGTCGGGCAAGCGACCCGGCGGCAAGGCGCCCAAGCCGCCGACGGCGGGTCCACGCGCTAAAGATCAAGTGAACTTGACCGATGAAGAATCCCGGATCATGCCCCGTTCCGGGGGTGGCTTTGAACAGAGCTACAACGCCCAGGCCAGTGTGGACATCGACAGCGGATTGATCATCACCGGGCACATTACCCAGCAGAGCAACGACAAGCGGGAAGTGGAACCGACGCTGGCGCAATTGGCCCAGCGCGGAGAGGCCCTGGGTACACCCGCGGGGCTGCTGGCGGATACCGGCTACTTCAGCGCCGCCAATGTCACAGCGGTTACCGCTGCCGGCATCACGCCGGTCATTGCCTCCGGTCGAGGGTCACACAACCCGCCGCTGGCTGAACGCCTGGTGACGACCCCCGACACTTATGAGCCCACCGGTGATCCGGTGGAAAACATGCGGCGCAATTTGCGCACGGCCACCGGCAAGGCGCTTTACGCCCGACGGAAAAGCACGATCGAACCGACGTTCGGCGTGATCAAGCATGTCCATGGCTTCCGGCAATTCCTGTTACGAGGGGTGGAGGCGGTCGGTGGAGAATGGAATTTGGTGTGTATGGCCTTCAATGTGAAGAAACTGCATGCCTTGCGGGCCTGACGGGCCCGCCTCTCGATTTATCTGAAGAAAAAGGCGGTCCAATGACAACGATGCCAGAAACGAGTGGCTCGGACTCCAAAGTTTTGGCCGTACCACAAGAATCATTGGCCGTCAGTCCGACGGTCTCCTAGGATTTCGATGTTTCGCGAGTCCTTGCGGCCCCGTTCAGGCGGCGATGTGCTCCATTTCGGTGGCCAGCATGAAGTCCAGCCGGGTGATGCCCTTGGCGCGGTGGGTCAGAAGATCGATCTCGACGACATTGTAAACATTGACCCACCGCGGGTGGTGGCTCATTTTTTCGCAGGCTAACGCAGCCCGAGCCATAAATCCAAACGCGACGCTGAAACTCGGGAAATCAAAGCGCTTGTGGAGTTTGCCGTTGGTCAGTTGCCATGGCGTTTTGGCGATGGCATTCAACGCGGCGAGCTTGTCTGCCAGTTCAGTTTCGGTCAGCAGCACTTCGGTGGCCATGGTGAGTTCCTGTCGTTATAGGGGATGGGAGGAAGCATTGAACCATTAGCAAATCGAGGGTAGGCCAAGTGCGTGGCGCCCATCGGGGTTGCCGGGGAGTCGGGCAGGTTCCATGCTAGCAAATGCGCCGTGCTGGCAAAAGCGCTCGACAGCGGGGCTTGGGGCGGGCGCGGCGGCGGCTACGGCGATGCCGGTGCGGTTGTCGTCGGCGCGGGTGCGCGTGGCGCGGGGGGAAGCTTGAGATCGGCGTGAGCGTTGCTGGCAGCGTCAAAAATCTTGCGGCTGTCGAAATAGGGCGCGCGACTGGACTCGTTCAGGCCAAGCGTCAAAAATCTGAGGACAGGATTGGGGCGCAGCGCCACATTCTTCTGGTAGACAAAGACCCCGCCCGCCAATGAGGGATGTTGGGGATAGTTGGCGATCAATACCGCGACCGCTGTGTCGGACAGATTTTGCAAGCCCAGCAGGTGGTAGGCTTCGGCCATGATAGCGAGGCCATCGGGAACGGCTGGGGTCATCTGGAAGTTTTCGACCACATAGCGGCCGCGGTTGGCTGCCGCGACATAGGCGCCGCGCTTGAAGTAGTAGTTCGCCACATGGATCTCGTGGTATGCGAGCACGTTGCGGATATGGATCATGCGCTTGCGTGCGTCTGGGCTGTAGATGCTCGACGGGTAGGAATTGACCAGTTCGCTGAACACGGTAAAGGAGTTGCGCGCGGTTCCCGGATCGCGCTCGGTCTCATCGGTCGGCAGGAAGTTATCGAAAAAGCCGCGACTCTGCGCGAACGATGCCAGACCCTTCATATAGAGCGCGTAGTCCACGTTCGGATGGCGGGGGTGGAGGCGAATGAAACGATCAGCGGTCGCCATCGTCGCTTCGTAATCCCGGTTGCCGTACTGGGCGTAGATGAGTTCGAGCTGCGCCTGCTCGGCATAGTTGCCGAACGGGAACTGGGCTTCCAGGGCCTGCAGATCCTCGATCGCCGGTGTCCAGTTGCGGGTGTCGAGGTTTTTCTGAATGGCGTCGTAGAAATCCTTCTCGGTGTAGCCCGCGGTTTTAGATTTTTCCGCGTCGTCGTCATCGTCGCCGATGCCCAGCCACGAGCAACCTGAAAGCAACAATAGCAGGGTGATCACTAGACCGATTGATCGCATGGCGGAGGAGCTCTGTGGACGAGGCGGGCGTGGTAGCGGTCGGGGGCGACGAGTTGGAGATGACTGCCGGGTTCGTTGGACCCGCATTGGCGCGCTGTTTTGGGGCCGCTGCGAGCGTTAACATGGCGCATTTAACCATATCTCGCCGGGAAGCAAAACCGCGTATGTTGGCACCGGATGGACGCATCGAATTGACCGCGCGGGTTCCCCTGCGCCTGCTGGGTTATCGGCTCGATCAGGTGGCCGCCGAGCTGTTCAGCGAGTTTTCCCGCGCCCGGCTCCAGACCTGGATTCGCGACGGCGCGCTCTGTGTCGATGGCCAGCCGCGGCGGGTCAAGGATCGGTTGGTCGGCGGCGAACTGCTTACTGTGGCGGCAAACGCCAGCGCCGAAGGCGAATGGCGGGCGCAGGCGATTGCGCTGGATATCCTGTATGAGGACGACGATTTGGTGGTTCTCAACAAGCCTGCGGGACTGGTCGTCCATCCCGGAGCCGGCAATTGGGACGCTACCTTGCTCAACGGGTTGCTCCACCACTGCCCGCCATTGGCCGCGGTGCCCCGCGCCGGCATCGTGCATCGGTTGGACAAGGACACCACCGGGCTGCTGGTGGTGGCAAAAAACCTGAGCGCGCATCACGCGCTGGTTGCCCAGTTGCAGGCGCGCAGCGTCACCCGCGAGTACGACGCTGTCGTCAATGGGTTGGTGAGCCGCGATGGCACCTTCAACTCCCTGATCGGCCGCCACCCCACCGCCCGCGTCAAAATGGCCGTGGTTGCCAGCGGCGGTCGCGATGCCATCACCCACTATCGTGTCATCCGCCGCTTCCGCATACACACCCATGTCTGCGTCCGCCTCGAGACCGGGCGCACTCATCAGATTCGCGTGCACATGGCGCACGCCGGGCATCCGCTCGTCGGCGATGCGTCCTACGGCGGCGGCAGGCCGCGCAACCAGACCAGTGCGAGCCTGGCCGCGGCGCTGGCCGGGTTTCAACGCCAAGCGTTGCACGCGCGGACGCTGTCGCTGCGGCATCCGCGGTCCGGCTGCGAACTGACCTGGACGGCGCCGCTGCCGGACGATATGTGTGCGCTGCTGGCAGCGTTGGCGGAGGACGCCCCGCTTGCTTGAATCGCCCCAGTGCCCCCGGCCCGATTGGCTAGCGCCGAAGTTCCTGGCGCCAGACTGGCCGGCACCCGCCCCGGTGCGAGCCGCGGTGAGCCTGCGCGGTGGCGGCTACAGTGCCGCGCCCTGGACGACATTCAACCTCGGCGCTCAGGTCGGCGATGTTCCCGACCACGTTGCCGCCAACCGCTCGTTGTTGCGTACCGGCTTGGCGCTGCCCGCGCCGCCACAGTGGTTGCACCAGGAGCACGGTGTGGGCGTCGTCGAAGCCCTAGCGGATGGCCTGCTGCGCACCGCCGATGCCAGCTTCGCGCGCACGCCGGGTGTCGTCTGCGCGGTGTTGACGGCCGATTGTCTGCCGGTGTTGTTCACCGACCGCGCCGGCACCCTGGTGGCTGCAGCGCACGCGGGCTGGCGGGGACTGGCGGCGGGGATTCTGCGAACGACAGTCGCGGCGATCGGAGAGTCGCCGCCGACGCTGATGGCCTGGCTCGGCCCGGCGATTGGCCCGGCGCGCTTCGAGGTGGGGTCCGAGGTCAGGGCGGCTTTCATCAAAAGCCGGTTGCCTGCTGGCGCGCGAGCGACGGATATCGACGCCTGCTTCGCGCCCTCGCCAACTCGCCGGGGCTACTATTTTGCCGATATCTACCGGCTCGCTCGCCTAGAGCTCAGGCGCTTGGGCGTGGTCGACGTCTACGGTGGTGGGCGCTGCACATTTAGCGAGACCGACGCTTTTTACTCCTATCGTCGCGACGGTGTGACCGGCCGGATGGCGAGCCTGATCTGGCTCGATCCCGCTTGACGCCTCAACCTAGTGTCCTGTCCCGCTTATTATTAGCATAAGACTTGCATTCAGATTGGGTATCGTCATGAGCGGAGCGATACCTGATGCGAACTGGACGACCCAAATCTGAGCTGGTGCTGAGCGAGGATGAGCGTGCGCAGTTGCAG
>CBDDRG010000218.1:0-2690 GCA_965232975.1 uncultured bacterium
CAGCCACAGCAGCGTGCCGGCCAGCAGCACCGGCAGGCCGTACAGGCTCCAATAGCGGGGCGCCAGATTGCCCAGGGCGCCACGCAGCACTGTCGGTGACAGCGACGTGATCTGGGCATACAGCGTGGCCGGCAGCGTGCGCAGCCAGGTGGCGGTGAGTCCGCGCGTGCTCGGAATCCAGAACATGCGCTCTTCAATGGTCGAGCGCACGGCCGCGCTGGTGGCGAGCAACTGGTCCTGGCTGACCTGCACGGTGACGCCCAGGTTGAACAGGCGCTGGAGCTCGCCGTCGAGCTGGCCGAGCAGATCCTGGCGGATCGCCATGGTCGTCGCCAGCGCATCGCGCAAGCCGGCGAACTGCTCGTCGAGGGGCACCGCCGCCAGCAGTTGATCGATGTATTGGGTCGGGTTGGCCAGCGCCTCGCGCTGTCGCGTCAGGCGAAACTGCTCCAGCCGCAGGTCGGCGATTTCATCGGCAAGGGACGCGCCGATGCGCGCGCTGGGCAGCGCCCGATACTGTTCGTGGAGGATTTCCGACAACAGCAGGCTGCCGGACAGCGCACTGATCTGATCCGCCAGGATGCGCGCGGTCTGGCGCGCCTGCTCCAGTTGGCTCTTGACCGCAATCGACTCCTTGAGCAGATTGCCGCCGCGGTCGGTGATCGCCAGCAAACGGGCGCCGAGGGCGCGGTTCTCCTGCTGCTCGGTGGCCAGCAGCGCGCTGTCGGGCAGACTGCTGCTGCCGGCGGCGGCGTCGGCGAGGGACTGTTCAATGCGCTCGCGGCGCTTGCGGTGCAGGGTTTGCTGCAGCACATCGAGCAATAGCTGTTGATCGCCGACCTGGCGGAGCAGCAACTCGCGCCGGGCGACGGCCAGCGCCTGGATCTGCTGGCTGGATTGCAACTCCAGTTGCTGGAGATCGATGCTGCCGGTGAGCATGGCCATTTCGGCCGCCATGCGCAGTTGGGCGCTGTCCGCCGGCTCCGCAGTCGCCGCCCGCTCGAGTTGGGTACGCAGGTCGTCCAGGCGCTTGAACAACTTGGTGAGCTGATTTTGGCTGCGCTCGGGCAGCGTTTCCGCCAGCGCCAATTGGTTGTTGATATCGGCCAGGTCGGCTTGCAGATTTTCCAGACGAGCGAGCCCATCGCTGAGCTCTCGGTTGAGCGCGGCGATGTCCCGGGTCTCGGCGTTGGCGGCCAGCGCGGTGCGCGCCGCCGGCTGGAAGTTGGCCAGCTCCTGCTCCGCGCGCACCAGGCGCGCCGGCGCGGCGCGCGCCTCCTGCTCGCGGGCCTTGATGCGCTTGCGATTGCGTTCGTCGTCATCGAGAAAACGGATGGCCGCCTCGAGATTCTGGCGCTGGCGGTCGATCTCCTTGGGGGCATCGGTCTTTTGTTCGAGCGCCGCCAGGGCGCGGTTCAGGCTGGTGCGATCGGGCGTCTCGACCGCGCTCGCGGCGGACGCGATGACCGCCGGTATCAGTAGTGCCAGTAGCGCGCGCAGTGCACAGCGACCGAGCCGGCGCGGACGGTCCGGCACGGTGGCGACGGCGAAGGCAGCGGGCGGTGGGGGATGCTCCATGGGCGCGCGGTTCGGCAATGAGAGGTGCGGCGGCGAGAGATTCTGGGATGGGCGTTCGCGTGGCCGGGCATTATCCCCGTTCCCGCCGAATCAGTCCAAACGCGGGCGTCGCGACCGCCCGGTTCGCGTCAGGCGCACCACTTCGAAGCCGCCCTCTCCATGCAGAGTGTCCGCCGCGAGCACGCAGCTTGCCGCCAGCTTGGCAAGCGGCACGCCGCGCTGCACCACAAACAGCGCTTCACCCCGCGGCGCCAGCAGGCGCGCGGTGGCGGCGACGAAGCGCGCGGTCAGGCCCAGGTCGCCGGCAAAGCCGCGATGGAACGGCGGGTTGCAGGCGATGGCGTCAAAAGGGGTGTCGATGACATCGGCGCAATCGGCGGCGACGACCTCGCCCGCCACGCCGAACTCGGCGAAATTGTGCGCGCAGGCGATGAGCGCGGCGGCGCAGTTGTCGGTGGCGACAATATGCTTGATGCCCTGCCCGGCGGCGACCAGCGCGAAATAGCCGTAGCCGCAGCCCAGGTCGAGCAGGTTGGCCGGGCGGCGAGTTGCGCAGTGCTCGGCGAGCACCTCGGCCAGCAGCGCGCTGCCGCGGTCGATGCGATCCCAGCCGAACAGGCCGGGTTTGCTGTGCATGCGCCGGTCGCCGACGCGGGCGATCGGGCGCAGTTCGGTGTAGTCGTCGTCAGCGAGCGGCGCTGCGTCGGCGACCGCCGTCCGCGCAACCCGCACCAAGTACCAGATGCCGTGCTTGGTCACGGTGGCGCTGGCACCAAAATAGACGCCCGCCTTGTCGGCGTAGGTGCGAATGCCCTCCTGTTGACCGCCGACCAGCACCAGCTCGCCGCCAGCAACCAGCAATGCTCCCGCCCGGTTGATGACGTGGTGCGCGACCGGCTTTTCCTTGGCGATGCGGTAGCAGACGCGGCCGAAGCTTGCCGGCGTCAGCGCGCTGAAGTCGAAGTCGTTGAAATGGGAGGCCAGCCCGGCGCGGGTGGCCGCGCGGGCGACATCAAAGCGGTTGCTGACCACCACCGTGGTGGGCGCCAGCGCCGCGAAATCGGCGTCGCTCAGGTGTTCGTCGGCAACCAGCAAACCGCCCGGCTCGCGCA
>CBDDRG010000219.1:0-27439 GCA_965232975.1 uncultured bacterium
GGCCTCCAGTGCCTGCGTTTGGACAGCAAGTTGACGCCTTTTTGCTTCACCCATTGGGTGACCTCGATAAATCCGTTGAAACTGGCTCCCAGTCTAGCTTGTAGCCGGTTTGTGCACTGTCAACTGCCGGAAATAGGTTAAATGCTGCGTGTCAGCGCCCCGCTGGGGCCTTCGCCTGCCGCCGCCGCGCGTGCAGCAGCGGCTCGGTGTAGCCGTTGGGCTGCTCTCTGCCCTTGAAGACGAGATCGCAGGCGGCCTGGAACGCGATGCTGGCGGCGAAATTCGGCGCCATAGAGCGGTAGGCGGGGTCGCCCGCGTTCTGCGCATCGACGACCGCAGCCATTTTTTCGAGCATCGCCCGCACCTGTTCCCGCGTGCAGATGCCGTGGTGCAGCCAGTTCGCGACGTGCTGGCTCGAGATGCGCAGCGTCGCGCGGTCCTCCATCAGCCCGACGTGCTCGATGTCCGGCACTTTCGAGCAGCCCACGCCCTGGTCGATCCAGCGCACCACGTAGCCGAGAATGCCCTGAATGTTGTTGGCGAGTTCTGCCTCGATGTCCTGCGCGGTCAACGGTTGGTTGCCGAGCAGCGGAATGGTGAGGATGGCGTCTAGATCGGCGCGCGGGCGGCTTGCGAGCGCCTGCTGGCGGGCGCGGACATCGACTTGATGGTAGTGCAGCGCATGCAGCGTGGCGGCGGTCGGCGACGGCACCCAGGCGCAGTTGGCGCCGGCCTTGGGGTGGGCGATCTTGGCGGTCATCATCGCCGCCATCAGGTCGGGCATCGCCCACATGCCCTTGCCGATCTGGGCGCGGCCCGGAAAACCGGTGGCGAGGCCGATATCGACGTTGCGATCCTCGTAGGCCTGGATCCAGGGTTGCTGCTTCATGGCGCCCTTGCGCACCACGGCGCCGGCTTCCATGCTGGTGTGAATTTCATCGCCGGTGCGGTCGAGAAACCCGGTGTTGATGAAGATGACGCGCGCGCGCGCGGCGCGGATGCATTCGAGCAGGTTCAGCGTGGTGCGCCGCTCTTCATCCATGATGCCGATCTTGATGGTGTTGGCGGCCATGCCGAGCGCCTGCTCGACGCGCGCGAACAGGTCGACGGCAAACGCCACCTCGGCGGGCCCGTGCAGCTTGGGCTTGACGATATAGAGGCTGCCGGCGCGGGAGTTGCGGCCGGCGCCGGAACCTTGCAGATCGTGGAGCGCGATCAACCCGGTGATCAGCGCATCCAGCATGCCCTCGGGCACTTCCCGGCCCCGGCTGTCGAGCACGGCGTCCGTGGTCATCAGCAGGCCGACATTGCGCACCAGCAGCAGGCTGCGGCCGGGCAGTGTCAGCGTGTCACCGGCGGGCGTGCGGTAGCTGCGGTCGGAATTCAGCGTGCGGGTCAGGGTCTGGCCGCCCTTGATGAAGGTGTCAGTCAGCTTGCCCGTCATCAGGCCCAGCCAGTTGCGATAGGCCAGACACTTGTCGCCGGCATCGACGGTGGCGACCGAATCCTCGCAATCCTGGATCGTGGTGATGGCCGATTCCAGGTACAGATCCTTGACGCCGGCCCTGTCGTCGCGGCCAATCGGGTGACTGCGGTCGATCTGGATCTCGATATGCAGGCCGTGGTTCTTGAGCAGCAGGGCCGAGGGGTTTTCCGCGGGTCCCTGGTAGCCGACCCACTGGGCCGGATCCCGGAGGCCGCTACGGGTGCCGTTGTCTAGTTCGGCCACCAGCGCCCCGGCGCGAATGCCGTAGTTGGTCACCGCGTGGTGATCGCCATCCGCGAGCGGCGCGCTCCGGTTCAGGAAGTCGCGGGCATAGGCGATGACGCGGGCGCCGCGCACCGGGTTGTAGCCGCCGGCGCGGGTGGCGCCCTCGGTCTCGGGAATCGCATCGGTGCCGTAGAGGGCGTCGTACAGGCTGCCCCAGCGCGCATTCGCCGCGTTCAGCGCATAGCGCGCGTTGGTGATGGGCACCACCAGTTGCGGGCCGGCTATGTGTGCGATTTCGGCGTCCACGTTGCAGGTGTCGATGGCGACGTCGCCGCCCTCGGGCACCAGATAGCCGATGTCCGCCAGGAACTGGCGGTAGGCGACGGCATCGTGGGGCTGTCCGGCGCGCTGCCGGTGCCAGGTGTCGATGCGCGCCTGCAGGTCGTCGCGGCGCGCCAGCAGCGCGGCATTGCGCGGGCCGAGATCCGCCACCATGGCGGCGAAGGCCGGCCACAGCGCATCGGGATCAACGCCGGTGCCGGGCGCGGCTTCATGTTTCACCAGATCGTACAGCTCGGCGGCAATGCTGAGGCCGCCACAGGTGATGCGCTGAGTCATGGTCGCTGCTCTTGCTGTGAGGTACTGCGGGCTGGCGCTGCCGGCAGTGGATCAGGCGACCCTGCCGCCCGCGCCCGCTTCGGCAAATCTGCCTACCAGCCGGTGATCTCTTTCAACGCGGCGCCGATATCGGCGAGGCTGCGCACAGTGCGCACGCCGGCGTCTTCCAGTGCGGCAAACTTTTCGCCCGCAGTGCCCTTGCCACCGGCGATGATGGCGCCGGCGTGGCCCATGCGCTTGCCGGCCGGGGCCGTGACGCCGGCGATATAGGACACCACGGGCTTGGTCACCTGGGCCTTGATGAAGGCGGCGGCCTCCTCCTCGGCGCTGCCGCCGATTTCGCCGATCATGACGATGGCCTCGGTTTTTGGATCCGCCTGGAACAGTTCGAGGATATCGACAAAGCTGGAGCCGGCGATGGGGTCGCCGCCGATGCCGACGCAGGTGGACTGGCCGAAGCCGTAGTCGGTGGTCTGCTTGACGGCCTCGTAGGTCAGGGTGCCGGAGCGGGACACCACGCCGACGCGGCCGGGCCGGTGGATGTGGCCGGGCATGATGCCGATCTTGCACTCGCCGGGCGTGATCACGCCGGGACAGTTGGGCCCGATCAGGCGCACGCCGAGCTCATCGCACTTCACCTTGCACTCGAGCATGTCGAGCGTCGGGATGCCCTCGGTGATGCAGACGATCAACTTGATGCCGCTGTTGGCGGCCTCGAGTATGGAATCCTTGCAAAAGGCTGCCGGCACATAGATCACCGAGGCGTCGGCGCCGGTGGCCGCGACCGCATCCGCCATGGTGTTGAACACGGGCAGGTTGAGGTGGGATTTGCCGCCCTTGCCGGGGGTCACGCCGCCGACCAGCTTGGTGCCGTAGGCGAGCGCCTGCTCGGAGTGCATGGTGCCCTGGGCGCCGGTGAAGCCCTGGCAGATCACTTTGGTATTTTTGTCGATCAGAATGCTCATCAGTTGCTCTCCGCAGCTTTGACCACGCTCTGGGCCGCATGGGTCAGGCTGGTCGCGGCGATGATGTTGAGGCCGCTGTCGGCCAGCAGTTTGGCGCCCAATTGGGCGTTGTTGCCCTCGAGGCGGACGACGACGGGGATTTTGACGCCGACTTCGGCGACCGCGCCGATGATGCCCTCGGCGATCAGGTCACAGCGCACGATGCCGCCGAAGATGTTGACCAGCACGGCTTTGACGTTGGCGTCGGACAGGATGATCTTGAACGCCTCGCTGACCCGCTCCTTGGTGGCGCCGCCGCCGACATCGAGGAAGTTGGCGGGCTTGCCACCGTGGTGCTTGATGATGTCCATGGTGCCCATCGCGAGTCCGGCGCCATTGACCATGCAGCCGATGTTGCCGTCGAGGGCGACATAGTTCAGATCCCACTGGGCGGCGTGGGCCTCGCGCGCATCCTCCTGGGAGGGATCGTGCATCGCCTTCAGTTCGGGGTGGCGGTAGATGGCGTTGCCGTCGACGACCAGCTTGGCGTCGAGGCAGTGCAGGTTGCCCTCGCTGGTGATGACCAGCGGGTTGACTTCCATCAGCGCCAGATCCTTGTCGACGAACAGCTTGGCGAGGCCGAGAAATATCTTCGTGAACTGGCCGATCTGGTTGCCTTCGAGGCCGAGCTGGAACGCCAGCTCGCGGGCCTGATAGGGCTGGCCGCCGACCAGCGGGTCGATGGTCGCCTTGAGGATTTTTTCGGGGGTGTCGTGGGCGACCTTCTCGATCTCGACGCCGCCCTCGGTGGAGGCCATGAACACCACGCGCCGGCTGGCGCGATCGACGACGGCGCCGAGATACAGTTCGCGCGCGATGTCGGTGCAGGCTTCGACCAGAATGCAGTTGACCGGCTGGCCGCCGGCGTCGGTCTGGTAGGTCACCAGGCGCTGACCGAGCCATTTTTCAGCGAACGCCCGGATCTCGTCGCGGGAGTTGACCAGTTTGACGCCGCCGGCCTTGCCGCGCCCACCGGCATGCACCTGCACCTTGACCACCCAGCGCTTGCCGCCAATCTTGTCGGCCGCCGCCACGGCTTCCTCGGCGGTGTTCGCCGCGACGCCGGTCGACACCGGCAGACCGTAGTCGGCAAACAGGCGTTTGCCCTGATACTCGTGTAGATTCATGTTGGACTTCCAGAGTCAGTGGTAGAAATTGTTCAAACAAGCGTTCGATCGAGCCGGGCGCCCGGCGCTAACTGGCTCCTTCCGCACCCGCCGCTGTCCCGGCCCGCTGGCGGCGCCGGTTGGGGACGTGAATCGCATGTCCGCCGACGGCGAGCGCCGCCTCGTGCACCGCCTCCGACAGCGTCGGGTGGGCGAACACCATCATGCCCAGATCCTCGGCGCTGGCGCCGAATTCCATGGCGACGGCGACTTGCTGCACCAGCTCTGCCGCTGCGGCGCCGAGCACATGGCAGCCGAGCACGCGGTCGGTGTCGGCGTGGGCGAGAATCTTGACCATGCCCTCGGTGTCGCCGGCCGCTAGCGCGCGGCCGCTGGCGGCAAAGGGAAACACGCCGACCTTGTAGGGCTCGCCCAACTGTTTCAGCTGCTCCTCGGTTTTGCCGACCGCAGCAATCTCGGGGCGGGTGTAGATGACGTTGGGGATGATGTCGTAATTGACCTGGGTTTTCTGCCCGGCAATGCGCTCGGCGACCATAACGCCCTCCTCCGAGCCTTTGTGGGCGAGCATCGGCCCGCGCACCAGATCGCCGATGGCCCACACGCCGGGCGCGTTGGTGGCACAGGTGTCGTCGGCGTAGATGGCGCCGCGCTCATCGAGGTTGACGCCGCTGTCGGCGGCGAGCAGGCCGGCAGTCTGCGAACGGCGGCCGACACAGACGATGAGCTTGTCGAAGGTCTCCTGGGATTCCTCGTCGGCTGAGGTCTGAACTGTCACCACCACCTTGCCGCGCTTGATCTCGGTGGCGGTGACGCGGCAGCCGAGGCGGATATCCAGCCCCTGCCGGGTCAAGAGTTTTTTCGCCTCCCTGGCGATCTGGCTGTCCATTGCGGCGAGAAACACGTCGAGGGCTTCGAGCAACACCACTTCGGCGCCCAAACGGCGCCACACGCTGCCGAGTTCGAGGCCGATGACGCCGGCGCCGATGATGCCGAGGCGCTTGGGCACCTTGTCGAGTTCGAGTGCGCCGGTGGAGTCGATGATGACCTTGCCGTCGACGGGCGCAGCGGGTATGGCGATCGGCGCGGAGCCGGCGGCGAGCACGATGTGATCGGCGGTCAGCACCTGGACGCTGCCATCGGCGGCGGTGTATTCGACGCGATGGCCGGAGAGCAGCTTGCCGCTGCCATACAGCGCGGTCACGCCATTGCTTTTGAACAGCGCGGCGATGCCGCCGCCGAGCTGTTTCACGATGCCGTCCTTGCGCGCCATCATGGTGGCGAGATCGAGGCTGACCCCGCTGACGTTGACGCCGTGGGCGGCCAGCGCCGACAGCGCCTCGGCGTATTTGTACAAACTGTCGAGCAGCGCCTTGGAGGGGATGCAGCCCGTGTTCAGGCAGGTGCCGCCGTTCACACCCTTTCCGGCGCGGTCGCGGTAGTTTTCGATGCAGGTCGTTTTCAGGCCGAGCTGGGCGGCGCGAATGGCGCAGACGTAGCCGGCCGGCCCCGAGCCGATGACGATGACATCCTGGTGGCCGGGGGTTGTGTCGCTGGTGGTTGGAGTGCTCGCCATGGGGTCACCGGGGGCTGGTTTACTGGGTGTTTATCGCTCGTTACATCGCTGTCGGCGGTTGCGCGACCGTGCTGGCAATCGCGCGGTGCCTGGCTCGGAGCCGGTCGGAGTCAAGCGTCCGTAGCGAGGGAAAGCCAAGCGGCGCCTATATCTCCAGCAATATCTTGGCGGGATACTCGATCATGTCCTTGATCGCCACCAGAAACAGCACGGCGTCGCGGCCGTCGATGAGGCGGTGATCGTAGGACAGCGCCAAGTACATCATCGGGCGGATCACCACCTCGCCGTTTTCGACCACCGGCCGCTCCTTGATCGCGTGCATGCCGAGAATTGCCGCTTGGGGCGGATTCAGGATCGGCGTCGACAGCAGCGAGCCAAACACGCCGCCATTGGTGATGGTAAAGGTGCCGCCGGTCATCTCCTCGATGGTGAGCTTGCCCTCGCGGGCGCGGGTGCCGTACTCGGCCACCTTGCTTTCGGTCTCGGCGATGCTCATCTGGTCGGCATCGCGTAGCACAGGCACCACCAGACCGCGTTCGGTAGACACTGCCACGCCGATGTCCTGGTAGCCATGGTAGACCACATCGCTACCGTCGATCGAGGCGTTGACCACCGGAAACCGCTTCAGCGCCTCGACCGCAGCGCGCACGAAGAAGCCCATGAAGCCTAGGCGGGTACCGTTGTGGCTGCGGCTGAACTGGTCCTTGAACTGGGTGCGCAGATCCATGATGCGGTGGACATCGACCTCGTTGAACGTGGTCAGCATGGCGGTGGTGTGCACGACCTGGAGCAGGCGCTCGGCGATGCGCGCGCGCATGCGCGTCATGGGCACGCGCCGCTCCGGGCGGACGTCGGGCGCCTCGGTGCGCGCGCCGGCCACCGTGGTCACTGCCGGCGGTGCCGGGGCTGCGGGTGGTGGCTGGAACGCGGCCGCATCTTCCTTGGTGATGCGCCCGGCGCGGCCGGAGCCGGCGATCTGGGCGAGGTCGATGCCGCGCTCATCGGCGATCTTGCGGGCGGCCGGGCTGGCGATGATCTCTGCGGCCGCCACCGCCGATGTCGCGGGCGGGGTCGCGGCCGCGGCCGTGCCCGCCGGTGACTCGACCGCGCCGTCGGCGTCAAGGCGGGCGAGCAACTCGCCGCTGACGACGATATCGCCGGCCTGCTTGAGCACCCCCCGCAAGGTGCCGGCGATCGGGGCCACCACTTCCAGAACGACCTTGTCGGTTTCGATATCGACCAGCAGCTCATCGCGGGCAACCGCGTCCCCGGGCTGCTTGCGCCAGCTGATGAGGGTGCCCTCCTGCACCGATTCGGGGAAGGTGGGGGCCTTGATATCTATTGCCATGTAACCAATCTCGTCCTGAACACGGGGTGGCCTTGGTGCCGGGGTCGCCGCGGGCGGCAGGCGCCGGCTTCAGCGAGAGCTATGGATACGCGAGGTCGAGGGTCGCGTCGATAAATTGCTGCTGTTCTTTCAGATGCGCCGACATATAGCCTCCAGCCGGGGCGGCCGACGCAGGACGCCCGACATAGTGCAGGGGCAGGCGCTCGTCGTGGCTCGCCAGCACCCGCCGCATGCGGTGCTGGCTGCTGTACCAGGCGCCCTGGTTCTGTGGCTCCTCCTGACACCAGACCATGTCCCGCAACTTGTGGTATGGCGCCAGCGCGAGCGCCAGCGCGGCGTCGTCGAAGGGATAGAGCTGTTCGAGGCGGATCAGCGCGACGTCGTCGCGCCCGCGCGCGGTGCGCTCTTCATACAGGTGGTAGTAGACCTTGCCGGAACAGAGCACGGCGCGCCGCACCTTGGCTGGATCCAGATCGCCGTCGGGAATGACCGTCTGGAACTGGCCGGCGGCGAGCTCTTCGAGAGTCGAGGTGGCGAGTTTGTGGCGCAGAATCCACTTCGGGCTCATCACGATCAGTGGGCGGCGCAGGGGTCGGATGGCCTGCCGGCGTAACAGGTGGAACAGTTGCGCCGGGGTGGTCGGGTTGCACACCTGCATGTTGTGTTCGGCGCACATCTGGAGCCAGCGTTCGAGGCGGGCGGAGGAGTGCTCCGGCCCCTGGCCCTCATAGCCGTGGGGCAGCAGCAGCGTGAGGCTGCACAGGCGACCCCATTTGTGCTCGCCGCTGGCGATGAACTGGTCGATGACGACCTGGGCGCCGTTGGCGAAATCGCCGAACTGGGCTTCCCAGATTACCAGTCCGTTCGGGGTAGTGGTGGCATACCCGTATTCGAAGCCGAGCACCGCTTCTTCCGACAAAAAGGAATCGTAAATGTCGCAGCGTGGTTGCGCGGGGTTCAGGTGCTGGAGTGGCACATAGGCCTCGCCGTCTCTCTGGTTCCAGAGCGCGGCGTGGCGGTGCGAGAAAGTGCCGCGCCCGCAGTCCTGGCCGGTCAAGCGGATCGAATAACCCTCCTCCAGCAGCGAGCCGTAGGCCAGCAGTTCGGCCATGCCCCAGTTCAGCGGCAGCGCGCCGCCGGCCATCTTGCGGCGGTCGTCGTAGATTTTTTCGACCTGCCGCTGGAGCGGGAAGCCGTCGGGGAGATGGCAGACCTTCCGCGCCACCTCGCGCAATTTGCGCAGTTCATAACCGGTGTGGGCGGGCGTCGTCCAGTCGTGGCCGAGGTAGGGGCGCCAGTCGACGAACAGCTTGAAATCGGGCTCGGTGACGAGGTTGTTGATGACGTATTCACCGCGATCCAGCGCCTGGCGGTAGTCGTCGAGCATGGCCACCGCGGCCGCTTCAGTGAGCACGCCCTCGCCGATCAGGCGTTCGGCGAACAAAGTGCGCGCGGTCTTGTGGTGGCGAATCCGGTCGTACATCAGCGGTTGGGTCGCAGAGGGTTCGTCGGTCTCGTTGTGGCCGCGTCGGCGATAGCAGACGAGGTCGACGACAACGTCCTTCTTGAACTGGTAGCGGTAGTCCATTGCCAGCAACGCGGCGAACATCACCGCGTCGGGGTCGTCGCCGTTGACGTGAAAGATGGGGGCTTCGACCATCTTGGCGACGTCGGTGCAGTATTCGGTGGAGCGCGCGTCCTCGGGTTTGCTGGTGGTAAAGCCGACCTGGTTGTTGAGCACGATGTGCACGGTGCCGCCGGTGCGAAAGCCCCGGGTTTGCGACATCTGGAAGGTTTCCATGACCACGCCCTGACCGGCGAACGCGGCGTCGCCGTGAATCAGGATGGGCGTGACGCGATCGCCGGTGGCGTCGTTGCGGCGATCCTGGCGCGCGCGCGCGGAGCCCTCGACGACCGGTGACACTATCTCCAGGTGGGAGGGATTGAAGCTCAGCGCGACATGGATTTCACCGCCGGGAGTCATCACATTGGACGAAAACCCCTGATGATATTTGACGTCGCCCGAGGTGTTGAGGGTGATCTTGCCTTCGAATTCGTCGAACAGCTCGCTCGGCCGCTTGCCCAGTACATTGACCAGCACATTGAGCCGGCCGCGGTGGGCCATGCCCAGCACCACCTCCTTGGCGCCGTATTCGCCGGCGCGGCGGATCAGACCGTCGAGCATCGGAATCAGGCTCTCGGCGCCCTCCAGGCCAAAGCGCTTGGTGCCCGGGTACTTGGAGTCGAGGTGGCGCTCCAGGCCCTCGGCGGCGGTGAGCCGTTCCAGCACCTGGACGCGGCTCTCGCTGCCATAGGCCGGATGGGAGCGCACGCTTTCGAAGCGCTGCTGCAGCCACTGTTTTTCGGCGAGGGACGTGATGTGGCTGAACTCCGGGCCCAGGGCGCCGCAATAGGTCGCCTCCAGATGGTCGATGATGTCCCGCAGCGGCGCCTCGTCGCGGCCCATGAACACCGAACCGGTCTGGAAGGTGGTTTCGAGGTCGGCGTCGGTGAGACCGTGAAAACTGAGGTGCAAATCGGGCACGTCCTTGCGCTGCATCAGCCCGAGGGGGTCGAGACGCGCGCGCTGGTGGCCGCGAAAACGGTAGGAGGCGATCAGTTGCAGGACTTTGACCTGCTTGCGCTCGTGGTCGATATTGACGCCGCCCGAGCCCGGCGCCGGCAGCGGCCGCGCGCGCCGCCGCCCGAGCAGTTCAAAATGACTCTGGATGGTGCGGGGGGAGCTGTCGGGGCCGGGGTTGCCGTTTACCCGGGGCAGGGCATCGAACAGGGCGCGCCATTGCTCGGACACGCCGTTGGGCTCGTGCAGATAGATTTCGTAGAGTTCTTCGATATAGGCGGCGTTCCCGTCCGCGAGGTGGGAGCTGCGCAGGAACTCTTGCATGCTGTGATCAAGCATCGCCGCTCACCCGCCGGTTACCCTGTTGCCTGATTAGTTTGCGCCTCCGCCTCAGCCTGACACTGCCGCCGTCCGCGCCAGCGCCGCATTCAGGTGCCGCTGCGCAGCAGCATGCTGCGGATATGGCCGATCGCGCGCGTCGGGTTCAGCCCCTTGGGGCACACCGCGACGCAGGCCTGAATGCTGTGGCAGCGGAACACGCTGAACGGATCGTCGAGCTTGCTCAAACGCTGTTCAGTCGCGGTGTCGCGGCTGTCGGCGAGAAAGCGGTAGGCCTGCAACAGGCCGGCCGGGCCAATGAATTTGTCCGGGTTCCACCAGAATGACGGGCATGCGGTGGAGCAGCAGGCGCACAGAATGCACTCGTACAGGCCATCGAGCTTTTCGCGCTCGGCCGGCGATTGCAGCCGCTCGATGGCGGGTGGCGGGGTGTCGTTGAGCAGGTACGGCTGGATTTTTTCGTATTGGGCGTAGAACTGGCTCATGTCGACGACCAGATCGCGCACCACCGGCAACCCGGGTAACGGGCGCACCACGAGCTTGTCGTTATTGACGCAGGCGGACAGCGGGGTGATGCAGGCGAGGCCGTTCTTGCCGCTGATATTGAGGCCGTCCGAGCCGCACACGCCCTCCCGACAGGAGCGGCGAAACACCAGCGTGGTGTCCTGCGCCTTCAGCAGTTCGAGGACATCGAGCACCATCAGATCCTTGCCGCCGGTGTCTACTTCGTAGTCCTGCATGCGCGGCGCGCTGTCGGTGTCGGGGTTGTAGCGGTAAACGCTGACCTTGAGCATGGTGCGGCGACCCTGTGGCTAGGTTCGTTGCTGATCGATCAATAGGTGCGGGCGGTGGGTTCGAACACGGCGCGGGTCTTGGGCGCGAAGTTGACCGCGCGCTTGCCGACGGTCTTCGTGTCCGGAAAATAAACCGAGTGGCACAGCCAGTTGCTGTCGTCGCGACTCGGGAAATCCTCGCGGGCATGGGCGCCGCGGCTCTCCTGGCGCACCTCGGCGGCGATCGCGGTGGCCTCGGCCACTGCCAGCAGGTTTTGCAGCTCCAGCGCTTCGATGCGCGCGGTGTTGAAGGCCTGGCTCTTGTCTTCGAGCTTGACCCCCTCGATGCGCGGGCGCAGTTCGGCCAGCTTGGCGATGCCGGTGCGCATGTAGTCGCCGCGGCGGCACACCCCGAAATAGTTCTGCATGATGGTCTGCAATTCCTTGCGCAGGCCCGCCGAGGTCTCGCCGCTGGTGCTGGCGTTGATACGGTTGAGCCCGGCCATGGCGGCGTCGACGTCACTCGTCGAAGGGTCGCGCATCTCGATGCCCGCGCGCAGCGCCTGTTCGATGAACAGCCCAGACGCTCGGCCAAACACCACCAGATCGAGCAGCGAATTGCCGCCCAGCCGGTTGGCGCCGTGCACGGACACACAGGCCACTTCGCCGCAGGCGAACAGGCCGGGAATGACGATGTCGTTGCCGTTGGCGTCGACGGTGAGCGCCTGGCCGTGCACATTGGTCGGAATGCCGCCCATCATGTAGTGGCAGGTGGGCACCACGGGCACCGGTTCCTTGACCGGATCGGCGTGGGCGAAGGTTATGGACAGCTCGCAGATGCCGGGCAGGCGGCTGTGCAACACTTCCTCACCCAGATGGTCCAGCTTCAGGTAGACGTGATCGCCGTCGGGACCGCAGCCGCGGCCTTCGAGAATTTCGAGGATCATCGAGCGGGCGACCACATCGCGACCGGCGAGATCCTTGGCGTTGGGCGCATAGCGCTCCATGAAGCGCTCGCCGTTCTTGTTGACCAGATAGCCGCCCTCGCCGCGACAGCCCTCGGTGACCAGCACGCCCGCACCGTGGATGCCGGTGGGGTGGAACTGCCACATCTCGATGTCCTGCACCGGGTAGCCGGCGCGCAGCGCCATACCGACGCCGTCGCCGGTATTGATGTGGGCGTTGGTGGTGGACGCATAGATGCGCCCGGCGCCGCCGGTCGCGAACACCGTGGCCTTGGCTTTGACGTAGACGGTTTCACCGGTCTCGATATTGATCGCGATAACACCGGCGACCACGCCATCCTGGTTCTTGACCAGATCGACGGCGAACCACTCGTTGAGGAACACTGTCTGGTTCTTCAGGTTGGTCTGGTAGAGCGTATGCAGTAGCGCGTGGCCGGTGCGGTCGGCCGCCGCGCAGGTGCGCGCGGCCTGGCCGCCGGCGCCGAAATCCTTCGACTGGCCGCCGAACGGGCGCTGATAAATGCGGCCGTTGTCGAAGCGCGAGAACGGCAGGCCCATGTGCTCCAGCTCGAACACGGCGGCCGGGCCGACCGAGCACATGTACTCGATGGCATCCTGGTCGCCGATGTAATCGGAGCCCTTGACGGTGTCGTACATGTGCCATTCCCAGTTGTCGTTGGGATCGGCGCTGCCGATGGCACAGGTGATGCCGCCCTGCGCGGACACGGTGTGGGAGCGGGTCGGGAACACCTTGGAGATGACCGCCGTCCGGTAGCCCGACTGGGCCAGTTGCAGCGCGGCGCGCATGCCGGCGCCGCCGCCACCCACGATGACGCCGTCAAAGGACAGGGTGCGCAGTGTCGTCATCAGCTCAGCTTCCCCGCAATCAGCTTGCTCAAAATCAAAATCAGATGGCCCAGAGTCAGATGGCCCAGAGGATGTCGATCGCCCAGATCACATAGGCGAGGGTGACCGCGATCATGCCGAGCTGGCAGGCCACGCGCAGCACCGTCGCTTTCGGCCCCAGCAGGCGCACGGTGACATAGTCGGTGAGCACGGCCCACAGGCCGATCCAGGTGTGGGCGGCCAGCGCGAGTATGGTCAGCAGGCTGAACAGCTTCATCCAGAAGTGCTGGAACAGCCCGGTCCACTGGGTGTATTCAAGTTCGGAGTGGGTCAACAGATAGCCGACCATGAAGAACAGGTACGCTGCCATGACCACGGCGCTGACCCGCTGCACCAGCCAGTCGGACAGGCCGCTGCGGCCGAAACTGGTGACATTGGTTACCGCCATAGCCATACCCCCGCCAGCGCAATCAGCACCGCTGCCGCCACCAGCACGATTTGGGCGCCGCGCGCACCGCCCTCCAGACTCTCGCCGATACCGCAATCCATGATCAGGTGGCGGATGCCCGCGACCAAGTGGTATGCCAGCGCGGCCAGCATGCCCCAGATCACCAGTTGCCACAGGGGGTTGGTCAGCACAGCTTTTAGCGCCGCAAAGCTCTCCGCCGAGGTCAGGCTGGCATCCAGCATCCACAGCAGCACGCCGGTGACCCCGAACAGGGCGACCCCGGAGACGCGGTGGAGAATCGACACCCAAGCCATAATCGGCAGCTTCATGGTTCCGATATCGAGATTGACTGGTCGTTTATCGCTCACTTGAACCACCAATTCGGCCCCGCAGGGCGCGCGATGAGGCATAAAAAACGGCAACCCGTAGCAGCACTGCTCGCTGAGTCACCGACGGTCGGGACGGCCTTCGTTTGAATGCGCCGCATTATAAAAGCACCGGGCGCCAATTACAAACCACCACCGCCGGCAGTGCATCGGCTCGGCACGATAACTGGCCGATGCGGCCCATATCCGGCGATTTCGCCGCCGTACGCCGGTGTTTTGGCGACATTGCGGCGGGCGAAATTGACAATCGGGACGCGGTGGCGATAGGCTTCCGCTGCCAATTTGTGGGGGAGCAATTTGTGGGGAAGATTGCTGTACTCCTGCCGCTATGAGCTTTAGCAGAATCACGAGTCCAGGAGAGCCCCATGACGATCAAGAAAGCCGTGCTGACCATTGAGGGCTACGCCACCCCGATCGAACTGCCCGTGCGCTCCGGCAGCCTCGGTCAGGATGTCATCGATGTCGGCGCGCTGACCAACCACAATTATTTCACCTTCGATCCCGGCTTTACGTCAACCGCCTCGTGCGAATCCAAAATTACCTATATCGACGGCGACAAGGGCATTTTGTTGCACCGGGGCTATCCGATCGAAGAACTTGCTGAAAAATCGGATTATCTGGAAACCTGCTTTCTACTGCTCAACGGCGAGCTGCCCAACGCCACCGAGAAAGCCGAGTTTGAAAAGATCATCCGCACCCACACCATGGTCAACCGCTCCATCGAGCAGTTCCTGTCGGGCTTCCGCTACGACGCCCACCCGATGGCGATCATGTGCGGCGTGGTCGGCGCACTGTCGTCGTTCTACCACGACTCCATCGACATCAATAACCCGACCCACCGCATGATCACCGCGCACCGGCTGATCGCGAAGATGCCGACGCTGGCGGCGATGTGCCACAAGCACTTTATCGGCCAGCCCTATATGTACCCGGACAACAGCCTGGGCTACGCCGAGAACTTCCTGCACATGATGTTCGGCACGCCCTGCGACCGCTCCCGGGTCAGTCCGGTGCTCGCCAAGGCCATGGATCTGTTGTTTTTGCTGCACGCCGACCATGAGCAGAACGCCTCGACCTCGACGGTGCGCCTGGCCGGCTCATCGGGCGCGAATCCCTTCTCCTGTATCGCGGCGGGCATCGCCGCACTCTGGGGGCCGTCCCACGGCGGCGCCAACCAGGCGGTGCTGGAGCAGCTCACCGAAATCGGCAGCGAAAAAAACATCGACAAATTCGTCAAGCGCGCCAAGGACAAGAACGATCCGTTCCGGCTGATGGGCTTCGGCCACCGCGTCTACAAGAACTTCGATCCGCGCGCCAAGGTGATGAAGCTGGCCTGCGACGCCGTGCTCGCCGAACTCGGCATGGAGCACGATCCGCTGCTCAGAATTGCCAAGCGCCTGGAGCAGATCGCGCTCGAAGACGACTATTTCATCAGCAAAAAGCTGTACCCGAACGTCGATTTCTACTCGGGCATCATCATGAAGGCCATCGGCATCCCGAACGAAATGTTCACGGTGATCTTCGCCACCGGTCGCACCGTCGGCTGGATCGCCCAGTGGAACGAGATGATCAGCAATCCCTACCGCATCGGCCGCCCGCGCCAGCTCTACACCGGCCACGACCGCCGCGCGATCCTCCCGCTCGACGCGCGGGGCTGATTCAGCTCCGCCGTTTTTGCCCGGCGGGCTTGCCCGCGCCAGTTTTACCGAGACCCTTGCCGGCCGGGGCCGGCCGGCGCGGTGACACCAGCGGCAGCCCGGTGTGCTGGGTGGCGAAGCGCTGCGCTTGCCGCGGGGCGGCCGTTTGGGGCTTGCTACCGCGCCCGCCCGGCGCGCGTCTGGGCGTGTCCTGCGCGGCTGGAATCAGGCAGTCGGGGCCGCTGCCGATCAGATTTTCCCGGCCCATGGTAGTCAACAACTCGCGGATGACTGGCCAGTTGGCCGGATCGTGGTAGCGCAGCAGCGCTTTGTGCAGGCGCCGCGCCCCCAGATCGCGCATCACCGGCAGTTTTTCGCTCTTGTAGCTGAGCTTGCGCAGCGGGTCGCGTTCGGAGTGGTACATCGCGGTCGCGGTCGCCATCGGCGACGGATAGAACGTCTGTACCTGATCGGCGCGAAAGTTGTTGCGTTTCAGCCAGCGCGCCAGCGCGACCATGTCGGCATCGGTGGTACCGGGGTGGGCGGCGATGAAATACGGAATCAGGTACTGCTTCTTGCCGGCCTTGCGGCTGAACGCCTCGAACATCTCCCGAAAGCGCTCATAGCTGCCGATGCCGGGCTTCATCATCTTCGAGAGCGGCCCGTCCACGGTGTGCTCGGGCGCGATTTTCAGGTACCCGCCGACGTGATGGGTGACCAGCTCCTCGACATATTCCGGGGAGGTCACCGCCAGGTCGTAGCGCAGCCCCGATGCGATCAGCACCCGCTTCACGCCGGGGAGCGCACGCGTGCGCCGGTACAGGCTGATCAGCGGGCCGTGGTCAGTGTTCAGGTTGGAACAAATGCCGGGGTAGACGCAGGACGGCCGCCGGCACGCGGACTCGATGACCGGATCCTTGCAGGCGAGGCGGTACATGTTGGCGGTGGGGCCGCCCAGGTCGGAGATGGCACCGGTAAAACCGGGCGTCTTGTCGCGGATCGCCTCGACCTCGGCGACGATCGAATCCTCCGAGCGGCTCTGGATGATGCGGCCCTCGTGTTCGGTAATTGAACAGAAAGTACAGCCGCCAAAGCAGCCGCGCATGATGTTCACCGAGAAGCGGATCATGTCGTAGGCCGGAATGCGCCGCCCAGCGTATTTGGGATGGGGCACGCGGGCGTAATTCAGGCCGAACACGCCGTCCATTTCGGCCGTGGTCAGCGGGATCGGCGGCGGGTTCAGCCACACCTCGACCTGGTCGTGGCGTTGCACCAGCGCCCGCGCGTTGCCGGGGTTGGTCTCCAGATGCAGCACGCGGCTGGCGTGGGCATACAGCACCGGATCGGCGCGCACCTTGTGCCAGGGCGGCAGGCGGATCACCGAGGTCGCGCGATCGATTTTTTCCCGCGCCGGCAGCAGCGTCAAAATCTGCACCCCAGCGCTTCCACCTTCAGCGTCCGGCGCCTTGCCGACGCGGCACTTGCCGCCGGTCGCGGCCGCGAATTCCTCGTCGGTCTGGTACGGATTGCGCAGCGGATCGACGTGGCCGGGCCGGTCGATGCGGGTGGAGTCGATGACCGTCCAGCCCGGCGGCAGCGTCTTGCGCACCAAGGCGGTGCCGCGCACATCGGTGATCGATTCGATCATTTCGCCCCGCGCCAGCCGGTGGGCGACTTCGATGACGGCGCGCTCGGCGTTGCCGTATAACAGAATGTCGCCCTGGGCATCGATCAGTACCGAGCGGCGCACTTCGTCGGACCAGTAGTCGTAGTGGGCGATGCGACGCAGGCTCGCCTCGATGCCGCCGAGCACGATGGGCACCTCGGGCCAGGCCTCGCGGCAGCGCTGGCTGTAGACGATGACGGCGCGATCGGGGCGCAGGCCGCCAAGGTTGTCCGGCGAGTAGGCGTCGTCGCTGCGCAGGCGGCGATCGGCGGTGTAGCGGTTGATCATCGAATCCATGTTGCCGGCCGCGACGCCGAAAAACAGGTTGGGCTTGCCCAGCGCCATGAACGCGCTTTTGTCCTGCCAGCGCGGCTGGTCGACGATGCCGACGCGAAACCCCTGCGCCTCCAGCACCCGGCCGATCACCGCCATGCCGAAGCTCGGGTGATCCACGTAGGCATCGCCGGTGACGATGACGATGTCGCAGCTATCCCAGCCGAGCGCGTCCATCTCCGCCCGCGTGGTGGGCAGAAAGGGCGCCGGCCCGAAGCATTCGGCCCAGTACCTGGGGTAGGAGAACAGCGGCTTGGCGGCGTCCATGAGTATTCGCCAGCAGGCGCCGGCGGGTCGGGGAAGGCCGGCGATTATACGCCGTCGCGCGTGCCGCCCGCCGGTGCGCGTGCGAATTCCCGTCGCAGCGCTTGTGAGCGGGGTTGGATTTGGTTCTAATCCGCCGATGATTGCGAACCTACCGCTGTTTATCGGCCTGCGTTACATATTCAGCAAAAGCCGCGAGGGGTTCGTTTCTTTCGTTTCGCTGTTCTCGTTCTGCGCCATGGCCCTGGGCGTGATGACGCTGATTCTGGTGCTGTCGGTGATGAACGGCTTTGATCGCGAAATCAAAACCCGCATGCTGCTGGTGATCCCCCACGCCACCTTCACCCGCGCGGACGGCATTGCCGATTGGCAGGCGCTGAGCCGCGCGCTGACTGCCGACCCCGGGGTGATCGCCGCCCAGCCCTTTATCGACGGCACCGCCATGCTCACCCGCGGCGACCGCTATGCGGCGATCAGCCTGCAGGGTATCGACCCCGCGCAGGCCGGCGCGCTGGCAACCCACATGCGCGCAGGCGCCATCGACCAGCTAACGCCCGGCAGCTATGCCGTGGTGCTGGGCCGCTTTCTCGCCGAGAAACTGGACGCTGGCGTCGGCGATACCCTGGTGCTGACGCTGCCCGAAGTGTCCGTCACGCCGGCCGGCATCTTTCCCCGCGTCAAACGCCTGCGGGTGACCGGCGTTTTTCAGGTGGGCGCCCAGGCCGACAGTGGCATCGCCTTTATCAACATTCGGGATGCCGGCAAGCTCATGCGCATGGGCGACCGGGTGCGCGGACTGCGTTTGACGTTCGCCGACCCGCTGGCGCTGCCCGGTATCGAGCGGATGCGGGCGGCGTGGGCCGGCAGCGGCGAGCTGACCACCTGGCAGGAGAGCCTGAGCACGTTGTTTCGTGCCATCCGCATGGAAAAAACCGTGGTTGGCGTGCTGCTCGCGGTCATCGTCGGCGTCGCCGCCTTCAATATCGTCGCCAGCCTGGTGCTGATGGTGAACGACAAGCGGCGGGATATCGCCGTGCTGCGCACGCTGGGCGCCAGCGGCGGCACGGTGGCGCAGATCTTCCGCGTACAGGGGGGCGTCATCGGCGTCGCCGGCGTCATTCTGGGCGCGGCGCTGGGCTGTCTGCTGGCGGTGAATGTGGGCACAATCCTGGCGTGGCTCGAGCAGATCGGCGGGTTTTACCTGTTCGACCCCGAACTCTATTTCATCACCCGCCTGCCATCGCAGCTACAGTGGTTCGACGTCCTGGGGGTGTGCGTGCTGGGTATTCTGCTCAGCCTGTTGGCGACCCTCTATCCGGCTTGGCGCAGCAGCCAGGTGCAGCCCGCCGAGGCCCTGCGCTATGACCATTGACGTGCCGGGCAGCGGCCGCGATCCGGCAATCCCGGCGCTGGTGTGTCGCGGCCTGCACAAGAGTTATCAACAGGGGCCGGAAGTGGTCGAGGTGCTGCGCGGTGTCGAGCTCAGCATCGCCGCGGGGGAAAAAGTCGCGATCATCGGCGCCTCCGGCTCGGGCAAATCGACGCTACTCAACATGCTCGGCGGCCTCGACGACCCGACGCGCGGCCAGGTGCTGGTCGGCGGGCGCGATCTGGGCCCGCTGTCGGAGTCCGCGCGCGCCCGCTGGCGCAACCGGCAGCTCGGCTTCGTCTACCAGTTCCACCATCTGCTTGGCGAGTTCAGCGCTCTCGAAAACGTCGCCATGCCCCTGCTCATCGGCGGCACGCCGGTGGCGGTCGCCAGTCGACGGGCGCTGGAGTTGCTGACTCAGGTCGGCCTCGCCGCGCGCGCGCGCCACAAGCCGGGGGCGCTGTCGGGCGGCGAGCGCCAGCGCGTTGCCGTCGCGCGCGCGCTGGCCGCCCACCCCGCCTGCGTGTTGATGGACGAGCCCACCGGCAACCTCGACCCCACCACCGCGGCGATCGTGTTGAACCTGCTGCTGGCGCTGAACCAGCGCCTCGGCATCAGCTTCGTGGTCGTCACCCACGACCCCGGGGTCGCGCGCCGCATGGATCGCGTGGTCGCCCTCGACCAGGGTGTGTTGACGCCGGTTGCGCTGTGAGGGTGCCCTACCCGGTAATGGTTGGGCTGCGCTTTTTTACCGCGGGCAGCACCAATCGGCTGGCGTCGTTTATTTCCATGCTGGCGATTTCCGGCCTGGTGCTCGGCGTCGCGCTGCTCATCATGGTGCTCGCAGTGATGAATGGCTTCGACCGCGAGATGCGCACGCGGGTGCTCGGCGTGGTGCCCCACCTGCACATCTACGCGCGCGCCGGCATCGCCGACTGGGAGGCGCTGGCGACGACCCTGCTCGCCCAGCCGGGGGTGGAGGAGGCGGTGCCGATCACCGCGGTCGCCGGCATGTTGAATTTTCGCGGCAAAGTGCAGGCGGTAGAGTTGCAGGGCGTGCTGCCGACGCGCCCGGGCGCCGCCCTCGGCCGGTTGCTCGGCGGCGAACTCGCGCACCTCGGCGACGATCAGGTGCTGCTGTCGAGCGGCATCGCCGCCAATCTCGGCGTCGCCCGCGGCGACCGGTTGACGCTGATCGCGCCGCGCAGCGGCCGCGGTGGCCAGGCACTGGCGCCGACGCTGCGCGCGCTGCAAGTGGCCGACATCGCCGACACCCACACCGCGCTCGACACTACCCTGGCGCTGGCCACGCTGGCGACGGCCAATGCCATTCTCGGCCTGCCCGCGGGCTCGGCGCAGGGCCTGCGGCTGATGGCGGAGGATCTGTTTGCCGCCCGCGAGCTCGGCTATGCCCTGATTGCCCGCCTCGGCCGCGGCTACCAGTTCAGCGACTGGGTGCAGACCCAGGGCAACCTGTATCAGGCGGTGCAGATGTCGCGCAAATTGGTGGGCCTGGTGGTGTTCCTGATCATCGCCGTCGCGGTGTTCAATGTGGTCGCGATTCTGGTGATGACGGTGGTGGAGAAGCGCCCCGCCATCGCCATTCTTAAAACCCAAGGTGCCAGCAATGGCGAGATCGTCGCGATCTTCCTGGTGCAGGGCGCGCTGATCGGGCTGTTGGGATCCGGATTGGGCGCGCTGCTGGGGGTGCTCGGCGCCCTCGGCATCGCCGATATCGTCCAGGGCATCGAGCATGGGTTGGGCTTCCGCCTGCTCAACGTCGCGGTCTACCCCATCGACTATGTGCCCGCCGACCTGCGCTCTGCCGACGTCGCCACCGTGGTGTTGGTCGCGCTGGGGTTGAATTTTCTCGCCACGCTCTATCCCGCCTGGCGGGCGGCGCGGGTGCGGCCGGCGCGCGTGCTCAGTTGCGAATGAGCGCGGTGCCGGGTGCGATCAGTCGCCCCGGCGTCGGCGCTGGCGCGCGCGCCAGGCGCTCTGCACCTGCCAGCGCCAGCACAGGCGCACGGCGATATAGCCCAGTGCGCCCAGGGTGAGGCCGGTGGCGAGGCTGCCGATGACGACCGGCACCAACACCGCGTCGCCCTGCTGGACAAACCAGTCCCAGCTCAGCTCAAAGGCTACGCGGGTGGCGTCCCGGCCCAACAGGCGCTGGCCGACCTTGTAGACCAGCACCAACTGGGGGGTCAGCGTGAAGGGGTTGCTGATGAACACCAGCAGCACCGCAATCGGCAGATTGCAGCGCACCAGGATGGCGATCAACCCGGCCACCACGAAATGGCCGGGGAGCGGCACAAAGGCACAGAACAGCCCGACGAAGACCGCCATCGATACCGAGCGCCGGTGCAGGTGGAACAGATTCGGGTTGTCGACCAAGGGGCCGAGCCAGCGCAGGGATTTGTGTTTGGTCAGGCGGTCAGGGTGGGGTAGCCAGCGGCGCAGGAATCGTCTGGGCATGGGGAGCGTCGGGTCGGAGACCGCGCATTATGCCGGCGTTTGCCGGTGAACTCTATCGACGTTATGCCCCGTTTTGGCGTTAGCCGCGCTGCCGTCGGCGCGACCGCCAGGTGCTCTGCACCCGCCAGCGCCAGCACAGGCGCACGGCGACGTAACCCAGCGTGCCCATCACGATTCCGGTGGCGAAGCTGCCGAGGACGACGGGTACCAGCACCGCGTCGCGCTGGCTCGCCAACCACGCCCAACTCAGTTCAAAGGCGAACGCAACCGCGTCCCGGCCGAGCAGCCACTGGCCCACTTGGTATACCAATATCAGCAGTGGCGTCGCGGTGAGCGGGTTGCTGACGAATACCAGCAGCACGGCTATGGGCAGGTTGCAGCGCACCATCATCGCCATCGACCCAGCGAGCAGGGATTGACCGGGAAGCGGGACAAAGGCACAAAACAACCCGATCAGCACCGCTGTTGCGACGGAGCGCCGATTGAGGTGAAACAGGTTGGGGTCATCCACCATCGAGCCGAGCCAGCGCAGGGATCTGTGCTGGGTCAGGTGTTCGGTGCGGAGCAGCCAACGGCGCAGCAATCGTTTAGGCATAGGCGGGTAGCGGGTCGGCGAGGGCGCATTATGCGGGCTTTCCGGGCTGTGCCCACAGGTGTCGAACAAGAAAAGCGGCGTGGGTGGCCGGCGCGCGTGGCGCGCTGACCGGGCGGGTGCTAACCTGCCGTGCGCGGAAGTTCCCGCAACCCGCTTGGCGGCGCCCCTGTCGAAGGTGGTGCCGGCCAAGGCATCCATGCCAACCGCGGCGTCTGCGCCACCCAGGAAACGAACGCGCAAACATGCCACCGCGCTGGGCCCATCACGGAGGAGAAAAGCTTTTGCTGACAGTTCTGGTGGTTGACGACCACGACCTGGTGCGCCGCGGCATCTGCGCGCTGTTGGGCGCCATTCCCGGCATCGTGGTCGCCGGGCAGGCGCGCAGTGGTGAAGAGGCGCTGGTGATGACGCGCGAGCTGAAGCCCAATCTGGTGTTCATGGACATCCGCATGCCTGGCATCGGCGGTTTGGAGGCAACCCGCCGCCTGCTCGCTAGCCACCCCGACCTGAAGATCATCGTCATCACCGGCGCCAGCGACGACATCTACCCGGTGCATCTGCTGAAGGCCGGCGCCTCCGGCTACATCACCAAGAGCGCGGACAGCGCCGAGATTCGCACTGCGCTCGATACCGTCGCCGACGGTCGCGTCTACGTCAGCCCCGAGATCGCGCAGGCGCTGGTGGTCAACGGCCTGTCCTCCGGGCAGGAGGCCTCGCCGCTCGCCCGCCTGACCCAGCGCGAACTCCAGATCGCGCAGATGATCACCAGCGGCCACCGCGCCAACGATGTCGCCGGCGTGTTGAATATCAGCCCCAAGACCATCAATTCCTACAAGTACCGGATCTACGAGAAGCTCAACGTCACCAACGATGTGGAACTGACGCTGGCGGCGGTGAAATACGGTCTGGTCAACCCTGCCGATATTGTCTGACGGCCCTGGCGACGCAATCCACCACCCACCGCATGGCCGCACACCCGAGCTACGACAGCAAGCCCCTGCTCGCGACGCTGACCGAGCGCCCGGGCGTCTACCAGATGCTCGGCGCCGATGCCCAAGTGCTGTACGTCGGCAAGGCCAAGAACCTGCGCAAACGCGTCGGCAGCTACTTTCGCGCCAGTGGCCTCGCGCCCAAGACCCGCGCGCTGGTGGACAAGATCGCCAACGTCGAGGTCACGGTTACCGAGACCGAACTCGAAGCGCTGATCCTTGAGCAGAATCTGATCAAGCAGTACCACCCGCCCTACAACATCCTGCTGCGCGACGACAAATCCTACCCCTACATTTTTCTGTCCACGGCCGACGCCTTCCCGCGGCTGGCGTTGCACCGCGGCATCAAGCGCGCCAAGGGCACCTATTTCGGGCCCTTTCCGGGTGTGGTCGGCGTGCGCGACACGCTGAATTTTTTGCAGAAGACGTTTCGCGTGCGCCAGTGCGAGGATCACTTCTTCAAGAACCGCTCGCGGCCCTGTCTGCAATACCAGATCGGCCGCTGTACCGCGCCCTGCGTCGGCCACATCAGCGGCGACGACTACGCCCGCGATGTGCGGCACACGCAACTGTTTCTGGAGGGCGACAACGAGCAACTGACCACCGAGCTGAAGGCCGACATGGATCGCGCCAGCGCCGCGCTCGCGTTCGAGGACGCCGCCGTCGCCCGCGATCAGATCGGTGCGCTGCGCCAGATCCAGGCGAGCCAGGTCGTCGAGGCGGGCACGGGCGATATCGACGTGGTGGCGGCGGCCGTCGCCGACCACAGCGCCTGCGTGCAGGTCATCTACATCCGCCACGGCCGCATCCTCGGCAGCCGCAGTTTCTACCCCAAGATTCCGCTAGCGGTGGACCCGGTGGAGGTGCTCACCGAGTTTCTCCCCCAGCACTATCTAAAAACCGGTGCCGGCGCGACGCCCGATCTGCCCCGCGAGATCCTGGTCGGCAGCCTGCTGCCCGACCGCGAACTGCTCGCCGAGGCGCTTGCCGTGGTCGCGGGCCGCAAGGTCGCCATCAAGTGCGCAACCCGGGGCACGCGCAGCCGCTGGCTCGAACTCGCCAGCCGCACGGCGGAGCAAAACCTCGCGGCCCGCGTCGCCGCCAATCGCAATATCGCCCAGCGCTTCGCTGCGCTGCAGGCGATGCTCGATCTGCCGGCGCCGCCAGCGCTGATCGAGTGCTACGACGTCAGCCACAGCGCCGGCGAGGCGACCGTCGCGTCCTGCGTGGTGTTCAACCCCGAGGGCCCGCTGAAAGCGGCGTACCGGCGCTTCAATATCGCCGGCATCGCGCCCGGCGACGACTACGCGGCGCTCGACCAGGCGCTGCGCCGCCGCTACCGCCGGCTCCAGAATGGCGAGGGCCTGCTGCCCGACATCCTGTTCATCGACGGCGGCAAGGGCCAGTTGGGCAGCGCGCGCAAGGTGCTCGATGAACTCGGCGTCACCGGCGTCGCGCTGATCGGCGTCGCCAAGGGCAGCAGCCGCAAGGCCGGTCTGGAAACCCTGCTGCTGAGCACCGAGCGGGGCGACAGCGAACTGGTGCCGGCGGCCGACGCGCTGCTGCTGATCCAGCAGATCCGCGACGAGGCCCATCGCTTCGCGATCACCGGTCACCGCCAGCGCCGCGACAGCAGACGCCGCCAGTCGAGCCTCGAAGGCATTCCCGGCGTCGGTCCCAAACGCCGGCGCGAGCTGCTGCGCTTCTTCGGCAGCGCCGCCGCCGTCGAACAGGCCGGCGTCACCGACCTGATGCGGGTGCCCAATATCAGCCGCAAGGTGGCCGAAGCTATTTACAGCGCCCTGCACAGCAGTTAGTTTGCCGGATCACGCTGTCGAAGCCACCTTATGTTCAGCCTGCCCAACCAGGTCACTTTGCTGCGGATCCTGCTGATTCCGCTGCTGGTCGCGCTCTTTTATCTGCCCTGGAAATGGCACTATCTGGCCGGTGCGGTGGTCTTTGCGCTGGCGGCGCTGACCGATCTGCTCGATGGCTATCTGGCGCGCAGGCTCAACCAGATCACCCCCTTCGGCGCCTTTCTCGACCCGGTGGCCGACAAGCTGATCGTCGCCGTCGCGCTGGTGCTGCTGTTGCAGCAATACCCCTCGGCGCTGTTCGCGCTGCCGGCGATGATCATCATCGGGCGCGAGATCGTGGTGTCGGCGCTGCGCGAGTGGATGGCCGAACTCGGCAAGCGCGCGAGTCTGGCGGTGTCCTACATCGGCAAGGTCAAAACGGTGATGCAGATGATCGCCATCACCACGCTGCTGCTCGACCCCGACATACCCTATCTGGGCTGGCTCGGGCTCGCGCTGCTCCACGCCGCCGCGGTGCTGACGCTGTGGTCGATGGTGGTCTACCTCAAGATTGCCTGGCCGGAGTTTCGGCGCCGTCCGGTCTGAGCCCGGTGGCGCGGTTATAATCCGCCGTCGAATCCCCCCCCCTCGCACCCGGAGCCCGCCATGACCGAGGACATCAACCGCCATCCCGACGGCCGGATCAGCACCGAAGTTCGCGGCCGCATCCTGTTGATGGGCATCGATCGCCCCGCCAAATTCAACGGCTTCACGCCGAAAATGTTTACCGAACTCGCCGATGCCTACGCGCGCCTCGAAGCCGATCCGGAGCTCTGGGTCGGCGTGCTGTTCGCCCACGGCAAGCATTTCACGGCCGGTCTCGACCTGCCCAAATTCGCCGCCGCCATGCGTGCGGGCGAGACCATTCTGCCGACCAACGGCATCGATCCGTTCGCGCTGCGCCAACCGGTGCGCAACAAGCCGGTGGTATGCGCGGTCAAGGGTATCTGTTTCACCGCCGGCATCGAGTTGATGCTGGCCACCGAGATCGTCGTCGCCGCCGCCGGCACCCGCTTTTCGCAGCTTGAAGTCGGGCGCGGCGTGATGGCCTGCGCGGGCGCAACCGTGCGCATGGTGCAGCGCGCCGGCTGGGGCAACGCCATGAAAGTGCTGCTGATCGGCGGCGAATTCAGCGCGGAGGATGCGCTGCGCTACCAGTTCATCCAGGAGATCGTACCGGCCGGCGAGGAGTTGAACCGCGCCATCGAACTCGCGGAAGCAATCGCCCGCCAGGCGCCGCTGGCGGTGCGGGCAACCCTGGCCAACTGCCGACGCTCACTGCTGGAAGGCCCCGAAGCCGCCGTTGCCGAGTACGTCGGCGTCATGCAGGCACTGGCGCTGACCGAGGATGCTGCCGAGGGGGTACAGTCCTTCATCGACAAGCGGCCGCCCCGCTACCGGGGGCGGTAGGAACAGTCCAGGGGCCGGTCCGGCCCCGCACACCATGGCCTACGCCCAGCGCCAACGGTTGTTTGACCAGTTCTTGACCGTGTACGGCCGCAAGCCCGTGCTGGAGGCGCTGCAGGATACCAGTATCCCGGTGTACCGCCTGCATCTGGCGGACTCGAATCGCGCCGACGGCATCATCACCGACATCCTCGCGCTGGCGCGCCAGCGCGGCATCGAGATCGCCTACCACAGCCGGCTGGAGCTGTCGCGAATCTCCCGCGACCAGCGCCAGGATCAGGGCGTGGCGGTGGATTTGCGCTGCCCGCGCTATGGCGACTTTCGGAGCTGGAGCGAGCAGCCGGCAGCGCACGGGCCGTTTCGCCTGCTCGCCCTCGACCGCGTCACCAATCCGCAGAACCTGGGCATGATCGTGCGCTCGGTGTGTGCGAGCCCGCTGACCGCCCTGCTGCTGCCGACCAAGGGCTGCGCGCCACTGTCGCCGCTGGTCATCAAGGCCAGCGCCGGCACTTTGCTGCGCTGCCCGATTCTGCGCTGTGGCGATCTCCCGGAAACCCTCGGCGCGCTGGCGGCGCGCGGCGCCGACATCTGCGTGCTGGCGGCGGCCGGCGGCGAGGCGCTGGGGCGTTATCAACCGCGCGGCGCCTGCGTCTATGTGCTCGGCAACGAAACCGAGGGTGTGTCGCCAGCCGTCGCCCGGTGCGCGACGCGCCGGCTGCATGTGCCGATGGCCAACGCTGTCGAGTCGCTGAACGTGGCGGTGATGGCGGCGCTGATCGCATTTCAGCCACTGCTGAGTGGCGGTGGGCAGGAGCCTGCCGGGCTTGAGCGTCCGTCCAATCCCAACTGCTGAAAGCCCGCTCAAGGTCTCGATCAGCGGATGCAGCGCAAGGCACAACTCGCTGAAAAAGCGCGGCATACACGGGGTATGTGAGCATTTTGAGGCCAGTTTCAACGCCGCGATGCGCCCGTCGGCGAGATATTGAGCGGGCCCCAAGCTCTTTCGTGGAACCAGCGGTTGGAGATCGGAATGGCAGAAGGGAACGGCTCGGGCGCCTCGTTGGCGGACTTCATCTGGAAGAACGCCGAGGACCTGTGGGGGGACTTCAAGCACACGGATTTCGGC
>CBDDRG010000220.1:0-6484 GCA_965232975.1 uncultured bacterium
CCGAGCGCGACCGCGCCGGACGACTGGCCGGATGCCCGCGCGCGCAGGTCGGCGTCGTCAGCGGCCGCGCAGGCGTTGGCGATGGCCTCCTGCACCATGCGTCCGGCGCGCATGCCGGCCGAGGCGTGGCCGCTGGTCACCGGCGCCGGCACCACCGGATTGACGATGGTACCGGGCTCGCCGCGGTCGATCTCGATGCAGTTCCAGAAGCCCTCGTTGAAGGGGATGTCGGGGGCGAACTGACACAGCAGCGGTGCCATCAGGCTGCCTTCGAGCGCGGCGCGTCCGGAGTTGACGAAGGCGGCAATCTGCGGGCAGCCGGAGAACTGGAATTTCATGCGCTCGCCCGCAATCGTCATCTCGCAAAACACGGGGTTCAGCGGTGAGCTGCCAAAACCGTCGTACTCGACGAAATCGTAGGTGCGGATGGTGCCGTCCGGCAGTCGCGCGATGCGCTCGCGCAGCGCTCTCTCGGTAAGCTCGATATTGTGGTTGGTGTAGGCTTTCAGCGTCGCCAGGCCGTATTCCTCGACCAGCGCGCGCATGCGCTCGCCGCCGACGTTGCAGGCTGCCACCAGACTGCGCAGATCGCTGATGAACGACAGCGGCACGCGCACGTTGTTGCGCATGAAGCCGACCCATTCGGCGTCCAGCACGGCGTTGCGCGCGACCCGGGTTCCTGGGAAGCGCAGCGCCTCCGAGAAAGTATCGCGCGCCTCCGGCGCAAAGCCGCTGATCGCCGCGCCGCCGATATCCATCAGGTGCGCATTCGAGAACGTCCAGCCGATCAGATCGGCGCCGTAGAAGATCGGCATCACGATGCCGACATCGCCCTGGTGCAGCGCGCCGCTGGTGTGGGGATCGTTGCAGATGAAGGCGTCGCCGGGCTGGATGTCGTGGGGCACGCGCGCCGCGGCCACCGCCTGTACGCCCAGCCGCGACGAGGCCATGTGCAGCAGGATGTAGCCCGAGGAGCCGATCTGGTGCAGATCGGCGTCGAACAGCACGGTCGAGAAATCCTTTGATTCGGTCAGCACCGGCGAGCCCGAGGTGCGCAGCAGAACCAGGCTCATTTCGTTGGTGATGTTGTCGAAGGCCGCGCGGATCACTTCGGCGGTGATCGGATCCATGACTTGCGGCGCGGGGGCGTGGTGGTGCGAACTGCGGGCGCCGCTGTCGATTACTTTGAACGTTTTAGCAACCATGAGCGTTGTCTCCTGTGTGGCCTCGCGGCCTCGGTTCTAAACCTCTCGACGCGACCAAATCGCGATCAGCTCATCAGCGCGATTCGGTTACACCGCAATGCGAAAATTGTTGTGTTCGTCCCGCCGCAAGGTCGCGCCGGTCGGGACATAGATGGTGGTGTCGCGGCAGTCGATGATCGCCGGGCCGGCAAGTTCGGCGCCCGGCAGCAGCCGGGCGGCGTCGTAGATCGGCGTGTCGATCCACTGCTGCTCGTCGGGCAGATACAGCCGGCGGCGCGACATCAGGGCAATAGTCACATCGCGCGGCGCTACCGGCAGCGGTTTGATATCCGGTTTCTCGCGGATGCCGGTACCGGTCACCACATAATTGACCAGCATGAGCTTGGATTCCCGCCACGCCGTATCGGGGCCGAATTCCTCCTCGTAGGCAGCGTTGAAGGCGGGAATGATCGCTGCCCCCAACTCGACCTCGACGGCACTGCGCTCCAGTGGCTGGTACAGCTCGGCGAGCTGGCCGACATAGCGGAAATCGCCGCCATGGGCGATGCGCACACTGGCGTCGTCGAAGCCGGCCGCGCGCAGGTCGGCGCGGACCTCCTGTTCCAACCGGTCGCGGGTGGCGATCACATGGCCGTAGCCCGCTTCCTCGCCCAGAATCCAGCCGATGGTCGCCGAGGCGCGGCGGATATAGTCGGCCTCCAGCAGGCCGTAGGCCGAAAACGCCGAGCTCTGCCCGGGCACGATCATGTCGCCGATGCCCAGCCGCCGGCAGATCGACGCGCTGAACACCGGCAGCGCACCGCCGTAGGCGATGAAGGTGCAGCGCCGCGGATCGCGGCCGCGGCTGACCGAGGCCGCGCGCAGCGCGTTGGCCATGTTGGCGACCACCAGCGCGTAGGCGCCGGCCGCGGTCTTGAGCGCGTCCCAGCCGAGCTTGGCACCGACTTCGCGCGCCAGCGCCGCGCGCGCCGCCTCGACGTCGAGCTCGATGCCGCCGCCGAGATAATTCTTCGGATCGATAAACCCCATCACCGCCATGCAGTCGGTTACGGTGGGTAGGGTGCCGCCGCGCCCGGCGCACACCGGGCCCGGCATCGAGCCCGCGCTTTGCGGCCCGACCTGCGGCATCCCGCGCGAATCCAGGTGCACGATGCTGCCGCCGCCGGCGCCGATGGAGTCGATGTCGAGCAGCGTGAGCGCGGTGTCGAAGCGGCCGATGGTGCAACGCTGCACCACTTTGGGCGCGTAGTCCTGGATCAGGATGGTGTCGAAGCTGGTGCCGCCCATATCGCCGCACAGCACTTCGGCCAGGCCATAGCGGCGCGCCAGTGCCGCCGACGCAGTGGCGCCACCGGCGGGCCCGGAGCTGTAGAGCTGGATCGGCACCTCCTTGGCCACGGTCGCGGTCAGCACGCCGCCGAGGCCGTTGAAAAACTCCAACTCGCGCCGATAGCCGCGCTGGTGCAAGCCTGCGCTCAGCGTATCGACGAAGTTCTTCACCGGCGGCTGCACATAGCAGTTCAGGATCGCCGTCTGCCAGCGCTCGAATTCGCGAAACACCGAGGCCACTGCCACTGAGCGGGTCACGAACAGGCCCGGCGCCATCCGCTGGACGATCTGTTGGGCTTCCAGCTCGTGGCGGCCATTGGCCGTGCTCCACAGGAAGCACACCGCGATGCAGTCCACGCCGCGCGCGCGCAGCCGGTGGACGGCCTGCTCGACTTGCATGTGGTTGAGCGGCACCACCACATTGCCGTCGCGGTCGATGCGCTCGTCGATTTCCATCACCAGGTCCTGCGGCACCACGCGCGGCAGGTTCTGCTGCAGGTGATCGTCCCGCACATTGAGCCGCGCACCGCGTCCGACCCGCAGCACGTCGGCGAACCCGGCGGTGACCAGCACCCCGACGCGGGTGCCCTTCATCTCGGTCAGCGCATTGGTGACGATGGTGTTGCCGTTGACGAACGCCCGGCAGTAGTCGGCGAGGACCTCGTCGACCGGCAGCTCCAGCTTGTCCGCGACCCCCTGGAGGGCGTTAAAGATGCCGATGCTGTAGTTGTGGTGCGTGGTTGGCGCCTTCGCCCGCACCACGCGATCCCCGCGCACCGCCGCGAGATCGGTGTGGGTGCCGCCGACGTCGATACCGATACTGATTGTTTGCGCTGTAGGCATTATGTTATCCACTCCCGTTGCAACGGGCTGGGCAACTGCTGGCCCGAGGCCGCCGTTTTTATTTTGGGTCGTGCTCTCAGGCCGGTATTGGCCGCTGGGGCCGATAACCTGGCGCGCGCTTGCATTGCGTGCCGGGCCATTGTGGGCCGGCGGAGGCGCGGCGCGCAAGCGGCTGCCGGCGTCGTGCCGGCCGGTACGCCCGCTCGCGCGGGCGCCGTCGCCCGCCTCGGCATGGCGCTCGGGTAACCCTAAGCGCGGTATCCACACGCCGCAGGCGCCCCGGCGGGGCGGCCGTTACCGTTCGGCACTGAAGCGGGCAGCTCTGAAGCGGGCCGCGAGCGCCCGCCCCGCCCGCGCATTCGGCTTGCCGGCGTTGCGCGAGTTGTGCGAGTTGTGCGACGGGCGGATGCGCGTACCGCTAGAGCCCGGCGCAGATCAGCCACAGCGAGGCGATCACTACCACCAGCAGTGTGCCGCCCGCGCCGAAGGCGCGCCCCTTGCCCTGAATACTATCGGCCTGCAAGCCAAAGGCATGGGCGCAGCGCGCGGCCACCAGGGTAACGCCGAGCAGGTGCAGCCAAAAACCCGAGGCGTCATTCAGTTCCATCAGAAGCACCAGCACCAGCGCGAGCGGGACCCACTCGGCGAAATTGGCGTGTCGGCGCATGGCCAGCAGCAACTCCGGGTTGCCACCGTCGCCGATGGAAATGTTCAGCCGTCCGCGCAGGCGGCCCGCCTGTACCCCGAGAGCGATGGCGACAAGGCCGAGCAGGCCGGCGTAGAAAGCAGTGGTGGTAGGCATTTTTTTCTCCTATTTTTGGTTTCACAGACTTGGGTTTCACAGAGGGATTTCCGGGGTGCGCCGGGTACGTTAGCCCTTGGCAGGATGTTTAAAAAGGGCTTTCCTGCCCTTTTTCAACCCGGCTCGTCGCGGTACACGCCCGCGACGGCCTCCGCCGATCAAGCGCTAGGCGTGCTTGATCGGCGTGCAAACCGTCCTGGCTCGCTCTGACAGGCCGTTGAAAAGCGTTTTCAACGGCCTGTTAGCCTAGGTATTGCTGTCCAGGAGCCTGTCGGATTTGAGCGTCCGTCGCAAGGGTGCGCAAGGGAAGGGAGCGCAAGGGAAAGTCCGATTCGGGGCAGATTTTGCGCAAATTTGCAGCGAGTTATGCAACGAAAATTTGCAAAATATGACCAAATTCGGCTTTTCCGCAGTAGGGCAGCCTCAAGTCCGCTAGGTGGGCGCTGCGTTCCGCCGGGTACCCAGGGCTGCGCCGGTGGCGCGCTGCGAATTGCCGAGGATTGCCGCATGGTCAATTTTTTCCGGGATCTGCCTTGCAGCCCCGAGGCCGAAGAGCGCATCGACCAGTTGCTGAACCGTCCGGGGCTGCGCATCGAGCGCATTGTCTCCACCGGCCAGGCGAGCCCGCCCGGGTTCTGGTACGACCAGCCGGAGCACGAGTGGGTGTTGCTGTTGCAGGGCGTCGCCGAACTGACGCTCGACACCGCTGCTGGCCTGCGGACGCTGCGCCTGCTGCCCGGCGACAGTCTGGAATTGCCCGCCCATTGCCGCCATCGCGTCGAGGCGACCGGCGCCGATCCGCCCACGCTGTGGCTGGCGCTGTTCTGGCCGGCCGATCGGCAATGAACTTGCCCGTCATGCGCGTGCTCTTGCTCGCCGACACCCACGGCGTACTCGACCCGCGGATCCGGGAGCTGGCGCAGAACTGCACGCTGGCCGTGCACGCCGGCGATGTTGGCGCCAGCGCGGTGCTGGAAACGTTGGCAATGGCGGCCGGGCGCGTGCTCGCGGTGCGCGGCAACAACGATGTGCCCGGCAAATGGCAAGGCGCCACGGCCGATCTGGCGGCGCTGCCGGAGCGGCTCGAGGTGCCACTGCCGGGCGGCATTCTGGTGGTGGAACATGGCCATCGACATTCCGCGGCCCGTCGCCACGCACGCCTGCGCGCCGCCCATGCAGGTGCTCGCGCCGTGCTTTATGGACACAGCCATCACCTGTTGCAAGACCTCGATCCCGCACCCTGGCTACTGAACCCCGGCGCCGCCGGCCGCGCCCGCACCCACGGCGGAGCCTCGTGTCTGCTGCTGGCAGCGGGTGTGGATGATTGGCAGCTCAGCAGTTTTCGCTTCGCCGCGCTGAGCACCAGGCGCTCGCGCGTGCGTGCGTAGCGGCGACCGGGTGGCGACGGGTGACGCCCGCCGCAAGTGTTGCCGGCGAGCCATCTCAGCCATGGGCTATATCGGATCAGTGTCAGCGCCCGGATAGGGTTTTGAAAATATAGGGCGCCAGTGTCTCCTGCGCCTGAATGCGGTGTTTGTGCCAGCGGCCGCCGCCGTAGTAGGCGAGGGCGCCCGGCTCGGCATGGCCCTCATGGTTGTAGTAGGAAATGCAGTCGCGCAACGGCAGCGTGGCCAGATCGACGTCGCGACAGTGCTTGGCATACGCATTTTCGTGCTCTTCGTCGATGTCGACGCTGTCGGCGCCTTTTTCGCGCATCGTGTTCAGCATCCACAGCACATAGTCGCCGTGATCCTCGATGGTGTCGGTGAAATTGAAGCTGCCGCCGCCACCCTGCGGCCCGGAAATGACAAACAGGTTGGGGAAGCCCCGGCTCTGCAAGCCCAGAAACGTCCGGGTGCCGCCTTGCGCCCACTTCTGCGTCAGCGACATGCCGTCGCGGCCGATGATCATGTCGAAGGTCTGGGTCGCCATCCACTGGAAACCCGTCGCGTAAACCAGCACGTCGAGGGGGTATTCCACACCGTCGTGAACGATGCCGCGCGCGTTGATCCGGTTGACGCCGCGCGGCGCGGTGTCGACCAGGGTGACGTGGGGCTTGTTGAACGTGGGCAGGTATTCGTCGTGGAACGCCGGCCGCTTGCAGCCATAGGCGTAATAAGGCTTGAGCGCTGCGGCGGTCTTGGGATCCTCGACGATGGCGTCAACCCGGGCGCGAATCTGCTCCATGATGCGGAAGTTGGTATCGAGCTGCTTTTGCTGCAACTCTTCCGGCGATAGCGGCGTGGCGTGGATTTTTTTCTCCTTGGCTTCGACGATCTTGCCGGACAGGTAGTCGTCGTTGGCC
>CBDDRG010000221.1:0-4246 GCA_965232975.1 uncultured bacterium
GCGGCTATCTCCAGCGCGCGCTTGGCCTGGTGCTGACCGATCACCTCGCTGATATCGGCGCTTGGCGTTGTCGTGCTGGCGGCCCTGAAGGGCTGAGGCACCAGCGCTTGGTTGCCGCGCAGGTGGGCGCAAACCTCAAGCAGATGATTTGCCGCGAGGACGGTCGTGCGGCGCGCCAGCGCCGCTTCGTTGGCGTTGGCGGCCGGGAGGATGAGCGCGCGTCCGCTGCGGCCGCAGGCGAGTGCGGTGGGCAGTACACCATCGATTGGGCGCAGCTCGCCGGAGAGGGCGAGTTCGCCAATGAACTCGTAGTCACAGAGTGCATCGGTCGGCAGTTGACCAGAGGCGGCGAGCACGCCGAGGGCGATTGCCAGATCGTAGCGCCCACCTTCTTTCGGGAGGTCGGCGGGCGCCAGATTTATCGTGATGCGACGGGGCGGAAACTCAAAGTGGGCATTGAGCAGCGCGCTGCGCACCCGATCCTTGCTCTCCCGCACGGCGGTTTCGGGCAGGCCGACAATGCTGAGGCTGGGCAGTCCGTTGGAGATATGCACCTCCACCGTGACGGCGGGAGCATCGACACCGACTTTGGCGCGGGTGTGGGTTATGGCGAGGGACATGATTGCTTCGGGTATGCCGCTGGTGCCGAGAGCATGGGCCATTGACGGTCATATTGCCATCGGCCGCCGGCGCGTGGGCCCGGTTCTGGCGCCGTTTGGGGTTCGCCCGCGTCCAGCTGCGTGCAACCGCCGGTTGCCTGCGGATATCCGCGGCCAATACGGCGGCCCTTTCGTTGCCAGCTGTGCTCACGCCAAAAAACGTCGAGGCTTTTGGCAAAACCTGTCGGTGCACCATCGCCGATCAATGATCCTCGCTTGCTGCGCGTTTTCGGCACCGATATGGTGCGGTTTGTCGGTAGAGATGGTTTTTCTCATATTTTCCCGCTCCTTTCCAACGTTGGCATGGGTAATGCCTTGAAGTCGGCTGAGGTATGCCGCCCCGAGCTAGCCGGGGGCAACACGGTTTCCAGGTTGTGGTATAGGCGGCTGATCAACGCTGCGCGCACGGGGTTCCGCGGGGCAACGAAGAGGGGCCGGTAGATGGGCAGGCAGACGATATTCAGGTCGGGAGGAAGCGTATGAAAATGATCACCGCAGTGGTTAAACCGTTCAAATTGGACGATGTGCGCGAGGCGTTGGCCAGCATCGGGGTGCAAGGGCTGACCGTAACTGAAGTGAAGGGATTCGGCCGTCAAAAGGGGCATACCGAGCTCTACCGGGGCGCTGAGTATGTGGTCGATTTTTTGCCCAAGGTCAAGGTCGAGGTCGCGGTCATCGATAGCATGGTGGACAGTGCCGTCGAAGCGATCGTCAACGCCGCCCAGACTGGCAAGATTGGCGATGGCAAAATTTTTATTTCCCCACTGGAAGAAGTCGTCCGTATCCGCACCGGGGAGACCGGGGACGATGCTGTGTGAATCCAGGCACCACAATATCGCGCCAATCGCAATACCGCGCCAATGAAGCATCAGTACCGCACGCGACCAGGGAGTTGGCGACACATTTTCTGGACCTGGGCAGATGAGGCAATGAGGAGAAATTGAATGAATAAATTAGTGACAGGGTTTTTGGCCGGTTGTGTGTTGCTCGCCACCGGCTTGGCGTACCCGGCGTTGGTGGCCGCGGAAGAGGGCTCCGCCGTGGTGGAATCGAACGTAGTGGAGACGACGGTTATTGAGACCACCACGGTGGAATCGGCACCTGCCCCGGCCGCGGAAGCCGCTGCTGAAGCCGCCCCGGCGGCAGCTGCGCCAGTGCCCGACAAGGGTGACACCGCGTGGATGATGGTCGCCACGGTGTTGGTAATCCTGATGACCGTACCGGGACTGGCCCTGTTCTACGGCGGCATGGTGCGCAGCAAAAACATGTTGTCGATGTTGATGCAAGTGTTCACGATTTTTGCCGTCGTCGTCGTGCTCTGGTGCCTTTACGGCTATTCGTTAGCCTTTGCCGCCGGCAATCCGTTCATGGGTGGGCTCGATCGCTTCATGCTCAATGGTCTGACCTCGGCGTCGGCGGCCGCGACCTTCAGCAAGGGCATCGTGATTCCCGAGATGGTCTACGTCGCCTTCCAAGCGACCTTTGCGGCCATCACCTGTGGCCTGATCGTGGGCTCTATCGCCGAGCGCGCCAAGTTCTCGGCGGTGCTGGTGTTCATGGTGCTGTGGTTCACGTTCGCCTATGTGCCCATTGCCCGCATGGTCTGGTTCTGGCCGGGCCCCGATGCCTATACCGATGCGGACGCCGCTACCGCCGCCACCGCAGCCTCCGGTTGGCTGTTTGCGAAAGGCGTGCTGGACTTCTCCGGCGGCACGGACGTGCATATCAATGCGGCGGTGGCTGGCCTGGTCGGCGCCTTTGTCATCGGCAAACGCATCGGTTATGGCAAGGAGGCGATGACTCCGCACTCGCTGACCATGACCATGATCGGTGCGGCCATGCTGTGGGTGGGCTGGTTCGGCTTCAATGCGGGCTCCGCGCTGGAAGCCAATGGCAGCGCCGCACTGGCGTTCTTGAACACATTGCTGGCCACCGCCGCTGCGGTGGTCTCTTGGACTTTCGGCGAGTGGCTGGTGAAAGGCCGCCCGTCGATGTTGGGGGCGGCATCCGGCGCGGTCGCGGGCCTGGTGGCGATCACCCCGGCGGCCGGATTTGTCGGCCCCATGGGTGGCCTGGTGATCGGCTTGCTGAGCGGAGTCTGCTGCCTGTGGGGTGTAAATGGTCTGAAGCGCCTGCTGGGCGCGGATGATTCCCTGGATGTGTTCGGCGTGCACGGCGTTGGCGGCATCCTCGGCGCACTGCTGACCGGGGTCTTTGCGGCCCCGTCGCTGGGCGGTGCGGGTCTCTACGACTACGTGGCCAATGAGACGATCGCCGAATACTCGATTAGCGGCCAAGTGTGGATCCAGTGTCAGGGGGTGCTGACGACGCTGATCTGGTCGGGGGTGGTCGCCTTTATTGCCTACAAACTAGTCGACCTGACCATCGGTCTGCGGGTGTCCCAGGATCAGGAGCGCGAAGGCCTGGACATCGCGAGCCACGGCGAGTCCGCCTACCATTATTGATGGCGGCTGATGGATCGCTCCTGGCTGGAAAATTTCTGGCGGGACGATCGATCACAAAGAGCGCCCCCAGGGGCGCTCTTTGTGTTTTGTCCGGTGCCTGGCTCGACTGCGGTGCCAAGAGTTGGCCACCGACGGCAGCAGGATGGGTTGCGAGCGGTGCTAGACTGCGCGCGTGAATGGTGGATTCCCGCCGCACGCGCGGCGAACGATGGAGTGGAGAAGCTATGAAACTGATTACGGCGATTATCAAACCCTTCAAGCTGGACGATGTTCGCGAAGCCCTGGCCGAAGTCGGCGTAAAGGGCATCACGGTGACCGAGGTGAAGGGCTTCGACCGCCAAAAGGGGCACACCGAGTTGTATCGCGGCGCCGAATACGTCGTCGATTTCCTGCCCAAGATCAAACTCGAGGTCGCGACCGGCGATGACCTGGTGGACAGCGTCGTCGAGGCCATTGCCAAGGCGGCCAATACCGGCAAGATCGGCGACGGCAAGATCTTTATCTCCCGGCTGGAGGAAGTCATTCGGATTCGCACCGGCGAGACCGGAACCGATGCGGTTTGAGCCGCCGCGCGAGCGCGCAATGGCGGAAAATCAGCGCCGTTACCCGGCTTGGCCCGTTGCCGGACCGGATCGGGCGCGCGCTTAACCCGACAGGTTGCGAGTTGCGCCAGATGATGAGAGCTCAATCGCCAACGCGGGCGGCGTTGGCTGCCACCGCACTATTGCTGTGCACGCCGGCGGGGGCGGACAGCCTGCCGGTGCAACCGGGCAAATGGCAGGCGCGCATCACCTCGACGCTGCTCCCTTATTCGCCCCAGCCGCAGACCCAAACCCGGATCCAATGTATCCGCGATCCCCACTTCGATCCGGCGCTGATGTTGAGCAACTACGGCGCTTTCAACTGCCGCGTCAATCGCTCCACCCGGGCCGGCAATACGCTGACCTGGAGCATGGATTGCAGCAGTGCGCTGATGCCCCAGATGAGCTATTCCGGGGTTGGCACCTTCACCGCCGAAAGCACCCGCAAGGGCAGAGGCACCATGAAGGTCAACATGTCGATGCCGGGCATGGGGCCCGGTGTAATGCAGTTCGACTCTGTCGCGACGCGAATTGGTTCCTG
>CBDDRG010000222.1:0-24410 GCA_965232975.1 uncultured bacterium
CCAACTCGGCCAGCATCGAACGGTGCGTATCGGTCAGCGTCAACGGCGCGCGCTTGGTCTTCCCGGCCATGTCCGACTCCTGAAGGGACTCGGGAGAACATCATGCCACCAGTGGATATATGTGTAAATCTATTATTGGAACGGAGTACTAGAAGCTCAATCTGCGGCGATGCCAGCGGTAGTTGCTCGATGCACTCGCTAACGATACTCGCGCTGCGGCGCGGGCTCGTCTACGAGGGCGACGGTTCCTACTTCCGTGCTGTGCATCCCATCCCCGTCCTGACGCGCGCGGTTTGCGAGTGGCTTCCCGACGAAGCGGCATCGGCGTCGCGGCGGCTGCTCTTTCGGGAGGATTCGTTCGATCCCGTGACGCGAATTCGCCGCGGCCGGCTCTATCGGAGTGATGGCCAGCAGGGCGGCAGGTCATTTCCGTCAGACAATGTCCACAACTATCCCTTCGGTCCACACGTCGGCATCGCGGCCGGGCAGTGGGAGCCGGATGAGTGGTATGCCGCCTACCGGCCCGGCCTCGCGCCCAAGACGCTCTGGACCAACGGCAGCCAAGTGGTTCTGGGCGAGAGCGGTTACGAAACCCTGTGGCGGGTCGCAGATGCCGAACAGGTTTCTTCAGGCGATGTTTTACTCACGCTACGAGCAGTGTCCGCGCTTGGCGCACTACCTGCTCTGGCTGCTGTGCTGAGAAATCAGAAGGGCGAGAACGTCGATGCCACCCCCATTCGCACTGCCCTAGATCAGCTCGTCAGCGCTTTCCACGTTCAGCAACCGCAGCCAATCGTTGACGTATGCCGGGAGTCAGCGCGCGTCATTCTGGCCGCCTGGGTCGGCACCTCGGCTCAGACCAAAGACCTCCGCGACGTCATCGAAGGCATCCCCGACGATTACGTATTTGTCAAGAGCGCCGCGCTCATCGTCAATCGGCTCCACCCGCGCGGGAAGTCGGTAGAGAGGGAGAAGCAAGCGAAGCGCGGAAAGGCCCTCCGCCCGATCGTGGATAAGGATGCGGAAACCAGCGTGCAGCTCATCGGACTGATTCTCCGCGACATCGGGTGGGCCGCATCGTGAAGCGCTATCCGAAGTATCGGGATTCCGGCGTGGAATGGATTGGGAAGGTGCCGGCGCATTGGGATACGCTGCGAATTAAGCGGGCTGCGCATCTGCGCAATGAGCGTCGCAACGATTCGCCCGAGGGTTGGACCTACATCGGCCTTGAGGATGTCGAGTCCGAATCTGGAAGGTACGCGCCAACCGCCGGCGCGTCGCGGCAGTCAGAGGATTCGATGGTCGGGTTGTTCCGCGCTGGCGACGTTCTTTACGGCAAGCTGCGGCCTTATCTGCGGAAGGCCATCGTCGCCGAGCAGGATGGTGTTTGCTCCACAGAGTTCCTGGTTCTCTCGGAAGGACGTGCAAGGGCTACTTGGCTGCATCGCTGGCTTCTGACTTCGGAGGTCACGCAGCAGATCGAAGCCGGATGCGACGGGGCGAAGATGCCGCGCGCGGATTGGGAGCATGTCGGCTCAATCCCGATGCCGTTACCGCCCCCCGCCGAACAAATCGCCATCGCCGCCGCCCTCGACCGCGAAACCGCGCGCATCGACGAGCTGATGGCGAAGAAGACCCGCTTCATCGAACTGCTGAAGGAAAAGCGCCAGGCGCTCATCACCCACGCCGTCACCAAGGGCCTCGACCCGAACGTGAAGATGAAGGATTCCGGCGTGGAGTGGATTGGGGAGGTGCCGGACAAGTGGAGGCCAGCCACATTGAAGCGCGCTGTGGTGCTTCAGCGAGGACATGATCTGCCAGAAAATCAAAGAAGACTTGGGCACATTCCAGTTGTGTCATCGGCAGGTATCTCGGGCACCCACGATACGGCGGTGGCGAAAGCGCCGGGGATCGTAACCGGCCGCTACGGCTCACTCGGCAAATTCACGTTTATCGAACAAGATTATTGGCCGCTTAACACTGCTCTCTACAGCATTGAGTTCTTCGCAAACTGGCCTCGGTATGTTTGGTATCTCTTGCAAAGTTTTGCCGATCAGTTTGTTCTGGAGTCGATGAAATCGGCGGTTCCCGGCATTGATCGCAATGACGTCCACGAAATTCGAATCTGCCTTCCTCCTCGACTTGAACAGGAAAGCATTGCAACGCGCCTCGATAGGGAGTTTCGTCGTATCGATTCATTGGTCGCCAAAGTCGAGCGCAGCATCACCCTCCTCAAAGAACGCCGCTCCGCCCTCATCACCGCCGCCGTCACGGGTCAGATCGATCTGCGCGACGCGGCCTCACCCGGCAAGGACACTTCCGCATGAATTCGCCCCCCGCCATTACGGATACCGACCTCCAACGTCTGGACACCTTCCTGAGTTCGGATGCCGCGCCGGCATCGGCCATGAACGTTGCCACGCTGGAAGGCTTTCTCACCGCGCTGGTCATCGGCCCGCGTGTGGCGATGCCCTCGGCCTGGCTGCGGTGGGTGTGGGATTTCGAGAATGGCCGCGAAGACGCGGTGTTCTCCGACATGGCGCAGGCCCAGGAAATGATGGGCCTCGTCATGGGCCTGATGAACCGCATCGCCGATGCCTTTGCGCGCGATCCGGAATCCTTCGAGCCGGTGTTCCAGCGGCAGGCCGTGTGGGGCGCGGCGGAATGGTGCGGGGGTTTTCTGGCCGCCACGCAGCGTTTCGATGCCGAGGAATGGGCGGCGCTGTGGGCTGCGGATGCCTTCAAGGAACCCGGCAAACCGGACCGCATCGGTTTGATCACGCCCTTCATGCGCCTGGGGGATGAAACCGGCTGGGAGTTCACGAGGAAGGATGGCGACGCCGAGCGCTGGGTCGATGCCATCGTGCCCTCGCTGGTGGCCATTCGCGCGCACTGGCTGGCGCGGCGAACGGCCCTGCCGGCCGTTGCGTCCCGTGGGCCGGTCCGGCGCGAGGCGCCCAAGGTGGGCCGTAACGATGCCTGCCCCTGCGGCTCCGGCCAGAAGTACAAGAAATGCTGCGGCCAGGGGCCGACGCTGCACTGAAGGAATGGACCGCATGAACGGCGACACCGCGCACCGGGAAAAGCACTTCGAGGACTACATCGTCGCCCAGCTCCAGCAGCAGGGCTGGCTTGTCGGCAACACGGCGCACTACGACACCGAGCGCGCCCTGTATCCGGATGATCTGGTGGCTTGGCTCGAAGCCACGCAAGCCGACAAGTGGGCCAAGCTGTGCAAGGACTACCCGGCCGATCCGCGCGGCACGCTGATGGACCGGCTGGGCAAGACGCTGGACAAGGACGGCACGGTGCAGGCGCTGCGGCGCGGCTTTGCCATCGCCGGTTGCGGCCATATCGACCTGTCCGAAGCCGCGCCCGAGGACACACGCAACGCCGAGGTGCTGAAGCGGTACGCCGCCAACATCCTGCGCGTGGTGCCGCAGCTCAAGTACCACCCGGCGCGCGAGCTGGCGATCGACCTGGTGTTCTTCATCAATGGCATCCCCGTGGCCACGGTGGAGGTGAAGACCGACTTTACCCAGTCCGCCGCCGCTGCCGTGGAGCAGTACCAGACCGACCGCCTGCCGCTGGACCCCAAGACCAGGCGCCGCGAGCCGCTGCTGACGTTCAAGCGCGGCGCGGTGGTGCACTTCGCGCTGTCGGATTCCGACATCCAGATGGCAACCAGGCTCGACGGCGAGAACACCTTCTTCCTGCCGTTCAATCAGGGCCACGCCGGCCACGCCGGCAACCCGCCGCGCGCCGATGGCGAGTACCCGGTGGCCTACTTCTGGCAGCAGGTCTGCCAGCGCGATGCCTGGCTGCGCATCTTCCACAGCTTTGTCTACGTCGAGAAAAAGGACGTGGTGGACCTGAAGGGCAACTGGTCCAGGAAGGAAACCCTGATCTTCCCGCGCTATCACCAGTGGTCGGCGGTCAACGCAATGATCGCAGACGCCAGGGCCAACGGCGCCGGCATGCAGTACCTGTGCGAGCACAGCGCCGGCTCGGGCAAGACCAGCACCATCGCCTGGACGGCGCACGATCTGATCCGTTTGCGTCGCGATGACGGCGCGGCGATCTTCAGCAGCGTGATCATCGTCACCGACCGCACCGTTCTGGACAGCCAGCTTCAGGACGCGGTGAAGCAGATCGACCACCAGTTTGGCGTGATCGATGCTATCGACCGGCGGACGTCCCGGGAGTCCAAGAGCGTGCAGCTTGCCAGGGCGCTGACGGCAGGCACGCCGATCATCGTGGTGACGATCCAGACCTTTCCCTATGCGATGGAGGCCATCGTCACGGAAGCGGGGCTGAAGGACAAAAGCTTCGCGATCATCATCGACGAGGCCCACGCCTCCAGACCGGCACCAACGCCACCAAGCTGCAAGCGGCGCTGTCGCTGGGCAGCAAGGGCGACATGGCGGGCATGAGCGTGGAAGAGCTGCTGGAGCAGCTCCAGAAGTCGCGCGTGCGGCCGAAGAACCTCAGCCACTTTGCCTTTACGGCGACGCCGAAGCACTCGACGCTGATGCTGTTCGGGCGCACGAAGGACGGTGGCAAACCGAGCAAGACCAACCTGCCGGCGTCGTTCCACAAGTACCCGATGCGCCAAGCCATCGAGGAGGGCTTCATCCTCGACGTGCTCAAGGGCTACACGCCGTACCAGACCGCTTTCAACCTGGCCAAGCAGTTGGAGGACAAGCAGCGCGTCGGCGGCAAGGCGGCCAAGCGGGCGCTGGCACAGTGGATGAGCCTGCATCCGACCAACGTCACGCAGAAGGTGCAGTTCATCATCGAGCACTTCAGCAGGAACGTGTCCGCCTTGCTCGACGGCAAGGCCAAGGCGATGGTCGTGACCAGCTCGCGCGCCGCGGCCGTGCGCTACAAGAAGGGCTTCGATGCGTACATCGAAAAGCATCCGGAGCATGCCGGCATCCGCTCGCTGGTGGCGTTCTCCGGCAAGCTCACTGGCAGGCAGGTGATGCACAGCGACGATGAGCGCCTAAGTGGCGATGTGTTCGTGGTGGACGAGGCCGCGGAGTTCACGGAAGTGAACATGAACCCGGACATCTCCGGGCAGGACCTGCGGATCGCCTTCGAGCGCCCCGAGTACCGGGTGATGCTGGTCGCCGACAAGTTCCAGACCGGCTTCGACCAGCCCAAGCTAGTGGCGATGTACCTCGACAAGAAGATCGCCAACGACGTGGAGATCGTGCAGACGCTCTCGCGCCTGAATCGCACCGCGCCGGGCAAGGACGAGACCTTCGTCATCGACTTCATCAACGCCCCGGACAACGTCCGTCGTGCCTTTGCGATGTACGACGACGGCGCGCAGATCGAGGAAGCGCAGGATCTGGACGTGGTCTACGACATCCGGAAGCAGCTCGATGCCCACGGCCTGTACGAGGCCAAGGATCTGGAAGCGTTCAAGCAGGCCCGTTTCAAGACCCTGCGCGACATCACGCAGGAGCCGCCGTACGAGGCGTCCCAACACCGGGCATTGTTCGCGGTCACGGAGCGGCCGACGCGGCTCTACAACCAGAAGCTCAAATTGCTGCGGGACGCCGTCGCCACCTGGGAATCCGCCTACGAGAAGGCCCGCGCCAACCAGGACGCGGCCGGTATGAAGTCGGCGGATCACCAGCGCAAGGACACCGCTGAGCAGCTCGCCGCGCTGATGGCCTTCAAGAGCGGCCTGGCGCGCTTCTGCCGCACCTATGCCTACATCGCGCAGTTGATCGACTTCGGCGATCCGGAATTGGAGAACGTTGCCGCGTTCGCCAAGCTGCTCGGCAAGCGACTCGACGGCGTGCCGGCGGATCGCATCGATCTCAAGGGCCTGGTGTTGTCGGGTTTCGACATCAAGGCGCGCACGGAGGGCACGAGCAACGATGCAGAGAAGCCCACACTCAAGCCAGTTGGCCCCGGCGGCAGCGGCAAGGCCGATGCGCCGGACTACCTGAAGGAAATCATCGATCGCCTCAACCGACTGTTTGGCGATGCGACCCCGCTGCGCGACCAGGCCACCTTCGTCAACCACATTGCGGCCATCGCCAAGGAGAGCGATGTGGTGATGGCGCAGGTCGAGAACAACAGCCGCGAGCAGGCCCTGAAGGGCAACCTGCCGGGCGCGGTGCAGCAAGGCGTGGTGCGGGCGCTGTCGTCGCACCAGAAGCTGGCCACGCAGGTGCTCAAGGCCGACCGGCAGGCGATGTCGGCGCTCACCGATCTCATCTACGAGCTGATCCGCGACCGCCGGACCATCGATCTGGATGACCTGAACGCTTGACCTCATGAACCTGCCGGGCGTCCGCCCGGTAGACCTTCAGAGTTCGCAGGGGGTCATCACCACCGGGAACGGAATTGGCCCGGACGAAATCAGAAAATCCGGGGCGTCCGCGCTGGCCGTGCCCAGACAGGCTCCCGGGTTGTCGTCGCGCCGCGGTCGCCACGCGGTCTGCGGTGATGCGCACTTCAGCGTGTCGGTGATGGATAGATTGTCGCGCTTGCGGGTGGCGCCTACTCCACCGTCACCGACTTGGCCAGATTGCGCGGCTGGTCGACATCGGTGCCGCGCAGCACCGCGACGTGGTAGGCGAGCAGTTGCAGCGGAATGGTGTACAGGATCGGCGCCAGGCTGGTCGGCGCCGGCGGCAGATTGACGACGCTGACGCCGTCCTCGGCGCGAAAACCCGCGTCGCGGTCGGCAAACACGAACAACTGGCCGCCGCGGGCCTGGACTTCGTGCAGGTTGGATTTGAGCTTTTCCAGCAATTCGTTGCTGGGCGCCACCGCGACCACCGGCATGTCGGCATCGACCAGCGCGAGGGGGCCGTGCTTAAGCTCGCCGGCCGGGTAGGCCTCGGCGTGGATGTAGGAAATTTCCTTCAGCTTCAGCGCGCCCTCCAGGGCGATGGGGTAGTGCACGCCACGGCCCAGAAACAGCGCGTGGTGCTTGTCGGCAAAGCACTGAAAGGTGCGCTCGACCTCGCCGTCGAGCGCCAGCACCTGCGCGCACAGCCCGGGCAGCGCGTGCAGCGCAGCGACCAGTTCCGCCTCGGCGACGGCGTCCAGGCGCCCCCGGTAGCGGGCCAGCGCGATGCTGAGCAGTTGCAGCGCGACCAGCTGCGTGACGAACGCCTTGGTGGAGGCGACGCCGATCTCCTGCCCCGCCTGGGTCATCAGGCTCAGATCCGATTCGCGCACCAGCGAGCTGTGGGCGACATTGCAGATGGCCAGCGTGGCGAGATAGCCCCCCTGCCGCGCCGCGCGCTGGGCGGCCAGCGTATCGGCGGTTTCGCCCGACTGGGAGATGCTGACGAAGAGCGTGCGCGGGGGCACCGCGACGCGGCGGTAGCGGTATTCGCTGGCGACCTCGGCCTGGCAGGGGATGCCGGCCCAGCCCTCCAGCCAGTGGCGGGCCACCAGGGCGGCGTGATAGCTGGTGCCGCAGGCGACGATGTGGAGGTTGTCGACCTGCTGCAGGATCGCCGTGGCGGCGCTGCCAAAGGCTTCGGGCAGCACCCGGGTGGCGCTGATGCGGCCCTGCAACGTGGTCTCGATGACCTCCGGCTGGTCGAATATCTCCTTCATCATGTGGTGGCGAAAGGTGCCCTTGTCGGCGTAATCGACGCTGTCGGCGAGGGCCACCAGCGGCCGGCTGACGGCGTTGCCGTCGCGGTCGAAAATGGTGCGGGAATCGCGGCCGAGCGCGACCAGATCGCCCTCTTCGAGGTAGATGAAGCGATCGGTGACCTGGCGCAGCGCCAAGGTGTCGGAGGCGATGAAGTGCTCCTCGATGCCGACGCCGACCACCAGCGGGCTGCCGCTGCGGGCGCCCACCAGGGTATCCGGCGCGGCGGCCGAAATGACGCCGAGCGCGTAGGCGCCCTGCAACCGGGCGACAGCGCGGCGCACCGCCGTGAGCAGCGCGTCGCCACCCCGGCAATAGTGCTCGATGAGGTGGGCGACGACTTCGGTGTCGGTCTCGGAGCGGAATTCATAGCCGAGTTGCTGCAACTCGGCTTTGAGCGCGAGGTGGTTTTCGATGATGCCGTTGTGGACGACGACGATGTCGCCGGAGGTGTGCGGGTGCGCATTCGCTTCGCTGGGCTTGCCGTGCGTCGCCCAGCGGGTGTGGGCGATGCCGAGATGGCCCGGGGCCGGGTTGCGCGCCAGACTGTCGGCCAGCGCCGCCACCTTGCCGAGCGTGCGGCGGGACTGGAGTTCACCATCGTCACCGAGGATGGCGACACCGGCGGAATCGTAGCCCCGGTATTCGAGCCGTTTCAGCCCCTCCAGCAAGATGGCGGCGACATTGCGTTGTGCGATGGCGCCGACGATTCCACACATGGGCGCTCTACTCCTGGGCCGGCTTTTTTGCGGCGGGCTTTTTTGGGGTGTGCTTGCGCCAGCCGGCGACATGGCTCTGCCGGCCCCGCGCCACTGCGAGATGATCGGCGGGGACATTCTTGGTGATGGTCGAACCGGCGCCCACGGTGGCGCCCCTGCCGACCGTCACCGGCGCCACCAACGCCGTGTTGGAGCCGATAAAGGCGCCGTCGCCAATCTCGGTGACGTGTTTGTCGACGCCGTCATAGTTGCAGGTGATGGTGCCCGCGCCGACATTGACCGCGGCGCCGATGCGGCTGTCGCCGATATAACTCAAGTGATTCACCTTGCTGCCCGGGCCGATGACGGCCTGCTTGGTCTCGACAAAGTTGCCGATCCTGACCCCGGCGGCAAGTTGGGTGCCCGGCCGCAGCCGCGCGAAGGGCCCCACTTCGACGCCCGCGGCGATCTCGACCGGGCCTTCAATAACCGTGTGGGCCTTGATGACGGCGCCGTCGCCGATCACCGCGTCCCGGGTCACGCAGTGGGGGCCGATGACCACCCCGCTGCCGAGATGAACCTCGCCCTCGAACACGCAGTCGATGTCGATGCAAGTGTCCCAGCCGGCGACCAGCGTGCCCCGGCAGTCAAACCGGGCCGGATCGGCGAGGGTGGTGCCCGCCGCCATCAGTTGCTCGGCGATCCCCCGTTGGTAGTGGCGCTCGAGGCGGGCAAGCTGGGCGCGGGTGTTGACACCTTCGACCTCTTGCGGGCAACCGGGCTGCACAGAAGCAATGCGCCAGCCGTCGTCATGGGCGAGGCCGATGATATCGGTCAGATAGTACTCGCGCTGGGCGTTGTTGGGCTCGATAAGGGCCAGCCAACGCCGCAGGTCGCGCACCGGCAATGCGATGACGCCGGTATTGACCTCGGTGATGGCGCGCTGCGCCGGAGTGGCGTCCTTGTCCTCGACGATGGCCAGCACCTCGCCAGCGGCCCCGCGCAGGATGCGGCCGTAGCCCTCGGGGGTGGCCAGCTCGGCGGTCAACAGTGCCATCTGGCGCGGGCCGACTGCGGCCAGCAGCTGCGCCAGCGTCTCCGGTCGGAGGAGGGGTACGTCGCCGTACAGGATCAACGCGGTGGCGTCGTCCCGCAACGCAGGCGCGGCTTGTGCGACGGCGTGGGCGGTGCCCTTTTGTTCGATTTGGGCAACCCACTGCAACCCGGAATCGCCGCAAGCTTGCCGGATTTGTTCGGCGCCGTGGCCGACCACGATGCTGACGCGCGCGCCAGCAATTCCCCGCGCGGTGGCAAGGACGTGCGCGAGCAGCGGCCTGCCGCCCAGCGGATGCAGCACCTTGGGCAGGTGCGAACACATGCGCGTGCCCTTGCCGGCGGCCAGAATGACGATGTCGATGTTCATGGGGTCAGGTGTTCAGCGTGAAGGGCGGGACCTGTGGCGACCACTCGCGGGGCCGCGGGGCGCAGTGTACTTTTGCAGCCGGCATAGCCAAAGCCCAATCTGTCGAGTTGGGTACCGCTCAGTGGCTGCTGCGCGCCGCCCCGATCCCGGTGTGCTGACGCACATACAGCTCGTGCCAGCGGCTCTCGGCGCGCGGGTCGCGGTACAGCAGGGAGCCGAGAATCACCGCCAGAAACCCCAGTGGAATCGAAATCAGGCCCGGGTTGCGGAGCGGAAACAGCGGCGCTGCGAGGCCGACGATGGACGTGGTCTGATCCCCGAGTTTGTTCAGATTGGCCCGCGCGGTGGTCAGTTCGGCGCGCGCGGCAGCCAATTGTTTCGACAGTTGATCTTGGGCAGCCGGGGCTGCCGCCGCGAGGTCGGTTGCCAGTTGCGTCTCGCGGGCCGATGCGGTCGCGATAACCCGGTTGGCGTCGGCTTTTACCAGCGCGGGGTAGGTCATGTTGGGCGATACCAGCACCAGCGCGATGGCGCTGAGGGTGCCCACCACCATGCCGAGCACGATGCCGCCGGTGTTGCAGCGCCGCCAGTACAGCGTCAGCAGCACGCAAGGAAAGTTGGCCGAGGCGGCGACGGCGAACGCCAGCGCGACCAGATGGGCGACATTCTGGCCCTTGGCGGCGATGCCGATCGCAATCGCCAGTGCGCCGACGATCAGCGTGGCGATGCGCGCCGCCGTCACCTGTTCGGCGGCGGACACATGCTCGCGGCGGATCACCCCCACCCACAGATCGTGAGCGATGGCCGAAGCCGAGGCCAGCACCAGCCCGGCGACCACCGCGACTATGGTGGCGAAGGCGACCGCCGCCACGAACGCCAGCATGAAATTGCCGAGCAGCGTATCCGGCCCGCCGCCGAGCGCCTGCGCCAGCAGCGGGGCGGCCAGGTTGCCGCCGGCATCGGCGCCGCGGATGGTGTCGGCGCCGACTTGCATCGCCGCGCCCAGGCCGAGAAACAGCGTCAGCACATAAAAGCCGCCGATGATCGCCATCGCCCAGATCACCGAGATGCGCGCGGCCTGGGCGCTCGGCACGGTGAAAAAGCGCATCAGAATGTGCGGCAGGCCGGCGGTGCCGAACACCAGCGCCATGCCCAGCGAAATCTGGTCGATAGGGGCCTTGAACAGCAGGCCGGGTTCGAGGAAGCGCTGGCCGAGCTCGGCCGCCGACAGGTTCGCGGCGGTGTCGCCGAGGATTTGCGCCACCCGCGCCTGAACTTTCGGATCGGCGACCACATTGCCGAGAAAATCGCCAAAGAAGCCGTATCGGGACCAGACCAGGATTACCAGCGCGCTGGATGCGGTCACCAGCAGCACCGCCTTGATGATCTGCACCCAGGTGGTCGCCACCATGCCGCCAAACAGCACATAGCCCAGCATCAGCACGCCGACGGCGATCACCGACACTTCGTAGTCGATGCCGATCAGCGCCTTCACCAATACGCCGCCGCCGACCATCTGCGCGGTCAGGTAAAAGGTGGAGACCGTGATCACCGACAGCGCGCCGACGATACGGGTCGCGCGCGGGTGGTTGCGGTAGGCGAGGATGTCGGCGAGCGTGTACTTGCCGATGTTGCGGCAGGGTTCGGCGATGACCACCAGCACCGTGATATAGGCCACCAGCCAGCCCACGGAATACATGAAGCCGTCGTAGCCCCAGATCGAGATCAGCCCGGCGATGCCGAGAAAGGACGCCGCGGACAGATAGTCGCCGGCGATGGCCCAGCCATTCTGCAGCCCGGAAATGCCGCAGCCGGCGACGTAGAAATCCCGCGCGCTGTGCACGCGCCGGGCGGCCAGCCAGGTCACCAGCAGCGTGACGGCGATGATGGCGCCGAACACCAGAAAGGTCAGCCAGCGCCACTCGGCGGCCACCACATCCTGCGCCCACGCCGGGGCGGACGCGATCGCGAGCCCAGCGGCCGCACCCTGCGCGGGCTTCATGGCTGCTCCCCGCGCGTTTCCGCCTGGCGCCGCAACAGCGCCGCGGCGGCGTCGAAATCGGCGTTGGCCCTGCGGGCATAAATAAACGCGATGCCCCAGGCGACCGCGAACTCCGACAGCGCGAACAGGATGCCGACATTGACGACGCCATGGACCCGGATGCGGAACCAGTCCTGAAAATAGGCGGCGCCGATCGGCAGCAGAAAATAGTAGCTCACCGAGAACATCATCAGACCCCACAGAAAGCGGGTCTTGCGGCGGTGCAGCGCCTGAAAGCGCGGATCGGCGACCAGCGCCTGCCAGTCGTGGTGGTCGGTTTCCGGCACGGTGCGCCCCCAGCACAATATCCGCGCGAGTATACCAACGCCATTGGTCGCAGGGGGCGGGCGCTCAGGGCCAGGCGAAGCGAATACCCAACGCCAGCAACAGCGTGGCAAGTATCGGTTGCAGCACTTGGTTGGGTATTGCCGCTGCCAGACGGGTACCGACGTGAATGGCCGGCAGCGAGCCCGCGAGGAGACAGGCGAGCAGGTAGAAATCCACGTTGCCGAGCAGGAACAAGTGGCCGAGCCCGGCGATCAGCGTCAGCGGCACGGCGTGGGCGATATCGGTGCCGACCACCCGGAGGGCAGGCAAGTGCGTGTACAGCGTCAACAGGAGCGCCGCGCACAGCGCGCCCGCGCCCACCGATGACAGGGTGACAAATACGCCCAAAAACACCCCTGCCACCAAGGTAATGGGCTTGGCGTGCACGCGACAAAACTGGCTCCAACGGCTTTCCGAGTGCTCGCTGGTGGGGCGTAGAAAGCGTTTCAGCAGGAGGACCAGAGCCGTGAGTATCAGCATGATGCCAAGGCTGGTGGTCAGGATGCCCTTGTATTCGCCGGCGTTGGTGAAAATGCTGCGCAGCGTGTAGCTGGTCAGCAATGAGGCCGGGATACTGCCGGCAGCCAGCAGTGCGACTATTGTCCAATCGACATTTTTGCGCCGCGTGTGGGTGACGGCGGCGCCCATCTTGGTGATGGATGCGTACAGCAGATCGGTGCCGATGGCGACGTTGTAAGGAAACCCGAACAAAATCAGCAGTGGGGTCATCAGCGAACCGCCGCCGACACCGGTCATGCCGATGGCAAGGCCGACGCCGGCGCCGGCGAGAATGTACATGAGGATGTCCGGCAAACTGGGCTCCCTGTTTTCTGGATGGCTATCGGGGCGAACATTGGGCTGGCAGATTCCTGCCTGGTCGTCTATTCTTCAAAATGAAAAGGAATAGCTGGCGACATTTTTATATCAGTGCTCACGGAGACGGACCTACATACGGAGATGGATTCAAATGAAGCTGCAGCAATTGCGCTATATCTGGGAGGTCGCCCACCACGACCTCAATGTATCGGCCACCGCGCAGAGCCTCTACACCTCGCAACCGGGGATCAGCAAGCAGATCCGGCTCCTCGAAGACGAGCTCGGCGTCGAGATTTTTTCGCGCAATGGCAAGCACTTGACGCGGGTCACCGCGGCTGGCGAGAACGTGCTGACCATGGCGGGGGAAATTCTCGGCAAGGTCGAAAGCATCAAGCGCCTGTGCCAGGAATACCGCTCGCCCGACAGGGGCAGTCTGTCCATCGCCACCACCCACACCCAGGCTCGCTATGCGCTGCCGGGGGTGATCAAGTCGTTCATGGCCAAACATCCGCGCGTGTCGCTGCACATGCATCAGGGCAACCCGGTGCAGATCTCCGAGCTGGCGGCCGACGGCGGGGTCGATTTCGCCATTGCCACCGAGGCGCTGGATCTCTTCCACAACCTGCTGATGATGCCCTGCTACCGTTGGAATCGCTGCGTGCTGGTGCCCCAGGGCCATCCGCTGTGCAGGGTGTCGCCCCTGACGCTGGAAGAGGTCGCGAAGTACCCGATCGTCACCTATGTGTTCGGCTTCACCGGGCGCTCGCGCCTCGATGAGGCATTCCGCGACCGGGGTCTCGAACCCAAGGTGGTGTACACCGCGACCGATGCCGACGTCATCAAGACCTATGTCCGCCTTGGCCTCGGCATCGGCATCATCGCGCACATGGCCCACGATCCCCGCCAGGACACCGATCTGGTCGCTCTGGAAGCAAAACACCTGTTCAAACCCAGCGTGACCAGCATCGGCTTTCGGCGCGGAACCTATCTGCGCGGCTTCATGTACGACTTCATCGAAGGGTTTGCCCCGCATTTGACCCGCGCCGTGGTCGATCGGGCCTGTAGTCTCAGCGCCCGGGACGATGTGGATCGTCTGTTCGCAGACGTCGCGCTGCCCGAGTATTGACGCCGCCACGCGACGGCAGACGGCAGATGGCGGGCTGCACCCGGATCAGGGCTCGATATTGACCGCGTGTAGCCCACACTCCTTCTTGGTGGCTTCCTCCCACCACCAGCGGCCCTCGCGCTCGTGCTGGCCGGGCCCGATGGGGCGGGTGCAGGGCTCGCAGCCAATGCTGACAAAGCCGCGATCGTGGAGTTCGTTGTACGGCACGCCGTTGCTGCGGATGTAATCCCACACCTGAGCGGACGTCCAGTTGGCCAGCGGGTTGAACTTGGTCAGGGTCCCCCCCGGCCGCGCAAACGCTTGATCGGGCTGGATTACCGGAATCTCGGCGCGCGTATTGGGGCTCTGATCCTTGCGCTGGCCGGTGATCCAGGCGTCCAGTTGCAGCAACTTGCGGCGCAGCGGCTGGATCTTGCGCACTCCGCAGCACTCCTTGTGATCGCCCTTATAGAAGCTGAACAGGCCCTTCTCCTTGACGAAGTTCTGCAGGGCTTCCGTTTCCGGGGCCATCAGTTCAATGCTGATGCCGTAGTGTTCCCGCACCTGGTCGATAAAGCGGTAGGTCTCCGGGTGCAGGCGACCGGTATCGAGCGAGAAAACCTGGACGTCCTTGCGAATCTTGCAGGCCATATCGACCAGCACCACGTCCTCGGCGCCACTGAAGGAGATCGCGATGCGATCGAATTCAGCAAGGGCGTAGGCGAGAATTTCCGGGGGTGACTGGCGGGCGAGGGCCGCCTCCAGGCTGACGGTGTTGAGCAGTTGTTGCGCCATGGGTGCGGCTCCGATGCAGCAGGTGGAAATTTCGTGATGAACTTTAACCCAGGCTGCCGGATCGCTATAAAGAATAAGAAGCTATAGATTTATATCCAAAGTTGTCGCGTTTACCCCCGTCCATGGCCCTCCCGGCCGCGCTTCCGCAGTTTGCGCACTCTTGGCTGAGGGGGTAGAGTAGCGCCGCTTTTGACCCTGCCAGGCCGGCGTCGGCCCGAACCTGCTGTGGTGCCAAACCTGCCGTGGAGGACGTGTCGTGGAAATCGCCTGCCTGGATCTGGAAGGAGTGCTGATTCCCGAGATCTGGATCGCGTTCGCGGAGGCCAGCGGCATCCCGGAGCTGCGCGCCACCACCCGCGACATCCCCGACTACGACGTGCTGATGCGCCAGCGCCTGGCCATTCTCGACCGCAATAACCTGGGCTTGCGGCAGATTCAGGACGTCATCGCCACGCTGCGGCCACTGGCTGGCGCACCGGCCTTTGTGGACTGGCTGCGGGAGCGCTTTCAGGTGGTGATCCTGTCCGATACCTTCTACGAATTCTCCCAGCCGCTGCTGCGCCAGCTCGGCTTTCCGGCGCTGTTCTGCCACCAGTTGGAGGTCGATGAACGCGGGCGCGTGGTCGATTACCGCCTGCGCCAGGCCAACCCCAAGCGCCAGGCAGTGCTGGCGTTCAAGAGTCTCTACTATCGGGTCATCGCCGCCGGCGACTCCTACAACGACATCAGCATGCTCAGCGAAGCCGATGCCGGCATCCTGTTCAAGGCGCCGGATAACGTGATCGCCGAATTCCCGCAATTCCCGGCGGTGCACCGCTACGACGATCTGAAGCAGGCCTTTATCGACGCCAGCGTCCGCCCGTTGGCGCTGTAGCTGGATCGCCAAGAGCCCACCGAACCAAATGGCGGCAGCGATCGTTGCGCTACAGCGCCGCCAGCGTCGCCATCAGCAAGCCCACCTTGGCGAGGGTTTCCCGGTACTCGTCCGCGGCGACCGAGTCGGCGACGATGCCGCCGCCGCCCCAGCAGTGGAGCTCGTTGCCGGTGGCGACCAGCGTGCGAATGGCGATATTGAAGTCCAGGTGTCCGCTGGCGCTGGCGTAGCCGATGCTGCCGCAGTACAGCGCGCGCGGCACCGCCTCCAGCTCGGCGATGATCTCCATTGCCCGCTTCTTGGGTGCGCCGGTGATCGAGCCGCCGGGAAAACACCCCGCCAGCACCGTCAGCGGCGACACCTCCGGCGCCCGCCGCGCGGTGACCCGGCTGACCAGGTGGTGGACGTTGGCCAGACTTTCGAGGCGGTACAGCTCAGGCACCCGGATCGAACCCGGGATGCAGGTCTTGCCGAGGTCGTTGCGCAGCAGATCGACGATCATCAGATTCTCGGCGCGATCCTTGCCGCTGCCACGCAGCGCATCGGCCAGCGCCAGATCCTCAGCCGGCGTCGCGCCGCGCGGGCGGGTGCCCTTGATCGGCTCGGTCTCCACCCAGTCGCCGTCGATGCGCAACAGGCGCTCCGGCGAGCAGCTGAGAACGGCCTGCTCCCCCCAGGCCAGGAAGGCGCTGTGCGCCGATGGCAGTGCCCGGCGCAGATGGCGGTAGGCCTGCCACGGATCACCGCCAAAGGTCGCCGCGAAATGCTGGGCAAAATTGACCTGATAGCAGTCGCCGGCGCCGATGTAGTCCTGAATGCGGTGCACCTGTTGTAGATAGGCGGCGCGGTCGATGCTGGGCGCAAAGGGCGTGCGCAGGCCGAACGCGCCCTCGGTGCAAGGGCCCGGCCGCGCCAGCCGGTGCTCAACGTCGCGCCGAAGCGCGGCCGGGCAGGTGGGGTGGAACACCAGCGCTGCGCGCGCCAGCGCATGATCGACAACCAGACCCCAGCCGTAGCAGCAAAGGCGCAGCTCGGCAACCCTGGCAAGCCCTGGTGACACCGCGCCCGCGGGCGGCCGCGGCCGGCCCAGGTCGTAGCCCAGATACCCCGCCCAGCCGCCGGCGAACGGCAGTCCAGCCGCCTCGACCCGACCGATCTCGGCAAGCACTTGATCGGCGACAGCAAAGGGCTCGGGATAAACGCGCGGACTCGATCCGGCGGCGGTCAACGTGGTCGTGTTACCCCAGGTTTCCAACCGCTGGAGCGGCGCGGCGGTGATGATGTCGTAGCGACCCTGGGTGCAGCGCGGCCGCGCGCTGTCGAGCCACAGCGCATCGGGCAGGTCGCGCACTGCCGCGAACAGATGCTCGACTGCGGCGCAGTAGGGGTAGGCGAGGACAACCGCGGAGGCCATGAGCGGCGCAACTACAACTGGCACAGGGCGCGAGCGTAGGCGGCCGACTGACCGGGGACAACGGCGTCCGGTATAATCGCGAGCCGCGCTGCCGCGCCATGCTTCGAGGCCAAGCCATGACCGATATCACCCCCGATCTCTGTGACCAGCACCCCGGAGCCGTCCGCGTCCTGGAGCCCATGCTGTCGAACTACGGCGGCCGCGAGGCCTTCGGCGGCGAAGTGGTCACCGTCAAATGCTTCGAGGACAACTCCCTGGTCAAGGATCATCTGGCCCGGCCGGGACACGGCAAGGTGCTGGTGGTCGACGGCGGCGGCTCGCTGCGCCGCGCGCTGGTCGGCGACATGATCGCCGCCGGCGCGGTCAGGAACGGCTGGGAGGGAGTCATCATCTACGGCTGCATCCGCGATGTCAGCGCCATCAGCGGGCTCGATCTGGGCGTCCAGGCACTCGCCACCATCCCGGTCAAAACCGAGCGGCGGGGGCTGGGCGACTTCAATGTCGCCGTCACCTTCGGCGGCGTGACCTTCACCCCCGGCGATTACGTCTATGCCGACAGCAACGGCGTGGTGGTTGCCGGCCACGCGCTGCGCGGGCCCTGAGGCGACCGCGCAGCGCTCACAGCCGCGCTTCCCGGCGCTGCGCAACGGCGGTGGGCGGGGCAAAAAAGGCGGCAATGTCCCGCTCCCGATCCAGCGCGTCGCGATAACCGAGGGCGATCAATTCGCGGCAGAAGCCCGGCTCGAACAGCAAATAGCTGGTGGCGCTGGCGGCGCCGTCCGCCGCGGTGGAGCGGGTGACGCGCAGAAACGCCCGCACACTCAGCGGCAGTTCGTGAAAGTGGGTCTCGGCGATGGCGCTGATCGAGGTCGAGGGCTGAATCACCAGATGCTCGATCGGCTTCAGGTGATCGATGCCGAACTCCGCCAGCGCGCGGTCGGTGGGTGCGTAGCAATTGAGTTTGTTGACGATTTCGAGGACTTCCAGGTCGCTTTCCAGCGTGTCGACAAAGGCGCTGTAGATCAGCTGGTTGATCATCTGCGGCACCGACGGCGAATGGTTGGGCAGATTGGCGTCGGCCGGCGCTTCGGCCCGGTCGCCGACGCCGACGATGAACAGTCGATCCGCGCCTAGGCGCAGCGCCGAGCTCAGGGGGCGGAGCTGACGCATCGCGCCGTCGCCGTAGTGGTGGCCACCAATGTGCACCGCCGGGAATATGGTCGGAATCGCCGCCGACGCCAGCAGGTGATCGACGCTGAGCTTGGTGCGCACGCCCTTGCGCAGGCTGCGCCGCCACTCGCGGCTATCGCCCTGGAAGAAGCTCACCGACTCTCCGGTCGCATAGTCCATCGCGGTCACGCTGACCGCGAGCAGCTCCCGCCGCGCCAGCGCCGCATCCACCGCCTGCAATTGCACGAAACCCTCCAGCAGCGCGCGCAACGGCGAGTTGTCGAGCAGCGCCACCGGACGATCGCCATTGCGAAAAGTGTGGCTCAACAGCAGCGAGAGGCCGAGGCGCAGCGTGTTTTTCAGCACGCCCCAGAGGTCGGTGCGATATACCCGCTCGGCGCGCAGACTGCACCACACCGCCTCCAGCTCTTCGACGCGCCGCTTGAACGTACCCGGCCGACCGGCCAGGGACAGCGCGTTGACGGCGCCCGCCGAAGTGCCGCAGATCACCGGGAAGGGATTGCGCGTGGCCACTGGCAACAGCTCGGCGAGGGCCTTCAGCACCCCTACCTGATAGGCGCCGCGGGCGCCGCCGCCGGACAAGATCAAGCCTGTGACCATGGTTTTCCGCAGTGGTGAGTGGTGAGTGATGAGAGCCAAAAAGCGCGACGCCAGAGAACGCGTCGCGCGTGTTCAAAAAATGCCCAATGCGAGTCCCGCTGCCAGGGTCAGCCCGAGTTCCTCCGCGGCGCGCAGATGATCCGCCGTCAGCGCACCCACCGCAACCACCGGCGCGGCGACCTTGCGCAGCGGATAGCCCAGCGCGATGCGTTCGACGGCGCCCACCGCACCACTGCCGTCGTTGCCGGCGCCGACGAACAGGGCATAGGGCAAGTTGAGCCGATGGGGCTCGGCCGGATAAAAAGTGCGGTCGAAGAAATCCTTCAACGCGCCACTCATATAGCCAAAGTTTTCCGGCGTGCCGAATACCACGCCATCCGCCCACAACAGGTCGTCGAGACCGGCGGCCCCAGCGCCCAGCTTGCGGGTTTCGACCGCGGGCTCCTGGCGCGCGCCCCGCAACACCGCTGTCGCCAACTGGTCGGTCTTGCCACCCGCGCTGTGGTAGACGATCAACAGATGCTTCATGGCCAGCTTCTTCCCGGTACCGGAGGCTACGGAATCTTGGTGGCAAACGCAAAAGCTGGCTAGACTCATCTGGCGCTCTGGCCGACAGGCGCTGGTTTTAGCCACATTGTTTTTGCCGCCGTCGTTTTCGCCGCCATGGTGTTCGCGGCCGTTGCCGATCGGACAGCGTCCGGCCCCTGTTGGCGGCTGCGCTCCGCAGGCTGTTCTGCGCACGACCCGGCAGTCACTCCGCCCGAGTGCTTCGGCGCCCCAACCGGGTATCTGCGATGCACATCAGGTTGCTGGCATTCTCACTCGGGGCGTTTTCGTCGGCATTCTGGCCCCGGTTGCCGGCGCCCTGGGTACTCGCCGCGGGTGCCGTCCTGATACTGCCGGTGCTGGTCGCCGCCCAGCGCTGGTTGCGGCCGCTGCCCTGGGCTGTGATCGGCGCGCTGGGCGCGGCGTGCTGGGGCCACTGGATGCTCGCCTCCCGCCTGCCGGCGGCGCTCGACAAGACCGATTGGGAGGTGACCGGCGTGATCGCGGGCCTGCCGGTCGCGGATGACCGCCGCACCCGCTTTCAGCTGGCTGTCGAGACCCTCGCGGCCAGCGGCGCGCCGCCACCGCCGCTGGCGCGCCTGCAACTGAGCTGGTATGGCGCGGCCCCCGACCTTCAGCCGGGGCAGCGCTGGCGGCTGAAAGTGCGTTTGCGCCAGCCGCGCGGGCTGGCCAACCCCGGCGGCTTCGACTACCACACCTGGCTGCTGTACCAGGGCGTCTCGGCCACCGGCTATGTGCGCACGGCGCCGACCAACGCGCTGCTCGCGGCCGCCGCCGGCATGCCGATCGACCGCCTGCGTGCTGGACTCCGCGACCGTATTCGCCGGTTGCCACTGACACCGACCGCGCGTGGCTTCGTCGCCGCACTGACGGTCGGCGACGCCAGCGATCTGGCGGCGGCCACCTGGCGCGACCTGCAAACGACGGGCACCCTGCACCTGATGGTGGTTTCCGGCCAGCACATTGCGCTGGCGGCCGGTGTCGGCATGGCGCTCGGCGTCGGGTTGGGTCGCCTGCTGTTGATGCTGGGCGTGTTGCTGCCGGCGCGCCAGTTGGGCGTGGGCTTGGCGCTCGCGACGGCGCTGTTTTATGCCGCGCTGGCCGGCCCCTCGATCGCCACCGAGAGGGCGTTGCTGATGCTCGCCGTGGTGCTCGCGGCGCTGTTGTTGCGCCGCCGGATCCAGCCGCTAACCACACTGCTGTGGGCGCTCGCGTTGATCAGTGTCTTCGACCCGCTGGCGGTCCTCGCGGCCGGCTTCTGGCTGTCGTTCGGGGCGGTGGCGGCGCTCCTCTGGTATTTCGCGCCGCGTCCGCAGGCGCGCCGGGGCCACAGCCTGTGGTCGGCGCAGATCGTCGTGTTTGTCGCACTCGCCGGCTGGCTGGTGTTGTTTCAGGGCCAGGTGCCACTGCTGTCGCCCCTCGCCAATCTGGTGGCGGTGCCCTGGATCAGCTTCCTGGTGGTGCCTTTGTGCCTGGCCGGCGCGGCGCTGGCACCTGTAAGCGCCGACCTGGCGAGCTGGTGCTGGCGGGTCGCCGGCCGGCAACTCGAGGTGTTCGACGACCTGTTGCACTGGTTTGCCACCGTCACCGAGGCCTGGCAGTGGCAAGCGGCGACGGTCGAGCGGCCGTTGGTGGTTGTTGCATTGGTCGCTGCCGGCGGCCTATTGCTGTTGCCGCGGAGCCTCGCCGCGCGCATTCCAGCCGTCGTGATCCTGACCGCCACGGCGCTGGCGCGCGCAGCCGAGCGGCCGCCGCTGGCGGTCACCGTACTGGATGTGGGCCAGGGTCTGGCGGTGGTCGTCGAAACCGCGACCGCGGTGCTGGTCTACGACGCCGGCCCGGCCTTTAGCGCGCGCTTCGACGCCGGCAGTGGCATAGTCGCGCCCTATCTGCGCCGCCAGGGCTGGCGCGCGCTCGACGGCCTGGTGATCAGCCACAATGACCTCGACCACAATGGTGGTCTGCTCGGACTCCTGACCTTCTACCCGCCCCGCGACCTGCTCAGCGGGCAGCCCGCGGCGGTGCCGGCGACCGTGCTGGCGACCGTGCCGGCGCGGCCCTGCGTGGCGGGGGAGCAGTGGCGCTGGGGCGAGGTGGCGTTTCGCGTGCTATACCCGCCGCGCGACTTTGCCGGCGCGGACAACGATCACTCCTGCGTGCTGCTGATCGGCTATCGCGACCGGATCGTGCTTCTCACCGGCGATATTCAGGCCGCCGCCGAAGCGGAACTGCTGAACGATCCGGCACTGCCGCCGCGCATCGATCTGCTGGTGGCGCCCCATCACGGCAGCGGCACCTCGTCGAGCCCCGCCTTCGTCGGCCGCCTGCGGCCGCGCCACGTGGTCTATTCCGCAGGCTATCGGCACCACTTCGGGCATCCCCAGGCGGGCGTGGTGGCGCGTTACCGCGGCGTCGGCGCGCGTCAGTGGAACACCGCCGCCAGCGGCGCGTTGCGCTTTACCTGGGATGCGGCGGGCGCGCTCGACGTCGACGCGCAGCGCGAACGCCGACGCCACTACTGGGATTGAGCCCCGCCACCGGCCGGGCGCGGGCGACCGGGATTGTGCTAGAGTAGCGCCCGCGGTGGCGCGGTCGCATCAGAGCTCCGCTCGCCGGGGCTCCGCAGGAGCGATCGGCACCCAATGTAGATGGGACGCCGCCACCGTGCAGCCCGTGTCTACAGGACAATCCATGTCTTCTCGCCCCCGCGCCGCTTCCACTCCCAGCCCGCACCGCAGTACCCCCGACGCCCGCACCGGGTTACAGACCTATCTGCGCCTTCTGTCCTACGTCAAGCCCTACTGGCTGATCTTTATCGTTGCGACGCTTGGCCTGTGGCTGTTCGGCGCCATGCAAGTGGCGGCTGTGGACCTGCTCGGCTACCTGATCGATGCGCTGACCAAGGTGACCGGCGAGCAGGTCGATGTCGCCAGCCTCGGGCTCGGCGAAAAGCTGAGCAAGCCGGACGCCAGCCTCACCGGCTGGGTGGCGCAGGCGTTGCTGGCCGATGGCGATGTGCTGGCGCAGAGCCGGGTCGCGATTCCGGTGATGCTGATCGGCATGGCGCTGGTGCGCGGCATCGGCTTTCTGGTCGGCAACTACGGTATGAGCTACATCTCCCAGGGCATCGTGCTGCGCCTGCGCGGCCTGGTGTTCGCCAAGCTCACGCGCATGCCAAGCGCCTATTTCGACGGCCAGATGACCGGGCACCTGGTCACCCGCCTGACCTTTCACATCCAGCAGCTGATGGGCGCGACCACCACGGCGCTGAAGGTGGCGATCCGCGAGGGCTCGCTGGTGATCGGCCTGATGGCCTATCTGGTCTATCTGAACTGGAAGTTGGCGCTGATTTTTTTCACCATCGCGCCCTTTATCGCGCTCATCGTCGGCACCGTCAGCCGCCGCCTGCGGCGCATCAGCAAGAACATCCAGTCCGCCATGGGCCAGGTCACCCAGGTGGCGCAGGAGGCCGTGTCGGGCTACCGCGAGATGTACCTGTTCGGTGGCCAGGAGTACGAAAAGGCGCGCATGTGGAAGGCCAGCAACAACAATCGGCGGCAGAGCCTGAAGCTGGCCGCGACCTCGGGCATGAGCACGCCGCTGGTGCAGATCCTGGTGTCGATCGCCATGAGCGTCCTGATCTGGCTGACGCTGACGCCCGAGATTCTCGCCACCATGACCGCCGGTGGCTTTGCCAAATTCATTTTTACCGCCGCGCTGATGGGCAAGCCGCTGCGCCAGCGGACCCAGATCAACGAACAGGTGCAGCAGGGCATCGCCGCCGCCGATACCCTGTTCGCGACCCTCGACGACGTTGAGGAGATCGATGACGGCACGCTGGAGCGGGATCGCGTCGAAGGCCACTTCGAGTTTCGCGGCATCAGTTTTTCCTACGGCAAGCGCGCGGAGCCAGTGCTGAACGACATCAGTTTTACCGTCGCCGCCGGCGACACCATCGCGCTGGTGGGCTCTTCCGGCAGCGGCAAGAGCACGCTGGTGAGTCTGATTCCGCGCTTCTACAACCACGCCGAGGGCCAGATCCTGCTCGACGGTGTCGATGTCAACGACTACCGGCTGGTCAACTTGCGCAAGCACATCGCGCTGGTCAGCCAGCAGGTCACACTGTTCAACGACAGCGTCTACCGCAACATCGCCTACGGCGAGCTCGCCGGTTGCTCCCGCGAGCAGGTGCGCGAGGCGGCGCGCATGGCCCATGCGCTGAACTTCATCGAAGCCCTGCCCCAGGGTTTCGACACGCTGATCGGCGATGACGGCGTGATGCTGTCCGGCGGCCAGCGCCAGCGCCTGGCGATCGCGCGCGCGCTGCTGAAGGACGCGCCGATCCTGATCCTCGACGAGGCCACCTCGGCGCTCGATACCGAGTCCGAGCGCTATATTCAGGCCGCGCTCGAAGTCGCCATGAAGGGCCGCACCCCCTTTGTCATCGCCCACCGCCTGAGCACGGTCGAAAACGCCGCCCGCATCCTGGTGCTGGAAGCGGGTCGCCTGGTCGAGATGGGCAGCCACCGCGAATTGCTCGCCGCCGGCGGCCGCTATGCCGAGCTGTATCAGACCCACTTTCTGCCCGCCGCCGACCCGGACACCGCTGCCGTTGCCAGCCCCGTCGCGGCGCGCGCGCGCCGCGACCTAGGAGCCTGTCGAACTTGAGACTGTCCTGCTGCGGAAAAGCCGAATTTGGTCATATTTTGCGCAAATTTTCGTTGAATAGTCCCCGCTATTCGCCGCAAATTTCCTCAAAATCTGGCTCAAATCGGACTTTCCCTCGCTACGGACGCTCAAGTCCGACAGGCTCCTAGACCGCCGCAATGGCGGCGCTGGTGCAGATGATCACCCGCGCCATCACGGACGCCTGGTATCGGCCCGGCAGCCCAATACGGCTGCTAGCGCCGCTCGCGGGGCTGT
>CBDDRG010000223.1:0-3103 GCA_965232975.1 uncultured bacterium
GGTCGCCGGCGCTCTCGGCGAAGGGCACATCGTCGTCGGCACTGTTGATGGCGGGAAAGCCGGCGTCGGGCAAACCCGCGCCGGCCGCCGCCGGTTCGTTGTCAACCAGGTCGATGGAGGGCGCGACCGGCGTCTGCAGCACGATGTCAAAGGGCGCGGTGCCCCCCAACTGAGCGTCGATGACGGCGAGTGCGCGGTGAATGGAGGTATCAGCGCGGAAGAAGTCGATGAAGTTGGCGTCGGCGCGCAGGCGGCTGATGCCATAGCCGCATACCAGCGCGAGGCTCAGGGTTGCGATCAACACCGTGCGGCCGTGGGCCGCGATGCGCGTGCACAGCGCGGGCAGCGGCGCGGCCCAGTCGCGGCGCGCGTCCAGCCCGCCGCGACCAAACCTGAGCAGAGCGGCGGGAATCAGGGTGAGGCCAAGCCCTAGCGACAGGGCGAGACCCGCCGCGAGCAGGCCGCCGAGATCGGCGAGGGCGGGCACACCGGAAACGGCGAGGGTGCCGAAGGCGGCCACGGCGGCCAGCGTCCCCGCCGCATAGGGGCGAGTGGTGCTGGCGACCATCGCGGTCACCAGCGCCAGGTCGTCGGCGCCCGGGCGACTCCGGCGCAGATCCCGATAGCGCGTCAGCAGTTGCGTGGACAGCGCCAGCACAAACAGCAACAACAGGGGCGCAAAGCCGGCGGATACCGGCGTCAGGCGCCCGCCCATCCAGCCCAGGCCACCGGCCACCATGGTCACCGCGAGCACGCAGGTCAGCAGCGGCAGCACCAGCAGTTGGCGCGGGTTGCGGAAGATCGCCGCCATCAGCGCAATGGCCACCAGCACCAGACCAATGGCAAACAGCACCGCGTCATGGCGAACCAGATCGGTGATGTCGGCCCTGATGGCGCCTGGCCCGGCGACGTGGAGCTCTGCCCGATCCGCATACTTGATCAGCAATTGGCGAATGGCACGCACGCGGTCCCGATCGAGTTTCGCCCTGGCCTCGTCGCGAGCCTGCAGGTCTGCCTCAACCTGAAGCAGCGCCGCGGTATCGGTGTCGCTCAGATTGCCGGTGGCGCTCATGCGCTGGATGGCGTCGCGTTGGTGGAGCAGGTCGTCGTAGGCGGAATCCGGGTTATAGCTGACCTGAATTGCGGTGGTCAGGGCGTCGGGGCTCAGCAGCGTGCGCTCGAAAACCGGACTGTCCAGAAACTCCCGACGCGCGAGTTCGCGGTCGGTGTCTGGTGTCAGCAGGGTGCGCGGTGGCTTTTCGATGTCGGTGATGGTGATGCGTGGACTGAACAGCAGCGGGACACTGACCAGTGAGTTGACCCGCGCGACACCAGCCATGGCCGCCAGCTCGGTGTGCAGCGCCTGCAACGTGGCGAGCGCAGCGTCAGCGAACAGATCGGGGGCGTCTGGCGTCGGTCGGTGCGTGAAGGTGACGGCGAGAAAGTCACCGCTGGCATAGCGTTGGTCGATGGTGCGAAAGTAATCCAGCTCGCCGTCCGCGCCGATCAGGGCGTCCGCCGAGGCGTCGATGTGCAATCTTGGCAGGCCGAGGGCGAGGATCAGCGCCAGCACCAGAATTGCAATCAGCACCCCGTCCGGATGCCGCAATACCCAGCGCTCATAGATCGCGGCCATCAAATTATCCTTGGAAGGTGGCGTAACGGGATAAAGAAAGCCGCCTGAAAAGGCGGTTATCGCTTTGATTGTAGACAAGCATCGCAGAACCGGCCAATTTCTGCGCGGCCGCTGGAGCTATGGCAACGCCGTTACCTTGGGCACCAGCGGGTGCGACAGCGTGCGAGCCGCCGCCTCTGGCCCCCGCTCCGCGGTCGTCGGGGCGCCGCTCCCCGGACCGTCATTCCATAGGCCATCGCCAAAGTACAGATCGACGACCAGCGCGACCTCGCCGCCGGTGGGCAGATGGGTCAGCGCCCAGCCGAGCTGGGGATGGCTGCCGGCAAAGCGTTCGGGGCGGTCGTCGGGGTCGCCATTCGCGGCGTCCCGGTATATCGCGGTCAAATTGACGGCGGCCGCGTTGGCGATGGTCAGCATGCCGATGATGTCGAGACCGTCGGGGTGAGAGCCCGCCAGCCAGTTGAGGCGCTGATCGACCAGCAATGGATGTCGCGCTGGTTCGCCGACGCGCAGTGCTGCTGGGGTCGAAGCGGAACGCACGGATGCGCCTTCAAGTTGTTGAAAATCGAGTGATAACTCTATGCGTAGAGCGCTGAGCAAACCGGCGGAAACCGGGATGCTGGCGACCACGGGAATCGCCAGGGCGTCGGCGCTGGCCACCAATAAAATGGTGGCGGTCAGGATTTTGATGCCAAATACCCTGAACACGGCCTCGGTCTCGACAATGCTGCGTACCGGCCTGTTGGCGACCGCGATCACCCGGCTCGCCAGTTGATCGTTGGTGAGCCGGGCGGAGAGCAGGCCGAGGCGGGCATGGACGCGCAGTTTCATGGTGTCGAGCACCGAGCGCTGCTGGCGGAAGCTGTCCACCCACAGATCGCTCCAGATCAGCGGTTGAACCGGATCGATCTGCAATTGCCAGTGCTCGGCGCGCATGAGGCCGGAGTCTGTGTCGTAAAGAGCGTAGCGGGTATCGCTGCGTGCCGCAGCACCTTTGAAGACATAGGCGTAGCGGGTGGTTCCGCCCTCGGTCAGCGCGATTTCGGCAACGGCGTCACCGGCGCCGGCCAATTGCGCCGCGCTCGCCCGCGGCCCGGTGTCCTTCAACATGAAGACCAATTCGTCACCGGGATCCAGCACCTCGGCGCGGCCGGCGGGCAGTAGTCTGCCGCCGGGGACGCAGGGCAGCCCCGCGGCGCTGAGGTCGTCGAACTGGAAGGGGATGGGTAGGAGCGTGGCGTCAGGGACCGCGGCATCGGCGATCGCGAACACCGAATATTGGCTGAAGGGCTGGGTGGGCAACTGTGGCAGGGCCGACCCGCGCACCGCGACCACTTCCATCCGGCGCGCCGGGGTCAAGGCCTCGGTGGCCAGCACCGGGTCGGCAACCGCCCCGATACCGGCCAGCGCGCAAGACAGGATCACCGGGCGCAACCGGCGTCCCCCAACAAACCCTTTCGATATCAG
>CBDDRG010000224.1:0-15375 GCA_965232975.1 uncultured bacterium
GTAATCCTCCAGGCGCTTGATAAAAGAGGCGGTGATAATGGTGGCGGTACCATCCTCCGACTCTAAAAAAGTTCTCACGCCCCGCGATTTGTCGACCAGGTCGCGGAAGCGGGCCACTTCCTCGTCTGTCGTCGGCGGGTGGTCGCCCATCAGCGGCTGCATTTCAATGCCGTCGGCGGTCGCCTCGGCATAGCGTGCCTTGGTGCTCGCAATGGACAGGATCTGGTCGTGGTCGACGCCGGGAGTCAAATCGATGTCACGCGTCATGTTCCAGACTTTCTGCAGCGTCTCGGCGTTGTACAGATCGCCATCCTTGCGCTTGATCATCACCGACACCGTCAATGGGCTGCCGAAGCCGACATGATCCTTGAACACCTTGACAAAGGGATCATCGGCGGGTAGCAGGTCGCTGAAGATCGTCTTGAATTCAACCTTGGGAAGCCCAGCCGCGAAAGCCAAGGTGACCAAGACGAAAAAGGCCCACGCGATCTTTCGATGCGTTATGACATAGTGTGCGAGCCGGTGTCTGAAGGAATACATACGACTTGTCCCCCTTATTTTCGCGTAGCCGTTAGGTCGTTGGTTAGCTGGTTGTTGGAAATGAAAGGGCGCTGAATTTTTATAGCTGCTTATGCAGCTTTAATTATTGCGTTATTCTCGCTTCAACCGGGGGCAGCAGCTAACGGGTTCGCGCTCCCTGACCCAGCCGCCACCGATGATCTGCGCTTGCCGCCCATATGACGAGGGGCACGAACCCGACGCCGAAACAATCGCCCGTAACCAACTAGTGCTCGCCTGCCATTGCAGGCGCCACCAAGGGGTTCAGGCGACACCGGTTTGTCGAGCAGCTGGTCGCGTTTCTGGCTACAGGCCTGGCAATTGATCAGCCCGGACAGAGTGCATCGCCCCTGGCGGTGGTGCGCCAAACCGGAGATAGTGTCGGTCACGCACGACTTTGGCCAGATGACATCAACTCCGCGCATATCGATTCCTAAAATTGTCTCGAATCACAATCACATCGAAGGGTCGACCCACTCTCGCGCCAAAGAAGTCGCGCCAAGAAGTCGCGCCAAAGAATTTGAGCAATCCACTACCGAAAACCGGGGCGACCACCCTCCCCAGGCCGCCGATGCACCACACCGAGAACCTGTTTGCGAGAGTCCAGGGACTCTCGGGTCTCGCTTCTGGATCTCGCCCTTGGCACCGCTCTCATGACCTCGGCGCCGCTCTCATGAACAGCGCACCGGCCAAATTTAGTTAGCTTGTTTAACATGGCCGATCACCCTAACGGTCGCCACCTTACCCGATTTGCGGGTGACAATGGAAGTGTTGTCGGCGCACCTTTTCGCCACCGGTTTTAATTAATTTCGATTTTCGCGGTCGATCGCCGCGCGCCCCGAAAAAACCCGGCGCACCGCGACGAAAAACAGCGGCACAAAGAAGATCGCGAGCACGGTCGCCGTCAGCATGCCACCCAACACACCGGTGCCGATGCCGTTCTGGCTCGCGGCGCCGGCGCCCGACGCCGTCACCAGCGGCAGCACGCCCATCATGAACGCCAGCGATGTCATCACGATCGGCCGCAGGCGCAGGCGCACGCCTTCCACCGTCGCCTCCACCACGCCCACGTCCTGGGCGTGCAGATCCTTCGCGAACTCGACGATCAGGATCGCGTTTTTGGTGGACAGGCCAATGGTGGTCAAGACCCCGACCTGGAAGAAGATGTCGTTGGGCAGCCCACGGGCGTAGGTGGCGAGCAGCGCGCCGATGACACCGAGCGGCACCACCAGCATGACCGCAAAGGGGATCGACCAACTCTCGTAGAGCGCGGCCAGGCACAGGAACACCACCAGCAGCGACAGCGCATACAGCAGCGGCGCTTGACTGCCGGACTGGCTCTCTTCGAGCGACATCTTGGTCCACTCGTAGCCGATGCCGGGCGGCAGTTGCTTGACCAGCTCGGTCATCGCCGCCATGGCGTCGCCGGAGCTGTAGCCGGCGGCCGCTTCGCCCAGAATCTCCATCGAGGGCACACCGTTGTAGCGCTCGAGGCGGGATGGCCCAAGGACCCAGTGCCCGGCGGCGAAAGCGGCAAAGGGCACCATCTCGCCCCTGCTGTTACGCACATACCATCTGTTCAGGTCTTCCGGCAGCATCCGATAGGGCGCAGCGCCCTGCAGGAGCACCTTCTTGATGCGGCCGTCGTGCAGGAAGTCGTTGACGTAGAGGGCGCCCCAGGCAGTGGACAGCGTGGTGTTGATGTCCGCCAGCGACACGCCTAGTGCGCCGGCCTTTTCGCGATCGATGTCGAGCTGGTACTGGGGGCTGTCGTTGATGCCGTTGGGCCGCACCTTGGTCAGCCGCGGATCCTTGGCCGCCAGGCCCAGCAACTGGTCGCGGGCGGCGGTCAGCGCGTCGTGGCCCAGACCGACGTTGTCCTTCAACTGTAGGTCGAAGCCGGTGGAATTGCCAAGCGCGCGGATCGCCGGTGGTGAGAACGCAAAGGCGATGCCGCCCTTGATCTGGCTGAACGCCGCCATCGCCCGCTGCGCCACCGCCTGCACGCTCAGCGCGGGGTCGGCACGCTCGCTCCAGTCGCGCATCTTGATGAACGCCTGGGCGTTATTCTGGCCGCGCCCGCTGAAGCTGTAGCCGGTGACGGTATACACCGAGGCGACGGTGTCCTTTTCTTTGTCGAGCAGATAATCCTCGACCTCGTGCATCACTTCGAGGGTGCGCTCAAGTGTGGCTCCGGCCGGCAACTGCAACTGCGCGAACATCAGCGCGACATCGTCGTTGGGCAGAAACCCGGTGGGTAAACGCGCGAACAGCACGCCGACACCGACGATGATCAGGCCATAGACCACCAGATAGCGCGGCGTTTTGCCCAGCATGCGGGCGACGATGCCCTGGTAGACCTCGGACAAACGCGTGAACCCGCGATTGAACCAGCCGTAAAAGCCGCGCTTGCCGTGGTGGTGGCCGGGCGTCAGCGGCTTCAGCAGCGTCGCGCACAATGCTGGCGTCAAAATCAGCGCCACCAGCACCGACAGGATCATCGCCGATGCGATAGTGATCGAAAACTGGCGGTAGATGCCGCCGGTGGTGCCCGGAAAGAACGCCATCGGGATGAATACCGCCGACAACACCACGCCGATGCCAACCAGTGCGCCCTGGATCTGGCCCATGGATTTGCGCGTCGCCGCCTTCGGCGACAGGCCCTCCTCGGCCATCAGGCGCTCGACGTTCTCGACCACGACGATGGCGTCGTCCACCAGCAGCCCGATCGCGAGCACCATGCCGAACATGGTCAGCGTATTGATCGAAAACCCCGCCGCCGCGAGCACGCCGAAGGTACCCAGAACCACCACCGGCACCGCGATGGTGGGGATCAGCGTGGCGCGGAAGTTCTGCAGGAACAGATACATGACCAGGAACACCAGCACGATCGCGATCAGCAGCGTCTCCACCACCTCGGCGATGGACACCTCGACAAAGGGCGTAGTGTCGTAACCCAGGTCGTAGGTGATTCCGGGCGGGAAAAACGCCGATAACTCCTTCAGCTTCGCCTTCACCGCGCGCGCGGTTTCCAGCGCATTGGCGCCCACCGCCTGACGCACCACCAGACCGGATGCGGGTTTGCGGTTGAAGTAGCTGTCGAACATGTAGAACTCGCCGCCCAGATTGACCTGCGCGACGTCGCCGAGACGCACCTGTGAGCCGTCCGGGTTGACCCGCAACAGCACCTGCTCGAACTGCTCCGGCGTGCGCAGCAAGGTCTGCGCGACTATGGTGGCGTTGAGCTGTTGGCCGGGCAGCGAGGGCCCGCCGCCAAACTCACCGGCGGAGACCTGCACGTTTTCGGCACGGATCGCGGCGCTGACGTCCTCCGGGGTCAGCGAATAGCCGTTGAGCTTGTTGGCGTCGAGCCAGATGCGCATCGAGTACTGCGAACCGAACAACTCGACCTCGCCGACACCGTTGACCCGGCTCAAGGGTTCCATAATATTGGCGAAGGCGTAGTCCGACAGGTCGTAGCGATCCATGCTGCTATCGGGCGACACGAACGCGACCACCATCATGACGCCGGTCGCCGCCTTGGTGACGCGGATACCCTGTTGCTGCACGGCCTGGGGCAGCATCGGCAGCGCTGCCTGCAATTTGTTCTGCACCTGCACCTGCGCGATATCGGGGTTGGTGCCGGCCAGAAAACTGAGCTGGATCTCGGCGATGCCGGCCGAATCTGCCGTCGACGAGAAGTACAGCAGATTGTCGAGGCCGGTCAGGTTCTGCTCGATGGTCTGCACCACGGTGTTTTCGACGGTCTTGGCCGAGGCACCCGGATACACGGCGCGAATGGACACCCCCGGCGGCGCGATCTCGGGGTACTGCTCGATCGGCAACTGGGTGATCGCGAGGCCGCCGCCGAGCATGACGAGGATGGCGATGACCCACGCAAAGATTGGGCGGTCAATGAAAAAATTCGACATGGCGGTGGATTCCTGTACCGGCCGGCGTCAGCGAGATGAGGTCAGTGCGCCGCAGCGCCCGGCGCAGCGGCGGCCGCCACCTTCACCTGGGCGCCGGGGCGAGCTTTCTGCAAGCCATCCAGGATCACGCGGTCGCCAGCGGCCAGACCCGCGCTCACGAGCCACTGATCGCCGAGCGCGCGCTCGATGGTCAGCGGGCGCCGCTCCACCTTGTCGTCGGCACTCACCACCAGGGCAAAGGCGTTGCCGGCATGATCGCGGGATACCGCGCGCTGCGGCACCAGCAGCGCCCCCGCGCGCTGTCCCTCCTCGATGCGGGCGCGCACGAACATGCCCGGCAGCAGCGTGCGCTCCGGGTTGGGGAAGATCGCGCGCACCGTCACCGCGCCCGTGCTCGGCTCGACGCTGACCTCGGTGAACGCCAATTCGCCGGGATGGCTGTAGGCGGAGCCATCGTCAAAGGCGAGTTGCACCGCGCTCGCACCGGTGGCGGACGGCCGCAACTGACCGGCGGCCAGCTTGCGACGCAGGCTCAGCAGCTCGGTGCTGGCCTGGGTCATGTCCACATAAATCGGGTCGAGCTGCTGGATCACCGCCAGCGGCGCTTCCTGCTCCGCCTCGACCAGTGCGCCCTCGGTGACCAGGGATTTGCCGATGCGCCCGGCGATGGGCGCCCGAATCTCGGTGTAGCCGAGGTTGACCGTCGCCGTCTGTAACGCGGCGCGGGCGACACCCACGTCGGCCTGGGCGCTGGCCAGGTCGGCGCTGGCGATGTCGTAATCCTGCTGACTCACCAGGTTGGCGCCGACCATCCGCTTCAGCCGCTGCTCACTCAACCGCGCCTTGGTCAACTGGGCCTCGGCGCGGGCCAGCGCAGCGCGCGCGCCGGCAGCTGCGGCCTGATAGGGCACAGGGTCGATCTGGTACAGCAGCGCTCCGGCGGCGACCTCGTCGCCCTCGGTAAAGGCCCGACGCTTGATGATGCCGCCGACCTGGGGGCGGATCTGGGCGGTGCGCACGGCAGCGACCCGGCCCGGCAATTCGGCGTGGGTGGTGACGGTCTGCGCCGCCAGCACCACCACGCCCACCTCGACGATGGGGGCCGCCGCTGCCGCCGACGGCGCGGCCGGCTTGTCGCCGCAGCCGGGTAACACCACCAGTGCCGCCGTCAGCGCCAGCAGCGCCAACGCCTGGCCGGCAATAACTTTAACTTTTGTGGAATCCCGTGCCCCCGGCGCTCTTGCGCCGCTGGCGGGTGCTGGAGCCAAACAGCGCATAATGGCCTCGGTGAGTCTGGGGGGTCTGGGTGAGCCTGGGTGAGTCTGGGATCGCGGCAGGGAGGCCATTGCAATTCCGGCTTTCCGGCGATGCTACATACATCCACGAATGCCTGCAACCGTCGCCAAGGTTCTCTGCGCAATCGCAAAAATCGTGAACAGGCGCGTCAAATCGACTAAATAGCCGTATTATTCACTGATAATGCCGCGATCTGCGCACAGAACAGCGCTATCCACGACCGTCGCCAGCTTGCTTTAACGCCCGAACAAACATCCACAAATGTATGCCAAGAGCCCTTTGACGATGGCGAGAAGGACCAAAGAGGAAGCCTTTGAGACCCGCAACCTGCTGCTCGACGCCGCCGAGCGAATTTTTCTGGAGCAGGGGGTATCGCGCACCACGCTGGCCGACATCGCCGCGGCGGCCGGGCTGACGCGGGGCGCCATCTACTGGCACTTCAAGAACAAGATGGATCTGTTCGACGCCATGTGCGAGCGCGTGCGCCTGCCCATGGAAGCGCTCGCGGAAGCCTGCGAGAGCGAAGAGGAACCCGACCCGCTGACGCGCATCCGCGAACTCGCGACGCTGGCGCTGACCGAGACCGTGCGCAACCCGCGGCGGCGGCGGGTGCTCAGCATCCTGTTTCACAAGTGCGACTTTGGCCCCGGCATGGAGCCGATCTGCGAGCGCCGGCAGGCCACCTACATCGACGGCACCCAACGGCTGCAGCGCGGGCTCGACAACGTGGTCGCCAAAAGGCAGTTGCCAGCCACGCTGGACACCCGCAAGGCGGCGATCATGCTCCACGCCTACCTCAACGGGCTGATCGCCAACTGGCTGTTCATGCCCGGCAATTTCGATCTCGACAGCAACGCCAAACTGTTTATCGATAGCTATTTCGCCATGCTGACCCAGGGCGAAGCGCTCGGCCTGGTGATCGCTGCCACGAACGGGCGCTAGGAGCCGGACGCCTGTCGGACTTGACCCAAGCCACCGTAGACGCTGCCACCCAGCACCAGTCCGGCGCCGACCATGTCCGCCGTGGTGAGCCTTTCCCCGAGCACCGATACGGCGATGGCGATGGCATACACCGGAATCATGTTGGCGTGCAGCGACGCCAGCGCCGGCCCGACCAGCGCCACCGCGCGATTCCAGCACAGCAACGCGAGCACCGTCGGGCCGACGCCGATAAACGCCAGCGCGCCGATCACGAACGGGTCGAGCCGGGGAGGAATGCGGGTCTGCGCCTCCCACACCGCCAGCGGCACCGCGATCGACGCAGCGATGAACAGCCCGAGCGCGGTGACCTCGACGACGCTGAGCTGTTGCAGCACCCGCCGCCCCAGAATGCCGTACAGACTCCACAGAAAGACTGCGGCCAGAATCAGCAGATCGCCGCGATTGAATTTGAGACCCAGGACTACCTCCCAGCGACCTTGGGCGACAATCCAGCCCACGCCGAGGATGGTGATCGCCGCCGCCAGCCCCTGGCGGCAGCCGAGTGGCGCGCGCAGCAACAGCAGTCCGAGCAACGCGGTCGCCAAGGGCGTAAAGGCGTTGATCAATCCGGCATTGATGGCACTGGTGGAGCGCAGCCCCTCATACAGCAGGATCGGGAAACCGAGGATGCCGGCGAGCGCCATCACGATCAGCAGCGGCCAGCTCTGCACGCGGGCAATCAGGCCCGACGCGCGCCGCCGCTGCAACAGCATCACCACAAGCACCAAACTTCCGACCAACGTGCGTGCACCGACGATGAACCAGGGGCCGACGTACCCGCTCAGCAGGCGCCCGAGCAGCATGTTGCCCGCCCACAACAGCGAGGCGAGGTTGAGCAGCAGCGCCGCCTGTAGGCCGGGCGTCAACACCGCCCGCCATCCTGAGGCGGCGAACGCTTTACAGCGCACGGGCTTGGCTGTGGCGGTGGCACAGGGATTCCTGGGGTGCGATGTTGGCGCCGATCGGCGCGGGGCCGGCATCATACCGGGTCGCGGCGCGTCGGTGCGGCCGGCAGCAGTGGGAAATCTCGCCTTCGACCGGAGCCTCTGCTATGGTGCGGCGCCAGCACCGAGAACCGGAGCGCCCGCAGCGCAAGCATGGCTGCGGCGCGCAGTGAGCGGTCGCCATAACGCAGTGAGCGGTCGCCACCATCAGCACCAAAGCAAAAGTCAGCACCACAGCAAAATAAGAACGTCTAGCCGCAGGGGGCGCGCATGGTCAGCAGCATTCGCACGGGCAGTCGCGTGGGCATGGGCGTGGGCCTGGTTTGGGAAATCCTGGCAACCGCGCTGCTCGCGGCCTGCGGCGGGGATCCGCTGGCCAACGCGCCGCCCCCGCCCACGACCTTCGCGGTGCCAACCGAGGTCGTCAGCACGCGTGACATTCCGCTGATCTACACCACCACCGGCTCGGTGGTGTCCGACGAGCGCGTTGACATCAGCTCGCGCACCGCCGCCTATGTGCGCACCATCGAGGTCCGCGAGGGCCAGCGCGTCAACTACAAGCAGTTGCTCGCGACCCTCGACAGCCAGGACATCGACGCCAATATCCGCGCGGCCCAGGCCAACCGCGACCAGGCCGGCGCGGCCCAGCGCGACGCCCGCAAGGACGTCGAGGATGGCGCCAGGCTGTTCGCCCGGGGCGTACTGCCGGAAACCACGCTGCGCAAGGCGCGCCTGCAATTGCAACTGGCCAGCGACAACCTGGCGGCCGCCGAGGCGGCCCTGAGCCGCGCCCGCGCCGAACGCCAGTACACCCAGATCCTGAGCCCGGTGGCCGGTGTGGTGGTCGCGCGCCATGGCCGCGTCGGCGATCTGGCCGCGCCCGGCAAGCCGCTGATCACCGTCGAGTCCGACACCGCGTTGCTGTTCGCGACCCATGTCGCCGAGCGGCGGGTGGCGAGCATTCGCACCGGCGACAGCGTGCAGATCAGCATCGACGCCCTCGGCCAGACGCAGCGCGGCGAGACCCTGAGCGGCCAGGCCCTGAACGGCGAGGTGATCCGCCTCGTGGCATCGGGCAACCCGGTCACCCGGGGCTTTGAAGTTAAGGTCTCGCTGCCGGCGACACCCGGCCTGTTGCCCGGCATGTTCGGCCGCGCCCGGTTCACCCTCGGCAGCCCCCAGGCGGTGGTGGTGCCGGCGGCGGCGCTGGTCGAGCGCGGCGGCCTGACCGGCGTCTACGTCGTGGCGGCCGATGGCCGCGCCCACTTCCGGTGGTTGCGCACCGAGCACGCGGCCGGTTCCGGTATCGTGGTGCTGGCGGGGCTCGATGCCGGCGAGCGCATCGTCACCGCGCCGACGGCAAAAATGCGCGAGGGCGACCAGGTGGCGCCACCGCCACTCTGAGCGCCGCAGAACCCAGCTTCAGGAACCAAGCCCCTACCCCGCCACCGCTTGCCGCGCGAGTCGCCCGCCCATGTCTGACGCCCACCCGAACTCTCCCCCCGACCCTGCCGATCTCAATTCGGTCAAACTCAACTCGGCTGGCCGCACCGCGCGCACCTTCGTCGATTCCAAGCTGACGCCGCTGTTCGTGCTCTTCGTGCTGCTGCTCGGCGTGCTCGCGGCGCTGACCACGCCGCGCGAGGAGAACCCGCAGATCGTGGTGCCCGGTGCCCAGGTGACCTTCGGCCTGCCGGGCGCATCGCCGATGGAGGTGGAGCGCCTGATAGTCGCGCCCATGGAGGGCGTGCTGCGCCAGATCGATGGCGTCGATCACACCTTCGCCGTCGCCAGCCACGGCATGGGCCAGGTGCAGGTGCAGTTCGATGTCGGCGTCGATGAAGACGCCGCCGTGAGCCGGATCACGCAGCGCGTGGCCGCCAATCGCCATCTGCTGCCGGCGAACGCGACGCCGCCGCTGGTGCGCCAGCTCGACATCGACGATGTGCCCATCGCCACCATCAGCTTCGCGTCGAACAGCTACGACGACTATGCCTTGCGGCGCCTGGCCGAGCGCATGGCAGAGCACCTGAACACCATCGAAGAAGTGTCGGTGACCGAGATCCACGGCGGCCGCAACCGCGAGATCCGCGTCAACCTCGACCCGGAGCGGTTACAGGCGTTCCAACTGACCCTGACCGAGGGCATCGCCATGATCGCGGCGAGCAACGTCTCCGCCACCGTCGGCCAGATCGTCCGCGATGGCGAGAGCCGGCGCGTGCAGCTCCGCGGGCAGCTCAGCTCCCTCGACGAGATTCGCCACCTGCCGCTGGGCACGCACCAGGGTCAGCTGATCTATCTCGACGACATCGGCGACGTCGTCGATGGCCCGCTCGCCGAGCGCGATCAGCTCACCCGGCTGGCGTTCGGCCCCGGCGATCCGCGCTACTCGGCCGCCGCCACCAGCGGCGAGATGGCCGCGGTGACGCTGTCGGTGGCCAAGAAGCCCAACACCAACGCCGTCGTGGTCAGCCGCGAAGTGCTGGCCATGGTGGCCGACATGACAGCCCAGTTCGTGCCCAGCGAGGTCGAGGTGGTGACCACCCGCAACGACGGCAAGGATGCCGACTACACCGTCAACCAGCTCATCTTCGACCTGTCGATAGCGATCAGCGCGGTGCTGCTGGTGCTGGTGCCCTTTCTCGGCGTCCGCCAGGCGATGATCGTGTGTCTGGTGGTGCCGCTGGTGCTGGGACTGACGCTGGCCGTCAACATGCTGGTCGGCGACACCGTCAATCGCATGTCGCTGTTCGCGCTGATCCTGGCGCTCGGCATGCTGGTGGACGACGCCATCGTGGTGATGGAGAACATCCACCGCCACTTCGAACTGGGCACCGACAACCGCAGCGCCACCGCGGTGCTCGCCACCAACGAGATCGGCAAGCCGACCACGATGGCGACGATCACCATCATTCTGGTGTTTTCGTCGCTGGGCCTGATCTCGGGCATGAACGGAGAGTTCTTCTACCCCATCACCTTCAACGTGCCGGTCGCCATCGGCGCCTCGCTGATCGTCGCCTATGTGGTGGTGCCCTGGGCCTGCAACCGCTGGTTGAAACACGGCCAGGCGGCGCCCTCGGCGCCGCCGCGACCCAACGCGCTGCACCAGCTGTACTTCCGGGTGATCACGCCGCTGCTGGCGAGCAGCCTGCGCCGCAATCTGCTGTTCGCGGTCATGGTGGTGGCGCTGCTGGCGTCCTTCGTGATGCCGGCCTGGCAGTTCCTGCGCCCGGCAGGCGTCGGCGGCCCGCTGTCGTTCGGCGGCGTCGGTCTCGCGATCATGCCCAAGGACGACCGCAACACCTTCGCCATCGCCATCGACATGCCCGAGAACTCGGCCATCGAGACCACCGACCGCGTCGCGCGGGAATTCGGCGCGGTGCTCGGCGCGCACCCGCTGGTGAGCAATTACCTGACCTACGTCGGCATCCCCGGCGTCGTCGATTTTTCGAGCCAGGTCAGCGGCGGCAACAACCGGCGCGGCGCCCATGTCGCCGAGATCCGCGTCAATCTGGTGGACAAGGAGCTGCGGCACACCAAGTCCATGCGCGTGGTCGAGGCGCTGCGGGACGCGACGGCGCCGATCCGCGCGCGCAACCCAGGCATGGATGTGCGCTTCATGGAATCGCCGCCCGGGCCGCCGACCTCGGCGGTGATCCTCGCCAACATCCACGGCGCCGACCCGGAGGTGCTGCGCGCCATGGTCGCGCGGGTGAAACAGCGCTTCACCGAGACCTATCAGATGGTGGACGTGTTCGACAGCGAGGTCGCCGACACCCAGCAGATCGATATCGTCGTGGACAGGGAGAAAGCCGTGCTCTCGGGCGTGACCACGGCGGACATCGAGCAGACCATCCGCGCGCTGATGGACGGCGTCCTGGCGTCGGAGGCCCATATCCCCGGCGAGAAGAACCCGGTGCCGATCCGCATCCGGGTGCCGCGCGCGACCGCGATCGACCCGGCGCTGCTGGATCGCACCCTGGTGCGCAACCGCGCGGGCGATGCCGTGCCGCTGTCCGAGTTGACTCGAGTGGTGACGACGACAATGGAGCGGCCGATCACACGCAAGGACAACGAACGCGTGACCTATGTGGGTGGCAACGTCACCGCCATCACCGCGCCGGTATACGCGGTCATGGCCATCGACAAGGATCTCGACGGACTCGAAGTCGCCGGCGAAACCCTGCGCACCGACAACATCACGCTGCAACCGGTGCTGCCCGACACCCTCGACGGCTATCAACTGCTGTGGGACGGCGAGCTGCGCCTGACGCTGGATGCGTTCCGCGAGATGAGTGTCGTGCTCGGCGTGGCGCTGGTGCTGATCTTTCTGCTGCTGGTCGCCACCTATCGCTCGTTCCTGATCCCGGTGCTGGGCATGACCGCGATCCCGCTCGGGCTGATCGGCATCTTCCCCGGCCACTGGCTCATCGGCATTCCGTTCAGCATGGCGTCGATGATCGGCATGGTCGCGCTCGCCGGCGTCGTGATCCGCAATTCGCTGCTGATCATCGATTTCATCCACGACTACCAGCACCAGGGCCACGAGCTGCGCGAGGCGGTGAAACTCGCCGGCGCGGTGCGCCTGCGGCCGATCCTGCTGACCGCGCTCGCGGTCATTCTGGGCACCATGATCATGTACCGCGACCCGCTGTTCGCGGGCATGGCGACCTCGCTGATCTTCGGCACCACGGCATCCACGGTGCTGACGCTGCTGGTGTTGCCGCCCCTATACTATCGGGTCGCGCTGCATTTCCCGGAGTGGGGTGAGCGCCGCTGAGGCAGGTAATCGGGAAAAAGTGCAGGACATCATGGCCAAGCCACGTCTGATCGTCGCCATCACCGGCGCCACCGGCGCGCTCTACGGCATTCGCCTGCTGGAGGCGCTGCGCGCGCGCGGCGACATCGAGACCCACCTGATCCTGTCGCCGGCCGGCGCGGTCACGCTGCGCGCCGAAACCGGGTTTGACCGGCAGGGGATCGGCCAGCTCGCCGACGTCGTGCACAGTCACCGCGACGTCGGCGCCAGCATCGCCAGCGGCTCCTTCGCGACGCTGGGCATGGTGGTCGCGCCCTGTTCGATGAAGACCCTGGGCGCCATCGCCCACGGCCTGTGCGACAACCTGGTCAGCCGCGCCGCCGACGTGGTGCTGAAAGAGCGCCGCCGCCTGGTGCTGCTGCCGCGCGAAACCCCGCTCAACCTGGCGCACCTGCGCAACATGGTCGCCGTCACCGAGATGGGCGGCATCATCGCGCCGCCGGTGCCGGCGCTGTACACGCTGCCGCAGAGCATCGACGACATGGTGTGCCAGACCGTCGGCCGCACCCTCGACCTGTTCGGGCTCGACACCCCGGGGGTGCAGCGCTGGGCGGGCCTCGGCGACGCCCGCCGATGAACCCCGGTCCATGAATATCCCGCCGCCCGCGCCGCTGCCGGCGCCAACCTCGGTGTGGTCGCCGCTGCGCTTTCCGCTGTTCCGGGTGATGTGGGTGGCGATGACCATCTCCAACATCGGCACCTGGATGAACGAGGTCGCCGCCACCTGGCTGATGGCGACGCTGGCGCCCTCGAACCTGATGATCGCACTGATCCAGACCGCGACCACGCTGCCGTTTTTTCTGCTCGCCTACCCGGCCGGCACGCTCGGCGACATCTTCAACCGGCGCCTGTTGCTGCTGGTGCTGCACCTGTGGATGCTGGCGAGCGCCGTACTGCTGGTCGTGCTCACGCAGCAGGGCATGACCACCGCCTGGTGGCTGCTGATCCTGACCTTCGCGCTCGGTGCCGGCAACGCCATGATGCGCCCGCCCTGGTCGGCCAACATTCCAACCTTCGCGCCGCGCGAGCACCTCAGCAATGCAGTCACGCTGAACTCGCTGAGCACCAACGTCAGCAAGGCGATCGGCCCCGCCATCGGAGGCGTGCTGATCGCCGCCAGCGGCCCGGCGCTGGTATTCGCGCTCAATGCGCTGTCCTTCGTCGCGGTGATCACCGCGCTCATCACTCACCACCCCAAGGGAGCGAACAGCAGCAGCGCGCTGCCGGTGGAGCGTTTTTTCACCGCCATGAAGTCCGGGCTTCGCTACACCCGCCACGAACCCAGGATGCGAGCGGTGCTGATCCGCTGCGGGGTCTGCTTCCTGTTCGTCAGCGCGTTCTGGTCGATGATGCCGGTCATCGTCATTCGCGACCTGGGCGCCAGCGCCCAGACCTACGGCCTGCTGATCGGCACCACCGGGCTCGGCTCCATCATCGGCGCCAGCGCGCTGCCGGCGCTGCGCCGGCGCTGGAGCCACAACCGCCAGTTCGATGTCAGCGCGCTGGTGTTCGCCCTCGCGCTGTTCGCCATTGCCTTCACCAGCCACCCTGCGCTGCTGGCCGCGCTCGCCACGCTGGTGGGCCTGTGCTGGATCGTGCTGTTCTCGACGGTCGTCGTTACCGCCCAGCTGATCACCCCCGGCTGGGTGCTGGCGCGCACCTTGTCCATCGTGATGCTGGTCTACGGCGGCGCGACCGCCACCGGCGCCGCCGTCTGGGGCCACCTGTCGGATCTGTTCGATGTGCGCACCAGCCTGCTGATCGCCGCGCCCGGGGTGCTGCTGTCGCTGTTGCTGAGCCGGCGCTTTCCGATCCCGCAGCAGCGCACGCGAGCGCCGAGCGCGCTGCTGCCCTCGCCGGAGCCGGATTATTTCACCCGTATCCGCCCCGCCGCGGGGCCGGTCATGGTCATCGTCGAATACCACATCGACGCCGCTCGCCGCGCCGAGTTTCTAGCCCTGATGGCGCCGGCGCGCCTGTTGCGCAAGCGCACCGGCGCCTTTTACTGGGAGCTGTTCGCCGACCCGGCGCGCCCCAACTGGTACCTGGAGACCTTCCTTGTGGAATCCTGGCTCGACTATCTGCGCCAGCGCGAGCGCACCGGCGACAGCGAGCGCGCCATCGACGACCAGCTCGCCGCCTGTGCGCTACAGGCGCCGGTGGCCAGGCACTATGTGGCGCGCCGGCGGTAGCGACCGGGACCGTGGCACCCCGCCAATTGCCCAAAACCCGCGCCGCGACTATTCTGCCCAGGCCGGTCGGAATGCCGGACGCTCGGCACCTTGGCAGCATGTTTAAAAATGGCTTTCCTGCCCTTTTTCAACCCGGCTCGTCGCGGTACACGCCCACGACGGCCCACGCAGATCAAGCGCTTAGCGTGCTTGATCTGCGTGCAAGCCATCCTTGGCAAGCTCTCGATCAGCGGATGCAGCGCAAGGCGAGACTAACCAAAAAAGCGCAGCACATACGGCGTATGTGAGCATTTTGATACCGGTTTCAACGCCGCGATGCGCGCTTCAGCGAGATCTTGAAAAGGCTCTTTACCAATTGCAGCCAACGCGCCGGGAAGATGTCATGGCAGGACGCTTGCACACCGCTCTTCGACCAGCGCTCGCGCGCCGGCTGTGCGGAATCTTGCTGGGGGTATGCTGGTGCGCGGTGTTCGCCGCCAGCCCCGACACCATCCACATCCTGCGTTCGAGCGATGCCCCCTACTACCGGGAGGCCGAGGCCGCGCTGCGCGCTGCGTTGGCGCCGCTCGCGCCCCACATCCACCTGACCACCCACGAACTGGTGGAGCTGCCCGATCTGCCCGGGCTACCCGAGCTACCCGGGTTGCCGGGAT
>CBDDRG010000225.1:0-15356 GCA_965232975.1 uncultured bacterium
TTCGCCGCAAATTTGCCCGAAATCTGCCTCAAATCGGACTTTCCCTCGCTACGGACGCTCAAGTCCGACAGGCTCCTAGCGCAGGCAGCCGAGGCACGGCGAGCCCCAGGGGCCGGGCGACTCAGGACCGGCGGCGCGCACTGCCGCGCAGATCGCGCGGGCGCAGGCCGCCCGCCAGCAGCACGGCCGCGTAGGCCGCAAAGCCGGCGGCCGACATCGCCGCCAGCCCACCGACGCGCTGCCACCAGAACCAGCCCTGCCAGTCGGTCAGGCGCCACATGAATGCGGCCAGCACGCCGGCCATCACCAGGTTGGCCAACACCAGCAACGCCCAGTAGCGGCCCCAGCCCGGCAGCGGCGCAAACGCGCCGCTGCGCCGCAAGCCGCGGTACAGCAAACCGGCGTTCAAGAATGCCGCCAGCGTGGTCGCGAGCGCGAGACCGGCGTGGCCAATGCGCAAAAAATGGTGTAGCGGAAGCACCAGCGCGACATTGAAACCCATGTTGGCGATCATCGCGATAATGCCGATGCGCACCGGCGTGCGTAAGTCCTGGCGGGCATAGTAGCCCGGTGCCAGCACCTTGATCAGCATAAAGGCCGCGAGACCCAGCGCAAACGCGCGCAGGCTGATGGTCGCCATCCGGATGTCCCGCGCGTCGATGCTGTCGCCGTCGTAAAACAGCGTCGTCAACAGGGGTTCGGCAATGATGATCAGCGCCACCGACGCCGGCACCGCGATCAGCAGGATGAAGCGCAGCGCCCAGTCCAGCGTCGCGCTGAACTCGGCGGTGGAATTGGCCGCGTGGTGGCGCGACAGCCGGGGCAGGATCACGGTGCCGGCCGCGACTGCAAACACCCCCAGGGGCAGTTCGGTGATGCGATCGGAATAATACAGCCAGGACACGCTGCCGGTGGGCAGGAACGACGCCAGTATGGTGTCGAGCAACAGATTGATCTGGCTCACCGATACGCCAAACAGTGCCGGCACCATCAGGGTCAGGATGCGGCGCACGCCGGGGTCGCGCCAGTCGAGCCGTGGCCGCGGCAGCAGGTGAATCTGCGCCAGAAAGGGCAATTGAAACAGCAACTGGATGATGCCGGCCGCGAACACCCCCCAGGCCAACGCATAGACCGGCCGCGCGCCGAGCGGCGCGGCGGCGAGCGCGGCGCCGATCAGGCAGACATTCAGCCACACCGGCGTGAAGGCGGGAATCGCAAAGCGGTCGAAGCTGTTGAGAATGCCGCCGGCAAAGCCCGCCAGCGAGATAAACAGTAAATAGGGAAAGGTGATGCGGATCAGATCGGTCACCGCGGCGAATTTTGCCGCGTCGGCGGCAAAACCGGGCGCAAACAACATCGCCACCAGCGGCGCACCCGCCACCGCCAGGGAGGTCAACAGGATTAGCGCGGAACCCAGGCCCCCCGCCACCCGGTCGATAAGCTCCCTGGCGGCCGCGGCGCTGCCGCGCTGACGGTATTCGGACAGCACCGGCACGAAGGCCTGGGCAAAGGCGCCCTCGGCAAACAGCCGACGCAGAAAATTGGGAATCTTGAACGCGACGAAGAAGGCGTCGGCGAGGCCGTCGGCGCCAATTACGCGGGCGACGATGACGTCGCGCGCCAGGCCCAGCACCCGCGATACCATGGTCATCGAACCGACCAGCGCACTGGCACCGAGCAGGCCTCGCGGGCGGGCGGCGCGGGGCTGGTCGGAGCCGGTCACCAGATTGCTGTCGCCGTCCAAATTGTGCCTTCCCCGTGGAGGCGGCAGTGTAACCGGCAGTACCGGGTGGGCCAAGGCGGACCCGCCGCCACGGGATGCCGATCGGCAGCGACGGGCTGCGATAGACCACGACAGGGCCCGGCTATTGAAATACGCTGTGCCCGCCCCGACTAAAACCGCATCGCCCGTGAGCGGGTGACGCCTCAGCAACATCAGTGTGGGCAGCAGCAACATCAGTGTGGGCAGCGCACGCCCACGTCCGGCGCATGCAATCCCTGGTCTCGGGAGTACTCCTGTTGGAACAATACCGTGGCACTACCATCCTCTCGGTGCGCCGCAACGGCAAGGTCGCCATCGGCGGCGACGGTCAGGTCACCCTCGGCAATACCGTGATGAAGGGCAACGCCCGCAAGGTGCGCCGCCTGCACAACGACCAGATCATCGCCGGCTTTGCCGGCGGTACCGCCGATGCGTTCACGCTGTTCGAGCGCTTTGAAGCCAAGCTGCAACAGCACCGGGGCAACCTGGTGCGTGCGGCCGTCGAGCTCGCCAAGGACTGGCGCAGCGATCGTCTATTGCGCCGCCTCGAGGCGCTGCTGGCCGTGGCCGACAAGGAGGCGTCGCTGATCATCACCGGCAACGGCGATGTCATCCAGCCGGAGGCCGACCTCATCGCGATCGGCTCCGGCGGCCCCTTCGCCCAGGCGGCGGCGCGCGCGCTGCTCGACCACACCGACCTCGGCGCCCGCGACATCGTCGAAAAGGGCCTCGCGATCGCCGCCGATATCTGTATCTACACCAACCACAACCGCACCATCGAAGAGCTGGACTGCGGCTGAAGCCGCCCCCAATCCCGGCCACCGCACCAGTAGTCATCGCAGGAGCTGACATGTCGGACATGACCCCGCGCGAAATCGTGCACGAACTCGACCGCTATATCGTCGGCCAGCAGCAGGCCAAACGCGCGGTCGCCATCGCGCTGCGCAACCGCTGGCGACGGATGCAACTGCCGGAAGCGCTGCGCAACGAGATCTCGCCCAAGAACATCCTGATGATCGGGCCCACCGGCGTCGGCAAGACCGAAATCGCGCGTCGCCTGGCGCGCCTCGCCAACGCGCCCTTCATCAAGGTCGAGGCCACCAAGTTCACCGAAGTCGGCTATGTCGGCCGCGATGTCGAGACCATCGTCCGCGATCTGGTCGAAACGGCGGTCAAGCAACTGCGCGCGCAGGAGATGGAGCGCGTCGAGGCGCGCGCCCGCGATGCCGCCGAGGAGCGCATTCTCGATGCGCTGCTGCCGCCCGCGCGCACCGCGACGCCGTCCGCGACCGACTCCAGCACCCGCCAGCTATTTCGCAAGAAGCTGCGCGAAGGCGATCTGGACGCCAAGGAGATCGACATCGAGGTGCGCGCCGCGCCGGTCGGCGTCGAAATCATGGCGCCGCCGGGCATGGAGGAGATGACCAGCCAGTTGCAAAACATGCTGTCCGGCATGGGCGGCGGGCGCACCAGGAGCCGCCATCTCAGCGTCGCCGCCGCGCTCAATATCCTGATCAGCGAGGAGGCTGCCAAGCTGGTCAACGAAGACGACATCAAGGCCCGTGCGATCACGAGCGCCGAACAGACCGGCATCGTCTTCATCGACGAACTCGACAAGGTCGCCAAGCGCGCCGAGATGTCCGGCGCCGATGTGTCCCGCGAAGGCGTGCAGCGCGATCTGTTGCCGCTGATCGAGGGTTGCAGCGTGTCCACCAAGTACGGCCTGGTCAATACCGACCATATCCTGTTCATCGCGTCCGGCGCCTTCCACTTTGCCAAACCGTCCGACCTGATCCCCGAGCTGCAGGGCCGCCTGCCGATCCGGGTCGAGCTGGAGCCCCTCGACGCCGACGATTTTCAACGCATCCTGACCGAGCCCAGGGCGTCCCTGACCGAGCAGTACCGCGAGCTGCTGGCGACCGAGGGCCTGGCGGTGACCTTTACCGCCGCGGGCGTGCGGCGCATCGCCGAAATCGCGTTCAGCGTCAACGAACGCACCGAAAACATTGGCGCGCGCCGGTTGCACACGGTGCTGGAGCGGCTGCTGGAAGAAATCTCCTTCGATGCCACCGATATCGCCGCGCGCGGTGAAACCAAGGTCATCGATGCGGCCTTCGTCGACCAGCATCTGGACGCGCTCGCCAGCAACGAGGATCTGTCGCGCTTTATTCTGTAGCGGCTTGCAGTTGCAGCGGCGACATCAAACGACAACGAGGCGGCGATGACACCCAGCACGGTAAGACTGCACAAAGCCGAAGGCAGCCTGGAGCTCGGCTACAGCGATGGCGCGACCTTCAAACTGAGCGGCGAGTTTCTGCGCGTGCACTCGCCGAGCGCCGAGGTGCGGGGGCACGGCCCCGGCCAGGAAGTGCTCCAGCACGGCAAGAAGGGCGTGCGCATCACCCGCATCGAAACCGTGGGTCACTACGCCGTGCTGCTGCACTTTGACGACGGCCACAACACCGGGATCTACAGCTGGAATTATCTGCGCGAGCTGGGCGAACACGAGGAGCAGTTCTGGCAGGCCTATCAGGCCCGGCTGGACGGCGCCGGGCTGAGTCGCGACCCCCAGGTGCAGGTGGTCAGGTTCGTCACCCCGCCCGCGCACCACTGATTGGCTACGCGCTGATCCGCCGCCGCCCGCGCGACGGCGGGCGCCCGGCGGTCATTTGGCGTCGAACTGGTAGGCGGTGATCTCGGAGGCGTTGTCGAGCACGAACAGGGTGTCCTCGCTCGCCACCATGGGCACGCTGACGCCCTTGCCATCGACCTTGATGCGGGCCAGCAAATGGCCATCGGACTGCGCCAGCAGGTGCAGATAGCCTTCCAGATCAGCCACCGCCAGATAGTCGCCGACGACAGTCAGGTCGGTCAGTCTGCGGTTCAGCAGCTGGGTGTTTTTCCAGGCCACGCGGCCGTCGGCGCCATTCAGCGCCTTGACGGTGTCATCGCTCTCGACGACAAAGAGTTGACTGCCGCTGAGCACGGCGCCCCAGTGGCTGGAGCCGTCCTGCACCCAGAGCTCCCGCCCGGTGCCGCGCGCGATCGCCTGCACCCGCCCCTGATAGCTGGTCGCGTACACCACGTCGCCGGCCAGCAGCGGCGTGCTCACATCGACCATGCGCTCCAGCTCCGTGCGCCCCTTGGGCACCCCCACCCGCACCTCCCACAGCGGATCGCCGGTCACCGCGTTCAACGCCAGTACCTTGCCGTTGGCGAAGCCGGCGATCACCAGGGTGTCGGCGACCACGGGCGCGGTGATGCTGCGCAAGCGCAGCACCGGGGTATCTTCCTGGTGCTGCCACAGCACCGCCCCGGTACTCGGAGCCAGGCCGTAGACCTTGCTGTCCAGCGTCTGCACCGCCACCACGTTGGCGCCGGGGATGGGGGCGGCGAGCACCTCGCTGCCGAGTTTGGCGCGCCACCGCTCGTCACCGGTGTCGGCGGCCAGCGCGATCACTTCGCCCTCGTCGCTGGCGACCAGCACCAAACCCTGGCCGACGCCGACGCCGCCACTGAGGGTGATGTCCAGATCGACTTTCCACGTCTTGCGGCCGTGCCCGATATCGAGCGCGGTGACCTCGCCATCGTTGGTGGCGATATAGACCCGGTCGGCGTCGCGCGCCGGCCGTAGCGACGCCAGATAATGTTCATGGCCACCGCCCACCCCGATCCGCCACCACAGTTTGCGGATTTCCACTTCCGGGGCGAATTCCACCAAGGCCGCCGGCTGGCCGGCCTTTGGGTTGCCGTCCTCGTCCTTGCCCTCGTCATCCTCCCAGAACTTCATCCAGCCGCAGCCGGACAGCAGCAGCACGCAGAGCAGCCAAGACAGGCGTTTCATCGGGAATTCTCCTCGGCAGCGGGGGGCACGACGGCCTGGGCAGGTAGCGCTTGATTGAGCTTCATCGCCAGTAGCGGGCGGCTGTTGGTTTCATCCTCGCCGAGGCTGTCCAGCGCCGCCTGATAGGCGACGCGCGCGGCGTCCAGATCGCCCTGGCGCAGATACAGATCGCCGCGAACCTCGGCAAACCCGCTCGCCAGCGCCGCCGGCACCTCGACCTCGAGCAGCGCCAGCGCGGCGGCGTAGCGCTCGCGGGCGATTTCCACGCGGGCGAGGCGCAAGCGGGCGACCAGCGCGAGCTCCGGATCGCGGGTGGCGTCCATCACCGCCTGCAACTCGGCGCCGGCGGCGTCGAGCCGGTGATCCGCCACCGCCAGGCGGGCGAGCGCCAGGCCGGCATAGTCAGCGTAGGCGCTGCCGGCATAATCGCGCTTCAGCGTTGCCGCCGGGCCGGCGATCTCGGCGCGCTGGGCGTCGCTGGCGGCGACGGCGGGCAGACGCCCCAGCGCATCGAGCATCTGGAGATACACCACGGACGCAGCCTCGGCCTGCTGCTGCCGGTGCGCCTGCCACTGCTGCCAGCCGAACCAGCCACCCAGCGTGACCACCAGCGCCACCAACCCCTGGCGGCCATAACTTGTCCACCAGCGTTTCAGGGTTTCCAGCTGTTCTTCGTCAGCAGTGAGTTGAGCCACGGGTATCCTTCCGTCGGAGCAGGGGCGAGCGGGGGTTGGCGCGCGCGACAGGGGTCAAAGCTTGAATTCGCGGTTGAGCAATGCCGCCAGTTCCGGGACTGCCAGCGTCTGTTGGGGACATTCCCGGCGCAGATACTTCAGGGTCAGGGTGCCGCTGGCGGCTTCGTCCTCGCCGATTATCAGCGCCACCAGAGCGCCGCTGCGGTCGGCCTTTTTCAGTTGGGCCTTGAAATTGCCACCACCACAATGGTTCTGGATGCGCACGCCCGGGCACAGCGTGCGCAGGCGTTCGCCGGCCAGCAGGGCGGCGGCCCCGACGTTGCCGACGGCGACCAGATAGGCATCCGTTTGGCGGGCGGTACTATCCGGCACCACCCCGACGGCGTCAAGCAATAGCGCGAGGCGCTCCGCGCCCATGCCGAAACCGACCGCCGGCGTCGGCTTGCCGCCCAATTGCTCGACCAGACCGTCGTAGCGCCCGCCGGCGCACACCGCGCCCTGGGCGCCGAGGGCGGTAGTCACCCACTCGAACACGGTCTTACCGTAGTAGTCGAGGCCGCGGACCAGCCGTGGATTGATCTGGTAGGCGACGCCGGCGGCGGCGAGAAGCTCGCGCAGCATCTGGAAATGCTCGCGGGACTCCGCATCCAGGTAGTCGGCAAGCGCGGGCGCGCCGGCCAGCAGATCCGCCATAGCGGGATTCTTGCTGTCGAGGATGCGCAGCGGGTTGCTGTGCAGGCGGCGCTGGCTGTCTTCATCGAGCTGCTCGGCATGCCCACTCAGATAAGTCACCAGCGCGGCGCGAAACTCGGCGCGCGCCGCCGCGCTGCCGAGGGAGTTCAGTTGCAGGCTGACGTGATCCTGCAACCCCAGCTCCCGCCACAGGCGGGCCGTCATCACCAGCAGTTCGGCATCGACATCGGGGCCATCGAGGCCGAACACCTCGGCGCCGAACTGGTGGAACTGGCGCAGGCGGCCCTTCTGCGGCCGCTCGTAGCGGAACATCGGGCCGCGATACCACAGCCGCTGCACCTGGTTGTGCAGCAGGCCGTGCTGCTGGCAGGCGCGCACGCAGCCGGCGGTGCCCTCCGGGCGCAGCGTCAGGCTCTCGCCGTTGCGATCGAGAAAGCTGTACATCTCCTTCTCGACGATATCGGTGACCTCGCCGATGGAGCGCTTGAACAGCTCGGTCTGCTCCAGCAGCGGAAAGCGGATCTCGCGATAGCCGTAGCGCTGAAACAGCCGCAGCATCACGTCTTCGAGGTACTGCCAGACCGGAGTCTGCTCCGGGAGCAGGTCGTTCATGCCCCGCAGGGACTGGATGGTGTTTGCCATGAAGTGGTCAGGAGCCCTTGGCGATCAGATTTTCCGCGGCCTGAGCTTTGGCTTTGGCGAGCGCGCGGACGCGCTGTTCGAGCTCATCTACCAGATTGACCTGGCCAATTTTCTCGCTGGGCTTGCCATCGACGTAGAACAGGTTGCTGGGGGTGCCGCCGGTCAGGCCGGCATCCGCCGCCCTGGCCTCGCCCGGCCCATTGACGATGCAGCCGATGATGGCCACGTCCATGGGCACGGTGACATCCTCGAGCCGGACTTCGAGCTCGTTCAGCGTTTTGATGACATCGAAGTTCTGTCGCGAACAGCTGGGGCAGGCGATGAAATTGATGCCCTTGCTGCGCAGGCGCAGGCTCTTCAGCAGATCCCAGCCGACTTTCACCTCCTCCACCGGATCGGCGGCCAGCGAGATGCGCAGCGTATCGCCGATGCCCTCCATCAGCAGCAGGCCGAGGCCAATGGCGGATTTGACCGTGCCGGCGCGCAGGCCGCCGGCCTCGGTGATGCCGAGATGCAGCGGGTTGTCGATCTGGGTCGCGATCAACCGGTAGGCCGCCACTGCCATGAAGATGTCGGATGCCTTCAGGCTCAGCTTGAAATTGTGGAAATTAAGGCGCGCGAGAATCTCCACATGGCGCAGCGCCGATTCCACCAGGGCTTCGGCGCAGGGTTCGCCGTACTTGCGCTGCAATTCCTTTTCCAGCGAGCCGGCATTGACGCCGATGCGAATGGGGATATTGAGGTCGCGGGCCTTTTCGACCACCGCGCGGACGCGGTCCTCGCGGCCGATATTGCCGGGGTTGATGCGCAGGCAGTCGACACCCAGGTCGGCGACGCGCAACGCGATTTTATGGTCGAAGTGAATATCGGCAATCAGCGGGATATCGACCAGGCGGCGGATCGCGCCGAAAGCTTCGGCGGCGTCCAGCGTCGGCACCGAGATCCGCACCAGATCGGCGCCGGCGGCCTGGATCGCGCGCACCTGGGCGACGGTGGCGGCGACGTCCGTGGTCTCGGTATTGGTCATGCTCTGCACCGAGATCGGCGCATCGCCACCGACCGGGACATTGCCCACCATGATCTGGCGAGACTTGCGACGCTTGATCGGCGACTCCCCGTGCATCAGTCAGCCCCTCGGTGACACATTGACAGCAACGCCGGCGACAGCAACACCGGCAGGCCCGCTGCCGGCGCGAACCCCCAGCCAGGTGCCGAACGAGGCCCGCGCGCGGCTGCTACGGACGGCCATTGCGCACCCACTCGTCGTACAGCTCGCTTTCACGGGCCATCGGGAAGATCTTCTTCAGCGCCAGCGCCTTGCTGGCTTCGACATCCGGCTCGCCCAGCGCGTGGGCGAGCCGGATGTCGAGCCACAGGCTGCGCGCGGACGGCCGCGCCAGGCGCAGATGGTTGGCCAGATGGGTTTTAGCGGCCGCATAGTCGCCGCTTGCAAACGCCAGCACCGCGAGCTCCAAATAGGGGCCCGCCACGCGGGGATCGAGATCCAATGCCTTGCTAAACGCCGCTTCCGCCTCGGCGCCCCGGTCCAATTCCACCGCGGTCAGGCCGAGGTTCAGATAGACCCCGGGCCGCTGCTCATAGTTCAAATCCTGAGCTGCCTCGGCGAATTGCTCGTAGGCCTCGGCAAAGCGGTCGCGGGAGTACAAAAACACTCCAAAGTTGTTGCGCGCGCGGGTAAAGCGGCCATCCAGCGCAATGGCCTTGCGAAAATGCACTTCCGCCTGCGCATCCTCCTTTTCGACCTGAAACAACAGCGCCATGCCGTGGTGCGCGCCAGCGGAGCGGGAATCGATGGCGAGCGCCTTGAGCAGGTGATAGCGGGCCGACTTGCGGTCGTTTTGACTCAAATAGCCGAGGCCCAACTGGATATGCCCGGCCAGCGCCTTGTCACCGGCGGCAGCGGTAGCGGCGCGCGCCGGTGGCGGCGGCACGCCCTTGGACACCGGCGCGGCGCTCGCCTTGGCAGCGTCGCCAGGGGGCGCCGCCGCGCAGCCGCCGAGGGTGCCCGACAGCAGCATGAGCAGCGCGGCTCCCCCGCTCCGGCCGACCACGGACCAGCGCATTGCGATCAACCCGCGACTATCCGCAGCGGCCGTTCATCCGCGGTTTCCAGGCGGCGATGGCGCTCGCTGCGCCGTGTGCGGTCGTTCACCTGGCCCGCCAATTGGCCGCAGGCGGCGGCGATATCGTCGCCGCGGGTGGTGCGCACGGTCACCGTGTAGCCGGCCTCGCCGAGGATGTCGCGAAAGCGGTACAGCGCGGTGTTGGACACCCGCTGGTACTGGCTGTGGGGAAAGGGGTTGAACGGGATCAGGTTGATCTTGCAGGGCGTGTCGCGCAGCAGCGCGGCGAGCTCGTGCGCATGGTCGGGGCGGTCGTTGACCTGCGCCATCAGCGTGTATTCGACAGTGATCTTGCGGTGTTTGTCCGGCAGTTTCGCCAGATAGCCGCGCGCGGACGCCAGCAGCGCCGCGATGGGGTATTTGCGGTTGAGCGGCACCAGTTGGTTGCGCAGCGCATCGTTGGGCGCGTGCAGGGAGATCGCCAGCGACACATCGGTGACCTCGCCCAGGCGGTCGAGCGCCGGCACCACCCCGGCCGTGCTCAGCGTCACCCGCCGCTTCGACAGGCCGTAGGCGCAGTCGTGCAGCATCAGGTTCATCGCGGTGACGACGTTGTCGAAATTGAGCAGGGGTTCGCCCATGCCCATCATCACCACGTTGGTGACCTTGCGCGGTCCGGGCGTGGCGGCGCCACCAAACGACCGGGTGGCGATCCACTCCTGGCCGATGATTTCCGCGGCGGTCAGATCGCGGCTGAAGCCCTGCTTGCCGGTGGCACAGAAGCTGCAATCGAGGGCGCAGCCGATCTGCGAAGACACGCACAGCGTGCCGCGATCATCCTCGGGGATATACACGGTCTCGACGCACTCGCCGCCGTCGGTGCGGATCAGCCACTTGCGGGTGCCGTCGGCGGAATCCTGTGCGCTGACGACGACCGGCGCGCGCACCTCGGCGACGGCCGTCAGGGTGTCGCGCAGGCGTTTGGACAAATCGGTCATGAGCGCGAAATCGGCGACGCCGCGCTGGTGCATCCACTTCAGCAACTGGATGGCGCGGAACGGCTTTTCGCCCAGACCCGCGAAAAAGCGCTCGAGCCCGGCGGCGGACAGGCCCAGCAGGTTGACTCGGGTCGCCGCTTCAGTCATGGAAGTCCCCTGCCCCGCCGTCAGCGCGGGCAGATGTCGCTCGCCGCAAAAAAATAGCTGATCTCGCGGGCGGCCGAGGTCGCGGAATCGGAGCCGTGCACCGCGTTGGCATCGATGCTGGTCGCGAAATCGGCGCGGATGGTGCCGGGCGCCGCCTCCTTCGGGTTGGTGGCACCCATCAGCTCGCGATTGCGGGCGATGGCGTTGTCACCTTCGAGCACCTGCACCACGACCGGGCCGGAGGTCATGAAGGCCACCAGATCGGGGAAAAATCCGCGCGCGCTGTGCTCGGCGTAAAAGCCTTCGGCCTGCGCCCGCGACAGCTGCTGCATTCTCGCCGCGACCACGCGCAAGCCCGCGGCTTCGAAGCGCCGGACGATGTCGCCGATGGCGTTTTTGGCCACCGCATCCGGTTTGATGATGGAAAGGGTACGCTCGATCGCCATGGAGCACTCCGCGAAGTCGCTGGGTGGGCCGCCGACCGCTGTCAGCGAAGGGGCAGAATTCTACCGTTGCGCCGCGCACAAGGCAAAAGCGCGCCATGCCGCGGCGGGCGACCTGCAGCCCCGGTCAGCCCCGCCGCACACGCCCGCCCGGCCCTCGGCATGAGCCGCGGGGCGCCCTGAGCAGGCGCAGGCCGTTGCCGACCACCAGCAGGCTGGCGCCCATGTCCGCGAACACCGCCAGCCACAGGGTCGCGCCGCCACCGATCGCCAGCAGCAGGAACACCGCCTTGATGCCGATAGCGAGGGTGATGTTCTGCCACAGCACCGCGTGGGTTCGGCGCGACAGGCGGATCGTTTCCGCAATGCGGCGCAGGTCGTCGTTCATGATCACCACGTCGGCGGCTTCCATCGCCGTGTCGGTGCCGGCGGCACCCATCGCAATGCCGATGTCGGCCTTAGCCAGCGCCGGCGCATCGTTGATGCCGTCGCCCACCATGGGGGTCGCACCATGGCGCTGCTGCAGATCGGCAATCGCGGCGAGCTTGTCCGCGGGCAACAGGTTGCCGCGGGCGTCCTCGATGCCGGCGTGGTGGGCGATGGTGCGCGCGGTGGTGGGGTTGTCGCCACTGAGCAGTACCGGCGCGACGCCGAGCGCCTTGAGTTCGGCGACCGCGACGGGCGCGCTGTCCTTGATGGTGTCGGCGACCGCGAACAGCGCCAGTACGGCGGATTCCGATGCCAGCAGCGTGACCGTGCGACCCAGGTTCTCGTGCGCCGCGAGCCGGGCTTCCAGCGCCGGGCTACTCAGTCCGCGATCCTCGATCAGGCGGTGGTTGCCGAGCAGGAAGGTGGCCCCATCCACCGTGCCCTGGACGCCGCGTCCAGGCAGTGCCTCGAACGCCCGCACCGCGGTACCGTCCAGACCGAGACCCTCGGCGACGGCCCTCGACACCGGGTGATCGGAGCGGGCGGCGAGACCCGCCGCCCGCGCCAGGTACGCCGCGCCATCGCCACCGTCGATGGCCACGGACTCGACCAGCTTCGGCTTGCCCTCGGTGAGGGTGCCGGTCTTGTCGAGGGCGATGGCCCTGAGCTTGCGGGCGTCCTCCAGGTACTGGCCGCCCTTGATCAGGATCCCCCGCCGCGCAGCGCTGGCGAGTGCACTGGCCAGGGTCACCGGCGTCGAGATCACCAGCGCGCAGGGGCAGGCGATCACCAGCAGCACCAGCGCCCGGTACAGCGCCTGGGGCCAGGTCCAGCCCATCAGCCAGGGTGTGAGGAGCGCCACCGCGACGGCCAGCCCGAACACGGCCGGCGTGTAGATCGCGGCGAAGCGGTCGACGAAGCGCTGCGTCGGCGCGCGCGAGCCCTGCGCCAGCTCGACGGCGCGAATGATGCGCGCCAGCGTGGAGTTGTCGGCCACCGCGGTGACGCGGATCGCCAACTCCGCGGCCTGATTGATGGTGCCCGCGAACACCGCGTCGCCGATGGTTTTGTCCACCGGGATGCTCTCGCCGGTGACCGCCGCCTGATCGATCGCGCTGGCGCCCGCGGTGACCACGCCGTCCAGCGGCACGCGCTCGCCGGGGCGGATGCGAACGCTGGCGTCGAGCGGCACGTCGGCCGCTGCAACAGTCGTCCAGGTGCCGTCCGGCTGGAGCACCTGCGCCTGCTGCGGCGCCAGCGCCAGCAGGCTCTGGATCGCGGTGCGCGCGCGCTCCAGCGAGCGCGCCTCGATCAGCTCGGCAATGGCGTACAGCGCCATCACCATCGCCGCCTCGGGCCATTCGCCGATCGCGAACGCGCCGGTCACCGCCACGCTCATCAACGCGGTGATGTTGAGGCGACCGCGACGCAGCGCGACGAAGCCCTTCCGGTAGGTATCGAAGCCGGCGAGTGCGATCGCCGCGGCGGCCAGCGCCATCTCGATGCCCGCGACCGCGAGCCCATCGCCACCGAACACCGCCACACCCTCGGCGCCCACGGCCAGCAGCAGTGCGATCACCAAGCGCGGCAGGCCGCCGCCCATGCCCTCAATGTCGTGCAGATCGGCATCCCGCTCGGCATCCTCGGCCGGTGGCGGCAGCGGCTGGGGGTCGAAGCCGGCGCCGCGGATCGGCGCCAGCGCCGCGGCGAGCACCGCCGCCGGCGCCGCGATCGCGAGCGTGCGGGCGCCGAGCTGGAAGCTCAGGGACTCGATCCCCGCCACCGGTTCCAGCGCGCGGCGGATCTCCGCTTCCTCGGCGGCGCAATCCATGGTGGGAACGCGAAAGCGCGCCGGGGCGCCGGGCGCCGCGTCGATCATCGGTTCCTTGCCAGCCTCCGGCGGCGTCGAACAGCTCATGCAGGGATTCCTCGAAATAAGGTGAAGCTCGGTGCAGACCGGCCGGGGTTCACATCACGACGCCGGCCATCGCCGAGGGCGACATCGCTCCCGGGCCAGCCGATGAGCCGCCCGCCAATTGCACCGCGCCCGGGCGCATCCCGGTGAGGATTGCGAGATGAATAGGCTACGCGCGCTCGATCTCGACGGTGACATGGGACACGCCCGCGATGTCCACCAGCAGGGATCGATAATACAAGGGTGACGCCGCCGCCTTGTCGACCAGCGAGACAATGACCGCATGGTGCCCGGGCCCGACCTGCCAGAGGTGCAGGTCGGACACGCGCCCACCGTTGTCTTCAATGACTTGCCGGATGCGCCCGGCCAATTCCACGTCCGGGACCATGTCCACCAGCACCGCCCCGGCGGTGCGCAGCAGGCCATAGGACCAGCGCGCAATGACCGCGGCGCCGACCATGCCCATCACCGCGTCCATCCACACCCAGCCGTAGAGCCGCCCCGCCAACAGACCCAGGATGGCCAGAACCGAAGTCGCCGCGTCCGCCACCACATGCAGATAGGCCGCGCGTAGATTGCTGTCGCGCGCCGGCACGCTAGCCGCCGGTGAAGGTTCTTCGCCCTGATGATCGTCTGGGTGTGCGCCATCACCCTGCTCATGGCCGTGGCCAGAGTGCTGGTGACCCGGGTCGTCGCCTTCATGCAGCAGCCAAATACTCAGCAGATTCACGATCAGACCCAGCACAGCCACGGCGATGGCCTGATCAAACGCGATGGGCACGGGCGCCACCAGGCGGACGACCGACTCGTAGCCGATGGCCAGCGCGATCAGCGCCAGGATCACCGCGCTGGTGAAGCCGGCCAGTTCGCCGACCTTGCCGGTGCCGAAACTGAAGCGCGTGTCGTCTGCGTGCCGGCGCGCATACCCATAGGCCAGCGCCGCAATCGTCAGCGCGCCGGCGTGGGTGAACATGTGCCAGCCGTCCGCCAACAGGGCCATGGATCCGAACACCAGGCCGGCGACGATCTCACCGAGCATCATGCTGGCGGTCAGCGCGATCACCCACCAGACGCGCCGCTCGTTGCGCGCGTGTTGCCTGCTCAGGAAGTAGTGCAAATGCCGCGCCGACGCGGGGTTGTCAGTGCTCACGGGTTGGCGCCTCGTTCAGGGTTGAATGGCGTGGCCTGCACCAAGGCCACCACCAAGCCCGGCCGGCGATGGACCCCGCCAAGCCGTCAGTCATGGCGGATAGCGCCAACCATCCGCCCGCCGCGATGCGCCATCCGGTACAACCCCGGCAGCACCAGCAGGGTCAGCAGCGTGGACGACAGGATACCGCCGATGACCACCGTCGCCAGCGGCCGCTGCACCTCGCTGCCGATGCCGGTGTTGAACGCCATCGGCACGAAGCCCAGACCCGCCACCAGCGCGGTCATCAGCACCGGGCGCAGGCGGGTCAGTGCGCCTTCGGTGATGGCATCCACCAGGTCACGGCCCTCATCACGCAGCGATTTGATGAAGCTGACCATGACCAGGCCATTGAGCACGGCGACGCCGGACAGCGCGATAAACCCGACGCCCGCCGAGATCGACAGCGTAATGTCGCGCAGCCACAGCGCGCGCAAGCCGACAGGGAGCGCCGACCGCACGCCGCTGAAGATCACCAGCCCATCGCGCACCGAGCTGATTGGCAGCGACAGAAG
>CBDDRG010000226.1:0-5721 GCA_965232975.1 uncultured bacterium
GAGCGCTCGGGCTGTTTAATCCCCCTGGGGAAGGGAATGGCCATCAACCAAAATAAATTCGGATTCCAGGCACAGGCAATCCACCCCTCTCGACATAGCCAGCAGGCTCGTATACAGGATGTTGAGGCCATCGATTTAGGCAACCGACGCACGCCCGACCTGCCAGCCAAGCGCCCTGGCGACAATTTCGGCATAGAGTTCATCGCGACGGCGCGCACTCAGCATTTTCGAATCGGCGAGTCCCAAAATGGGCCGCCGCGGATCCAGAATCACGGCAGCGGCAACCACATCCCCGGCCAGCGGGCCACGCCCAACCTCATCGACACCGGCGAGCAATTCACCGCACAAGCCAAAAGTCTCCATCTTACCTGCCACCAGTCGCGATCAGCGCCGCCAACGCCTGCGCGGCCACCGCGCTGGCATCGCGCTTTAGTTCCAGATGCAGCGCCAGAAATTCGTCCCTGAGTTGTGCGCCGCGCTCAGGGTGCACCAGATACGCGAGCAGTGCCTGACCCAGGCTCTCCACAGTGGCGTCATCCTGTAAAAATTCGGGCACCAGGACCTGTTTTGCCAACAGATTCGGTAGCGATACATAGGGCAGCTTGACCATCCGCGACACCACCAGGTGGGTGAGCCTGCCAACGCGATAGCTGACCACCATCGGACGCTTTAGCAGCATGGCCTCCAATGCGGTGGTGCCGGACGCCATCAACACCACATCGGCCGCCGCCATGGCGGCCTGGGATTTGCCGTCGAGCACAGTGACGGCAAGATCAGGGGCATCCTTGAGCAGGGCATCGATCTGGCTGCGGCGCGCCGAATTTGCGGCGGGCAACACAAATGTCAAGGCCGGCAACCGCTGCCGACACCAGTGCGCCACCTCTAAAAAAAGTGGGCCGAGCAATTCGACTTCACCGCCGCGACTGCCCGGCAGCAGGGCCAGGATTGGCCCGTCAGGAGGCAAGTTCAAATACCGCCGCGCTTGCGCCTGATCGGCCACCAGGGGAATCTCATCGGCGAGCGGGTGGCCGACGTAAACGACGGGCACGCGGTGTTCCCGGTAAAAATCCGCCTCGAAAGGCAGCAGCGTCAGCATCAGATCAACGGCACGAGCGATTTTTTTTATCCGACCCCGCCGCCAGGCCCACACCGAGGGGCTGACATAATGCGCGGTTTTAAGCCCAGCCCGGCGCAACTGGAGTTCGAGCCCCAGATTGAAATCGGGCGCGTCGATACCGATCACGACCGCCGGCTGCCAACTGAGGAAATGGTGTTTGAGGTTGCGCCTGATGCGCAAAAGTTCGGGTAGGCGCTTGAGTGGCTCGACCAGGCCCATCACCGACAACCGTTCGAGCGGATACAGCGACCGGAAGCCCTCGGCCTGCATGCGCGGGCCACCCAAGCCCTCGAACACCGCATCGGGATAATAGTGCCGCAGCGCCTTGATCAGGCCGGCGCCCAAGCCATCGCCCGACGCTTCTCCGGCCACCAGGCCGATGCGGACAGGCGTGCTCATGGGCAGCGTTCGGAACTCAGCGGACGATACCGTTGGCGGAAGCGCGTATCGAGTCGACCAAAATTCCGATCGCCGCCCGCTCGTCATCGTCCGTCGCTATCGCATCAATCTTCACCAAGGCTTCATCAACCGTCAACGCCTGACGATACAGGGTCTTGTAGGCGCGGTTGATGGCGGCAATCTGCCCCTTGCTAAAGCCGCGGCGCTGCAACCCGACCTTGTTGATGGTGCGCGGCTGCGCGGGGTGGCCGGCGACCATCACATAGGCCGGCACATCCTGATTGACAAAGGCGGCTGGACCCACGAAAGCGTGGGCGCCGACGTGGATACGCTGCAGAATCATCGAAAAGCCCGACAAAAACGCCCAATCCGCGATTTTGACGTGGCCCGCCAGGGACGCGTTGTTGATCAGGATGATGTGGTCGCCCAGTTCGCAGTCGTGGCCGATGTGGACGTACGACATAATCAGATTGTGGTTGCCGATGGTCGTTTCGGCACGATCCTGCACCGTGCCGCGATGAATGGTTGCGCCTTCGCGAATGATGTTGTGATCGCCAATGACCAGCCGCGTCGGCTCGCCCTGATATTTCATGTCGGGGGTGTCTTCACCGACGGTCGCGAACTGAAAAATCCGATTGCCCGCCCCGATGACGGTCGGGCCCTTGATGACCACGTGGGAATGAATGACCGTACGATCGCCAATCTGCACGTCGGGTCCAATCAGCGTCCAGGGCCCGACTTCGACATCTGCCCCCAGTTTGGCTGATGGGTGGACAATAGCCTGAGGACTAATCACGACACCAACCCATTACCTACTTGAGATTTTGCAGCGCGCACAGAATCCGGGCTTCACAGGTCAGCTGGCCATCCACTTTCGCACGGCAGTTAAAGCGCCACAGCGTGCGCTTGGTCGAATCGATTTCCGCCTCCAGCATCAAGCGGTCGCCAGGCACCACCGGGCGTTTGAAGCGCACGCCGTCAACACCGGCGAACAGGTACAGCGTCGGGTCATCGGGCTGCTTGTCAATGGTCGCGAAGCTCAGTATCCCCGCCGCCTGCGCCATGGCCTCAATGATCAACACACCGGGGAAAATGGGCGTCGTAGGAAAGTGGCCACTGAACACCTGTTCGTTCGCGGTGATGTTTTTGTAGGCCAGAATGCGCTTGCCGAGCTCCAGCTCAACCACCCGGTCGACCAGCAGAAACGGGTAGCGATGAGGCAACAGCCTCTTGATGTCCTCGATTTGCATGGGGTTCCTTAGTACCAGCCGACCGTCAAATTGTTACGACCGCTGGTTTTTTTCGAGTATTCGCAGCCGCCGGTACATGTCATCGAGCTGGCCGAAACGCGCCGCGTTTCGACGCCAGTCAGCGGTTTCATACATCAGCAAGCCGGAAGAAAAGGAACCCGGCTTAGTTACTGACTTGGAGATGCTACAGCGCGCCATCACCTGCACGTTGTCACACACCGAGACGTGGCCAACAGCCCCGGCTTGACCGGCAAACACGCAATTTTTGCCAATCACGGTGCTCCCTGCTATGCCCGAGAAAGCCGCCATCGCAGTGTTCTCACCGAGCCGCACATTGTGGGCGATCTGTACGTGATTGTCTAAAATCACCCCATTCTCGATCACCGTATTGCCCAGTGCGCCACGGTCGATCGTGGTACACGCGCCTATTTCAACATCGTCGCCAATCTCCACACCACCCAGCTGATGGATCTTGACCCATCGACCGCCCTCGTTGGCGAAGCCAAAGCCATCGGCACCGATCACCGCGCCGCTGTGGATGACGCCCCGCGCACCAATACTGACACCGTGATAGATACTGACATTGGCGTGGATACAGGTGCCATCACCGATGGCCGAATTGTCGCCGATATGAACGCCAGCACCAATCGACGCCGCCCTGCCGATTCGAACATGCTCGCCGATACAGGCGTGAGGGCCAATAACGGCGTCGGCAGCGACCTCGGCACTAGCGGCAACCACCGCCGTCGGATGAATACCTGAGGCGGCCCCGCGCCCCGGCACAAATAGGCTGCTAGCCCGCGCGTAGGCGACATAAGGGTTCGCCACCACCAGCGCATTGCCGGCAAATTTATCCGCATCCGCCGGTTTCAGGATCACTGCGCCCGCGCCTGTGGTCGCGAGCAAATGCTCATACGCACGATTGGCAAGAAATGCCAGATCGGCGGAACAGGCATCCTGCAGGGTGTTGATGCGCCGGATGACGCAGGCAGGATCGCCACGCAGCTCCGCCCCCAAGTGGGTGGCAAGATCCTGCAAACTGAACTCCTGCGCCACCGCCGTTCCCCGCCTATTATTTCTTGTTGAGTCGCTCGATGAATTTAGCCGTCAAATCGGTCTCCGGCGGGGCGTAGATGACCACTTCCCGGGGCAACAACAGCGTCACCTTTTCCTGCTTCACCAATTCCTGAACCACCGCGAGCACCTTTGGCTGCAACTCCTTCATGATCTCGCCCTGCAGGGTTTTGATTTCCGTCTCGAGCTTGCGGGCAACCAGCTCCAGATCCGCCTGCAGGTATTCCATTTTTTTCTGGTACTCCGCATTTTTTTCGGCGGACGCGGTCAGCCGGCTGGTCTCCATTTCCTTATGTAGCGCTTTGATATCGGCGCCGATGCTCTCATAGCGCGCCTGCATCGCCGCGTATTCGGGTTTGGCCTGCATCTGCTTGAGGCGCGCCTTGGCCGAATCCGTATTGAAAATTGCCCGACCAATATCAACGACGGCGATTTTCTCGGCAACGGCGCTGGATGCGCCCAAACTCAGCAGTGCCGCCATCATCACGGCGACCAGTCTCGAACAAGATTTACCCACAATGAACCTCCGCTGTTAAAACAAAGGGCGTTACGCCGGGCCTGATCGCGCTCCGGCCGTCAGCCAAACTCAAAATACCTGTCCGAGAGAAAACTGGAAGAACTCGGCCTCATCATCGGGACCCTGATTGAAGGCGCGACCGAAACTGATCGTGATGGGCCCGAACGCGCTCAGCCAGGTACCACCGATACCCAGTGAATAGCGCAACTCACTGAATGTCGGCGATTCACAGTTGATCTGCTGAGGGCCACATTCGGTGTCGAAAATATTGCCGACGTCGAAAAATACTGCGGTCTGAACACTGCGCTTGTCCTTCAGGAAAGGCGCCGGGAAAATGAAGTCCGCACCACCTTCAATTTCGACGTTGCCGCCATAGGGCCGTGAGCGCACCAAGCCGGCAAGTGCGGGTAGTGGCGAGTCCTGCGGCCCCAAAGTGTTGCGCTTGAAGCCGCGCACGGAGCCGAGCCCACCGCCGAAGTAGTTCTTGAAAAACGGCAGTCGCGAATTATCCCCCAAGCCGTCGCCATACCCGAGCGACGTCCGCAGGCGCAGCGTGTATCTGCTCGTCAGCGGCCGTAGGTACTGTCCGACATAGCTGAGCTTGTAGTATTCCAGATCGCTGCCCGGAATCGTGACCTCGACCCCCAGTTGCTGCAATGTGCCCTTGGTAGCCAACACACCCCGGTTCAGGGTTGATCGGCTCCAGCTCACGTTGGTATTGAAGATGTTGTACTGATCACCATTTTCCTTGATAAAGGCGTTCAGCTCCAAGGTTGGGAAAGTACCGACGTTGATAGCCAGGTTTTCATAGTTAAAGCCGAAGTTAATTCTGGAAATTTCTGACAGCGGATAGCCAAAATTGACGCCAGTGGAGAAGCTGTCGGTGGTGTAATCGGTCAAGTTGAATTCGCCATAATCGGTTTTGGAAGCGCCAATTCTGAAACCCGCACTGACGCCGTCAGCAGTGAAGTAGGGGTTGGTCAACGAAAACAGCAGATTTGTCTGGTAGGAACTGCGGTTTATGCCTATGCCCACACTGTTGCCGGTGCCAAGGAAGTTGTTCTCCTGCAAGTTGGCACCGAGGATAATCCCCGAGCCCTGCGTAAACCCGACGCTCGCTCCGATGCTGCCCGAAGGTTGCTCCTCGACGGTGTAGGTTACGTCGATTTGGTCGTTGGTTCCCGGCACCTGCTTGGTGTCAACCCGTACCTCTTTGAAGTGCGCCAGCCGCTCCAAACGAACCTTCGATTGTTCAATCTTGTTGGCCGCCGCTGCACCTGCCTCCATCTGGCGCATTTCGCGGCGCAGCACGTCGTCGGCACTTTTGGTATTGCCGCGAAACTCAATGCGCCGCACATACGCGC
>CBDDRG010000227.1:0-9566 GCA_965232975.1 uncultured bacterium
GCGGCAGATGGCCGCCCTGCAAAAAATGGGCGAATCCCTGCTCGACTTGCCGCCCGGCTCGCTGGCCGCACTGCCGCTGTCCGCGCAACTCCGCGAGGCCCTGACGCTCGCCAAGACCCTGAAGCAGGGCGAGGGGCGGCGGCGCCAACTTCAGTACATCGGTAAACTGATGCGCACCGAGCAGATCGAGCAGATCGCTGCGGCGCTGGCGGAGCGGGAAGACCGGGAGCGGCTGTTTCGCCAACGTTTCCAGCGCCTGGAACAACTCCGCGATGACCTGCTGGCGACGGGCGACCCGGCGCTAAACGAGGTGTTGCGGGAACACCCGGAACTCGACGCCCAACAGTTGCGCCAGTTGATTCGCCAGGGGCGGAAGGAAGCCGCCGAGGGGCGGGCGCCGGCGGCCCAGCGCAAGCTGTTCCGCTACCTGCGTGAACATCTGCACGACGGCGTGGAATGACGCCTGCGCACCCCCCTTACCCGCAACTCGATACCGCTGGAAATCGACCGTCGATTACAGGTAACCTGTTGACCGAGTTATCGATCTATAACACGGGCGTCGCGACACCGTTCGCCCCCTGCTGTTCGTTTCTGCACCGACCACCGCAGACGCCCGCATCCATTGTTATCACCTGAGGCCACAACCATGCTAAAGCCCATCATCTCGGCCGATTCCCACATCGCCGAACCGCCCACCTGCTATACCGACAACATTGATCCCAAGTTCCGCGACCGCGCGCCGCACATGATCGAACATGAAAAATACGGCGATATCTTTGTCATCGACGGCATGGATCAGCCCATTCCAATGGGCTTGGTCGCGGCTGCCGGGCGCAAGCCCGAAGAGCTCAAACCGGGCGGCATGAAATTCTCCGACCTGCCGCGCAGCTCTTGGGATGCCACTTGCCGCGTCGCCGATCAGGATCGCGACGGCGTCTCCGCCGAGCTCATCTACCCTACCGTCGGCATGATGCTGTGCAATCACCCCGACGTCGATTACCAGGTCGCCTGCTTCAACGCCTATAACCGCTGGCTCGAAGGCTATGTCGCCGACGCCCCCAAAAACCGTCTGTTCGGCCTCGGCCAGGTGGCGCTGCGCTCCGTCGATGAAGGCATCAAGGAGCTGGAAGACGCCAAGAAGCGCGGCTTCGTCGGCGTGATGATGACCGGCAATCCGCCGGCCGCCGACTATCACGATCCCATGTACGACCCGCTATGGGAGGCCGCCGTCGATCTGCAACTGCCGCTGTCGTTCCACATCCTGACCTCCAAGGCCGATTCCATCACCAAGCAGCGCGGCCCCAAGATCAACGGCTTTCTCGCCATCATGCGCGGCTGCCAGGACATTCTCGGCACCTTCGTGTTCGGCGGCGTCTTCGAGCGACACCCCAAGCTGAAGGTGGTCTGCGCCGAGGCCGACGCCGGCTGGGTGCCACATTTCGTCTATCGCATGGATCACGCCTACGACCGCCATCGCTACTGGATGAAGTGCCCGCCCCTGGAAAAAATGCCAAGCGAGTACTTCCTCAGCAATATTTATCTGACTTTTCAGGACGACTGGACGGCGTTCAAGCACCGCAGCGAAATGAACCCGCGGCGACTGATGTGGGCCAACGACTTCCCCCACAGCGACTCCACCTGGCCCTGGTCGCAAGGCATTCTCGCCGAGCACACCAAGGACATGAATGAGCAGGAGAAAAACTGGATCCTGCACGACAATGTCGTCGAGTGTTACAACCTGCCGGTGTAACCGCGCAGCCGAGGTGGGTTGGCGGCGGTCAAAAACAAACGCCCGGGTCTGAAAACCCGGGCGTTTGCGTGTGGGGTGAACTTGGCGATTAAAGCAGCGCCGGCGCTGCCCGCCAGCTACCTGTATCAGCTACTTGTAAAAGGCCGCGCTGCGGTCGGTGTGGTCGGTGATGTCGCGCACGCCTTTCAGCTCCGGAACCCGCTCCATCAACGTCCGCTGCACGCCCTCCTTCAGCGTGACATCCACCATGCCGCAACCCTGGCAGCCGCCGCCAAACTGGAGCACAGCGACACCGTCGTCGATATCTTCAAGGCTGACCTTGCCGCCGTGGGCGGCTAGGCCCGGGTTGACCTCGCTGTGCAAAATGTAATTGATGCGGTCTTCGATGGAGCTGTCGGCGCCTACCTTCGGCGTGCGCGAGTTGGGGGCGCGGATACTCAGTTGGCCGCCCAGGCGATCCGCCGCGTAGTCCACCCTGGCGTCTTCGAGGAAGGGGATGCTGCGCTTTTCGAGGAACCCGCGAAAACCCTGGAGTTCGAGAATGACATCGTCGTCCTGCTCTTCGCCCGGCCGGCAGTAGGCAATGCAGGTCTCGGCCTTGGGGGTGCCCGGATCGGTGATGAACAGACGCACGCCGATGCCGTCGCATTCCTGCTTGGCCAGCAGCCCGCGCAGGTACTCCTGGGCGGAGTCGGTGATTTCGATAGTGGCCATCGTGCTATACCCGAGTGATTTGGTCAGGGATCTAGTCTAGCAGACTGGCGCGGGGATCGGGGCCACGGCGGCTCAGGCTTTCAGCACCGCCAGTACCGCGGTCAATTCACTGATGGTCTGACTGATCATCTGGCGCACCTGGGTCGCCTCCTCCCTGCCGCTGTCGCCTTCCAGGCGCTGGCGCGCGCCGCTGATGGTGAAACCCTGTTCATAGAGCAGGGAGCGAATCTGGCGGATCAACAGCACGTCCTGACGCTGGTAATAACGCCGATTGCCGCGCCGCTTGACCGGGTTGAGCTGGGGGAACTCCTGCTCCCAGTAGCGCAGCACATGTGGCTTCACCGCGCACAGTTCGCTGACCTCGCCTATCGCAAAGTAGCGCTTGCCGGGAAGCGGCGGCAGCTCATCGTTATTGCTCGGTTCCAGCATAGTTTTCCACCCGTACTTTCAGCTTCTGACCTGGCTTGAACGTCACCACGCGGCGCGCCGTGATCGGGATCTCCTCGCCGGTTTTGGGGTTCCTGCCCGGCCGGGAGTTCTTGTCGCGCAGGTCGAAATTGCCAAATCCGGAAATCTTGACCTGTTCATTCGACTCCAGGGCGAGCCGTATCTCCTCGAAAAACAGATCCACCACTTCCTTGACCTCGCGTTTGCTGAGGCCCAGCTCCCCGTGCAGCATGTCCGCGATATCAGCCTTGGTCAGCGCAGTCATTGCCGTTCCTCAAAATCGCCGTTCCCCAAAATTGCCGTTCCTCAAACTTGCCGTGCCTCGAAATCGCCATCCCTCAAATCAGCGGCGAGTTGGGTTCTCAGCGCGCGCGTCACCGCGCCCAGCGATGCCCCTATCTCAGCGTCGCCAAGGGTGCGCGATCGGTGTTGAAAGGTCAACCCCAAACCAATACTTTTCTTTTTGTTTTCAATACCTTTACCATCATACACGTCAAAGATTATAAGCTCCGACAGCGTCTCGCCAGCACTTGCCCGCACCACCCGCGACAAGTCTTCCACCGGCGTCGCTTGATCCACCACCACGGCGAGATCCCGGCGCACGGCGGGAAACCGGCTGAGCTCGGCAAACTGCGGCAGCGTACCGCAGAGCAGGCCCGCCAAGCTCAGTTCGAACAGAAAGACATCCTGGGCCAAACCAAGTTCAAGCCCGATCGACGGATGCAACTTGCCGACACTCCCTATTGATTTAGAACCCATTGACGGCGATTCGCCAACAATAACCTCCGCAGTTTGCCCCGGATGCAGTCCCGACCGTGCCGCGGGCGCGAAGCGCACCGGCCCGGTCACCCGCGCCAACCCACACAGCGCCTCGACATCACCCTTGATGTCGTAAAAGTCGACCGGCTGACGGGGGGCCGCCCAGGATTCCGCGTGGCGCGGGCCGCTGATCAGGCCGGCCACCATCGGCTCCTGCATCAGCTCACCCGCGCGCACCACAAAGCGCAACCCGGTCTCGAACAGGCGGATCCGGGTCTGCTGGCGGTTGAGGTTGTGCTGCAGCGCCGCCAGCAGGCCCGGCCACAGGCTGGTGCGCATCACCGCCAGGTCGCTGCTGATCGGATTGAGCACTGGGGTCGGCACCTGGTCGGGGTCCAGCCGCCGCTGCAATTCGGGATCGACAAAGCTGTAGGTGATCGCCTCCTGGTAGCCGCGCGCGGTGAGCACGCGGCGCACCTCGGCGACGGGTGTCTGCCGCTCGCTGGCCGGGGTGATGTCCAGCGGCAGCGCCAGCGTGGCGGTGGGCAGGCGATCGTAGCCGTAGACCCTGGCCAGCTCCTCGATCAGATCGACCTCGATGCGCAGATCAAAGCGCCAGCTCGGGGCAAGGCAGGACCAGCCGGCGCCGTCCCGCGCGATGATCTCGACGCCGAGGCGACCGAGGATGTCCTCGACCAGGTCATCCGCCAGTTCGAGCGCCAATTGTTGGCGCAGCCGCTGGCGGCGCAACCGAATGGCGCGCAGGCCGGGCACGGCGGACAGATCCTCGGTACACACCACCGGGCCCGGCTCGCCACCGACCAGCGCCAGCAGCAATGCCGTGGCGCGCTCGATGGCGATCCGGGCCAGGGCCGGATCCACGCCGCGCTCGAAGCGGTGCGAGGACTCGGTATGCAGCCCGTACGCGCGGGCGCGCCCGGCGACCGCCAACGGCGCGAAATGGGCGCTTTCGATGAACAGGTGCCGGGTGGCCGCCACCACGCCGCTGGCCGCGCCGCCGATGATCCCGGCCATGGCCAGCGGCTGCTGCTGGTCGGCGATTACCAGGGTATCCGCCTTCAGCTCGACGTCATTGCCATCGAGCGTCACCAGGCGCTCGCCAGCGCGCGCGCAACGCACCTGAATGCCCCCCGCCAGCCGGTCGAGATCGAAGGCGTGCAGGGGTTGCCCCAGCTCGAGCATCACATAGTTGGTGACATCCACCACCGCATTGATCGAGCGGATTCCGGCGCGCCGCAAGCGCACCTGGAGCCACAGCGGCGTCGGCCTGCTGGCGTCGATGTTGCGCACTACCCGCCCGCAGTACCGGGGACAAGCCTGGGGTGCCGATACCTCGACGGCGAGGGTGGCCCCGCTCATCGCCGCGACCGGGTCCGCAACCGGACTGACCGCACTGCCGGTCGCGCTGCCGGTCGCACTGCCGATAATGGCACCAATTTCGCGGGCCAGGCCCCGGACGCTCAGGCAGTCGCCCCGATTGGGCGTTAAATCGATCTCGATGATCTGGTCGTCGAGGCGCAGAAATTCGCTCAGACTCCCGCCCAGCGGCGCATCGGCGGGCAATTCCAGCAAACCCTCGCCAGCGTCCGAGATGCCCAGTTCGAGCGCCGAACACAACATGCCGGCCGACTCCTGTCCGCGCAGCGTGGCGAGCCCGATCGCGCGCTCACCGAGCGTCGCTCCGACGGGCGCGAACGCGACGCGGAGACCGGCGCGGGCGTTGGCCGCGCCGCACACCACCTGAACCGGGGGGCGAGCGTCGGTCGCGACCTCGCACAGGCGCAGCTGAGCGGCGTCGGGGTGCGGATGCACAGCCCGGATTTCGCCGACCACGACGCCGCTGAAAGCGGGCGCGAGGTGCTCGACCCCATCGACCTCGAGACCGGCCATGGTCAACTTGGCCACCAGCGCCTCGGTGGTCAGGTCGAGCCGGACGTGTTCCCGCAACCAGGATTCGCTGACTTTCATCGCGCCAAATATCGATCGATCAATGCCATAGTCGATTCGTCGTAGTGGATTCGTCGTAGTGGATTCGTCACAGTGGATTCAACCGGTGGCTTTTTCGCCGCTAAAATTGTTTCAGGAAGCGCAGATCATTCTCAAAAAACAGCCGCAAGTCATTGACGCCATAGCGCAGCATCGCCAACCGCTCGACCCCCATCCCGAAAGCGAAACCCGTGTAGACGTCGGCGTCGATGCCGCAGTGGCCAAACACCTCGGGATGCACCATGCCGCAGCCCATCACCTCCAGCCAACCAGTCTGTTTGCAGATGCGACAGCCCGCACCCCGGCAATTGCTGCACTGGATGTCCACTTCCGCCGAGGGCTCGGTGAACGGAAAGTAGGACGGCCGCAAGCGCACCGGCAGATCGGCCTCGAAGAACGCCTTCAGAAACTGATCGACGGTGCCCTTGAGATCGGCAAAGCTGACGTCGCGGTCGACCACCAGCCCCTCGACCTGATGAAACATCGGCGTGTGGGTCAGATCGGAATCACAGCGGTACACGCGGCCGGGGCAGATGATGCGGATCGGCGGCCGTTGCTGTTCCATGGTGCGAATCTGCACCGGGGAGGTATGGGTGCGCAGCACCCGGCTCGCGTCGATGTAAAAAGTGTCGTGCATCGCCCGCGCCGGATGGTGGGCCGGGATATTGAGCGCTGCAAAATTGTGGTAGTCGTCCTCGATTTCCGGGCCCTCGGCGACCCGATAACCGACCCGGGTAAAAAAGCCCTCGATGCGCTCCAGCGTGCGCGTGATCGGGTGCAGCCCCCCCTGCTCCGGGCCGCGTCCAGGCAGCGTGACGTCGATGCGCTCCGCGGCCAGACGGGCGCGCATGGCGGCGTCCTCCAACACCTGGCGGCGCGCGGCCAGGGCCGCCTCGATCCTCGCCTTGGCCCGGTTGATGGTCTCGCCGGCCTGCGGCCGCTGCGCCGGCGGCAGCGCGGCGAGGGTCTTCAGCACCGCCGTAAGGCTGCCCTTTTTGCCCAGATACTCCACCCGCACCCGTTCCAGTTCGGCGATGGCAGTGGCGTCGGCAAGTGCGCGTTCGGCGGCCGCCACCAGAGTGTCGAGATTTTCCATGAACAGTCCTTCAACGGGGCCGGCGCACAGTACCTGTCCGGACCCCGGGCCGGAAATGGAAACAGGGAAAAGGCGCTTGCCCGTTCCCTGTTCGATCGCGCCGCGCTGTCGCCCACGCGGCGGGCCGGAGCTCAGCCCAGGGCGGTTTTTGCCTGGCTGACGATCTGGCCGAAGGCGGCCTTATCGTGCACCGCCAGATCCGCCAACACGCGCCGATCGAGCTCGATACCGGCTTTCTTCAACCCGGCGATCAGTTGGCTGTAGGTCATCCCCTCAGCCCGGGACTGGGCGTTGATGCGCGCGATCCACAGTGCGCGGAAAGTCCGCTTCTTGACCCGGCGATCCCGATAGGCGTACTGCCCGGCCTTGGTGACCGCCTGCACGGCGACCCGATACACGCGGCTGCGGGCGCCGTAGTAGCCCTTCGCCTGTTTCAGTACTTTCTGGTGACGGCGGTGTGCGGTCACACCACGTTTGACGCGCGCCATAGGTTTCTCCTCTCGCTGATGTCAACGACGCAACAGGCGGTCGATCAACGGCTTGTCGGACGGATTCATCAACTTCGTCCCGCGCAGGTGCCGCTTCCGCTTGGTGGTCATCTTGGTGAGGATATGGCTTTTGAACGCGCGCCGGTGCTTGTAACTGGTGGCGGTTTTCTTGAACCGCTTGGCGGCCCCGCTATGGCACTTCATCTTTGGCATTGGTCTACTCCACGGTTGCTAACTGCTGGGATGATAAGGAAGAAGGCTACCGGCCGGCCTGCCAAAAGGCCGCGCGCGGTCGAGCACTATTTTTTCTTCCTGCTTCTGGGGGCGATGACCATGGTCAACTGGCGACCTTCCATCTTCGGAAATTGCTCCACGCCACCCAATTCTTCGAGGTCTTTTTCGATACGTTTCAACACTTCCATGCCGATTTCCTGGTGCGCCAGCTCGCGCCCCCGAAACCTCAGGGTCACCTTGGCCTTGTCGCCGTTTTCGAGAAAGCGGACGATATTGCGCAGCTTGATCTGATAATCGCCCTCGTCGGTGCCGGGGCGAAATTTCATCTCCTTGACCTGGGTCTGCTTCTGCTTCTTGCGCTGCACGGCAAGCTGCTTTTTGGTTTCGAAAATCTGCTTGCCGTAATCCATGATCTTGCACACGGGCGGCTCGGCTTCCGGCGCGATCTCGACCAGATCCAGCCCTGCGGCATCCGCCAACCGCAGCGCTTCGGCGCCGGCGACGATGCCCATTTGCTCTCCCTCCGCTCCGATCAAGCGCACTTGCGGAGCATCGATCTCGTCGTTGAGCCGGGAGCGCTTGCCCTGCCCCTTGGTATAGTCTTTTTTAATAACAGCACCCCCGAACTAGTTGTTTTTTGGGCTTGAGCGCCCGCGCCGCAGCACCTCTTCAGCGAGGTGCCCGGCAAATGACTCGATCGTCATGGCACCCAGATCGCCGCCCTCCCGCGTGCGAACGGCCAGGGTTCCAGTCGCGACCTCGCGCTCGCCGACCACCAGCAGGTAGGGAATCTTCTGCATGGTGTGGGCGCGGATTTTAAAGCCGATCTTTTCGTTTCTCAAGTCGTTTATGGCGCGAAACCCCTTGTTTTTCAAGGATTCCAGGACCTCGTCAGCGTACTCGGCCTGACTGTCGGTGATATTCAGCACCACCGCCTGCACCGGCGCCAGCCAGGCCGGGAAAGCACCTTCGTAGTGCTCAATGAGAATGCCGATGAAGCGCTCGAAGGAGCCGAGCACCGCCCGGTGCAGCATCACCGGCGCGCGGCGCGCGCCGTCGTCGGCGACATACTGGGCGTCGAGGCGTCCCGGCATCGAGAAATCGACCTGCACGGTGCCCAACTGCCACACCCGGCCGATACAGTCCCGCAGCGAGAATTCGATCTTGGGGCCGTAAAACGCGCCTTCGCCCGGCAGCAGTTCCCAGGGCAGCGCGCGGCTGTCGAGGGCATCGGCCAGTGCCTTTTCGGCCTTGTCCCAGACCGCGTCGTCGCCCACCCGCTGCGCGGGCCGGGTGGACAACCGATAGATGACTTCGTCGAAACCGAAATCGGCGTAGATGTCGTGCAGAAAATCGATGAACCGGGTCACCTCGCCCTGAATCTGCTGCTCGGTGCAGAAAATATGCGCGTCATCCTGGGTGAAGCCGCGCACCCGCATGATGCCGTGCAGCGCGCCCGAGGGCTCGTTGCGGTGACACGATCCGAATTCGGCCAGGCGCAGCGGCAGATCCCGATAGCTTTTCAGCCCCTGGTTGAACACCTGGACATGGCAGGGACAATTCATCGGCTTGAGCGCATAAAGGCGCTCGTCGATGTTCAGCGCAAACATGTTGTCGGCGAATTTGTCCGCGTGCCCGGAGCGCTGCCACAGGCTGAAATCGACCACCTGGGGCGTGCGGATCTCCTGATACCCAGCGGCCGCCTGGCGCGCGCGCATGTACTGCTCGATGGCGGTGTACACCGCCCAGCCGCGCGGGTGCCAGAACACCGTGCCCGGCGCCTCCTCCTGCAGATGGAAGAAATCCAGCTTGCGGCCCAGCTTGCGGTGGTCGCGCCGCTCGGCCTCCTCGATGCGCCGCAAATGCGCCTGCAAATCCTTGGGGTTGGCCCAGGCGGTGCCGTAGATCCGCTGCAACTGGGCGTTGTTGACATCGCCCCGCCAGTACGCGCCCGCCACCTTGGTCAACTTGAACGCCTTCAGGCGGCCGGTGCTGGGCACATGGGGGCCGCGGCACAGGTCGGTGAAGTCGCCCTGGCTATACAGCGACAGCGCCTCCGTCGCCGGAATCG
>CBDDRG010000228.1:0-3326 GCA_965232975.1 uncultured bacterium
GGGATTGCTCGGGTGTTTTACTGCACGCTCATCGGGCAGCGAATCGTCATGCTCCACGGGTTCATCAAAAAGTCGGAGAAGACACCCCCCAAGGAATTGAAGCTGGCCAGAGAGCGGCTGGCGGAGGTAAAGAAACCGTGAAACACCCTGATCTGAAGAAAGCGGCGCTGCGCCGGTCTGGCGTGCAAGCCGAGTATGAGGCTCTTGGGCCGGAGTTTGAGCTCCTGCGGCAGATGCTTGGAGCCCGCACCAAGGCGGGGTTAAGCCAGGCAGATGTGGCAGCGCGCATGGGCACCCAGGCTCCCGCTGTCACGCGGCTAGAGTCAGCTTTGGGCAGCGGCAAGCATTCACCATCCATTGCTACGCTCAAGCGGTACGCGGCAGCAGTCGGCTGCGAGCTTCAGGTCAAGTTCGTGCGGAGCTCTAAGGCCAGCAACCGGATCACGCCGGCCGCTGCCCCAGACTTAACCCCAGACTTAACCAAAGCTAGCCATAGGTAGTTTGGTGCTGGAGTCCTGCGTCGCGGAGGCCGTTTTCACGGTGCCGGACAGCGCAACGCCAGAGTCTTCCTCTCCACAGGCTGATACCGGAACTCACGGCCATATTCTTCAGGTTGATCGCGGCGTTCACGTCGCAATCGTGAACCGAGCCACCAGCAGGACAAACCCGCTCGCGCACCGCAAACGACGAGGTTTCGCGTTTGTGGCCACCGCTCGAACGGGACTTGCTGCCGGGATACCAGCGATCGGGTCAGCTACGACAACCATCCTGTCGCGCGGGACCGCCTTGTATTCCAGTAGCTTCCCGGCGGATGTCCCTGCTCAAGCCCATACCTGAGCGGCTGCCAACCCGATGCGGTTACGACGCAGTCCGCGTGAATTTTTTCCACGCCCAGAGCACAGGCGCCGAGGCGGCATAGACCACAGCCAGCGTCAGCAAGACCCACGGCGGGTTGACGCTCACCACGACCAGAAACATCGCGGCGGCAAGCAGGTTGGCGAAGGGCACCCGGCCGGTGAAGTTGAGCCCCTTCATGCTGTAGTAGCGCATGTTGGCGACCATCAGCAGGCCTGCCGTGGCGGTGGCGATAGCGGCAACATAAGCCAGCAGCGGCGTGGGCTCGGCACCGGCACCCGCCCACACCATGCCCGCTACCAGCCCCGCCGCCGACGGGCTCGCCAGGCCGATGAAATAGCGGCTATCGACGATATTGACCTGGGTGTTGAAGCGCGCGAGGCGCAGCGCGGCGCAGGAGGCATAGACGAAAGCCGCGGCCCAACCCAGCTTGCCCAGCGTGGACAGCATCCAACTGAACGCGACCACCGCCGGCGCCACGCCAAACGACACCATGTCGGACAGGCTGTCGTACTGCACGCCGAAGGCGCTCTCGGTGTTGGTCAGGCGCGCGACCCGGCCGTCCAGGCCATCGAACAGCATGGCGACAAAGATCGCGACTGCCGCGTGCTCGAACTTGCCGTTCATGCCGGACAGGATGGCGTAGAAACCGCCAAACATCGCGCCGGTGGTCAACAGGTTGGGGAGTAGATAGATGCCGCGGCGACGGCGCGGCGCGAGGTGGGGTGGATCCTCCCCATCGACAGCATCCGGCGTCTCAACCGGCGCGGGTTCGCCGGCCGCAGCAGCCTCCTGGGGGTGGGACGGTGGCTGCTGCTCTGTCATGGGAACTCCGGGCATGTCGGTTGAGGGCTCGGTCGGGGCGGCATTGCAAGCCCGGGAGCCGGTCGGAGTTAAGGCAGCCTTACTGCACTGCGGATAGTCCGAGGGGCTGCTGGTGCCAGCACTAGTTGCGGCTCTTGTCGATCAGCTTGTTCTTGGCGATCCACGGCATCATCGCGCGCAGCCGGGTGCCGACGGCTTCGATCGGATGGTCCTGGAACTGGCGCCGCCGGGCTTTCAGCACCGGGTTGCCGGCCTGGTTGTCGAGGATGAACTCGCGCGCGAACTTGCCGCTCTGGATGTCGGCAAGAATGCGCCGCATCTCGCTCTTGGTTTCGTCGGTGATCACGCGCGGGCCGCTGGCGTAGTCGCCGTATTCGGCGGTGTTCGAGATGGAATAGCGCATGTCCGCGATGCCGCCCTGGTACATCAGATCGACGATCAGCTTGAGTTCGTGCAGACATTCGAAATAGGCCATTTCGGGCGCATAGCCGGCCTCGACCAGCACCTCGAAACCGGCCTGCACCAGCGCGGTGGCGCCGCCGCAGAGCACCGCCTGCTCGCCGAACAGGTCGGTCTCGGTCTCCTCGCGGAAGTTGGTCTCGATGATGCCGGAGCGGCCGGCGCCGATGGCCGAGGCATAGGACAGCGCGATGTCCCGCGCAAGCCCGGAGGCATTCTGGTAGATCGCGACCAGAGAAGGCACGCCGCCGCCCTCCTGATAGGTGCTGCGCACGGTGTGGCCGGGGCCCTTGGGCGCGATCATGATGACGTCGAGATCCTGGCGCGGCTCGATCAACTGGAAGTGGATGTTGAGGCCGTGCGCGAACGCGAGCGCCGCGCCCTCCTTCAGATTGGGTTCGATCTGGCCGTAGTAGAGCGCCTTTTGATGCTCGTCCGGCGCCAGAACCATGACCACATCGGCGCCCTTCACTGCGTCCTGAACTTCAGCGACCTTGACGCCGGCACCCTCGGCTTTCTTCCAGGTCGCCGAGCCCTTGCGCAGCCCTACGACCACATTGGCGACACCGGAATCGTGCAGGTTCAACGCGTGGGCGTGACCCTGGGAGCCGTAGCCAATGACGGCGACCTTTTTGGCGCGGATGATGGATGGGTCGCAATCTTTGTCGTAATAAACTTGCATGGTCATGTACCTGTGTTGGATGTACCGGCGTTAGCTGGACAGGGTTGAGTGGCTGCGGGGATTGATCGGGTCGAATAAAGCGAGTTGCTCAGAGGCGGAGCGCCTTCTCGCCGCGGGCAATGCCCGAGATACCGGTGCGCACCACTTCGAGAATGGCGACCTCGCCCAGCGCCTGAATGAAGGCGTCGAGTTTAGCACTGTCGCCACTGAGCTGGACCACGAAGCTGGCGGGGCCGACATCGACAATCTGGCCGCGAAAGATGTCCGCCGTGCGCTTGATCTCCTCGCGCTGGGCGCCGCTGGCCTTCACTTTCAACAGCATCAGTTCGCGCTCGATGTGCGCGCCCTCGGTGAGATCGATGACCTTGACCACATCGATCAACTTGTTGAGCTGCTTGGTGATCTGCTCGATGACGATATCGTCGCCGAGCGTGGTCAGGGTCAGCCGCGACAGGGTTTTGTCGTCGGTCGGCGCCACCGTCAGGGTGTCGATGTTGTAGCCGCG
>CBDDRG010000229.1:0-3304 GCA_965232975.1 uncultured bacterium
CGGCAATTGCGCGGCGCGCGCCAGTTCGGCAGTTCGCGCCTCTCCTTCCAGGAGCAGCGGCTTCAGCACATCACTGCCATGGGGTCGTACCAATCCAGTCATCAGGGCCACCTCAGATCATTGGTTGACATAAACTCGCCAGCATCCAGGATGCGCAATGGCGAGATTCTAAACGCAAGATCAATGCCGACAGCCAAGCGATCGGCGCCTCTCGGCACACAGCCGTTCTCGCTCATCCAAGGCAAAAGCGATTGCGTCGCCAAGTGCTTGCCAGACATCTGTTCACCCCGGCAAAAAACTGCCGCCGAGCCTGGGAAACGCTGTCCACAAAACACTCTCCGCAACACATTGTTTCGATACGCCCCTGCCAAGGCGCAATAAAAACGGGTTCATGAAGGGGATTCAGAACCCGTATCTCGCTTGGCGTGATGATAACATCGCTCACCTCGAATACGCCGGTTCCCGTTGTGCGCTTACTTCCCTATCTCGGTTGGCCAGCGCTGACCGGCTTGCTCGCCGCAGCGCTGGCGGTGTCGCTGGCTCCCCACCTCGCCAACCGAAACACCGCGACCGACAATTCGACCCGCGCCGCTGTCGCAGCGACTACCGCGGGAGCCCCCGCATCCTATGCCACTGCCGTCCGCCGCGCCGCGCCGGCGGTGGTCAATATCTACACCCGCAAGCTCCTTCCCCAAAAACGCCATCCGCTGTTTGGCGATCCCTTTTTCCGGCACTTCTTCGACAACAGCGATGCACCGCGCCAACAGCGCATGGAATCGTCGCTGGGGTCCGGCGTGGTGATGGACGCCGAGGGTTTCATCCTCACCAACAACCACGTCATCGACGGCGCAAACGAGATCATCGCCCTCCTCAATGACGGCCGCGAAGCAGAAGCCAAAGTGGTGGGCACCGACCCGGACACCGATCTGGCCGTGCTCAAGATCGATCTCGACAACCTTCAGCCCATCAGCGTCGGCAATCCGCGGCGGGTCGAGGTCGGAGATATTGCCCTCGCCATCGGCAATCCATTCGGCGTGGGTCAGTCGGTGTCGCAAGGGATTATCAGCGCCACCGGTCGCTATGGTCTTGGCCTCAACACCTATGAAAATTTTCTACAGACCGATGCTGCGATCAATCCGGGCAATTCCGGGGGCGCGCTGGTCGATGTCCAGGGCGAACTGATCGGCATCAATTCGGCGATCCTCGACGAGAAGTCCTCGGTGGGTATCGGCTTCGCCACCCCCGCTGATGTCGCCGTGAAAATCCTGCGCGAAATCATCGCCCACGGCCGCGTGGTGCGCGGCTGGCTGGGCGTGGAAACGCAGCAGATCGCCCCCGAGATCGCCGCCCGCCTCGGGATTGATCCGCCGGCCGCGCTGCTCATTACCGACATCTATTTGGGCAGTCCGGCTGAGGATACCGGACTGCAGCCCGGCGACATGATCACGCACATCAATGGCCGGGTAGTCAGCGATGGCTCGCGCGAGCTGAATCTGATCGCCGAGATGAAACCGGGCACAGCCATAGTCCTGGATATCATTCGCGACGAACAGAAATTGACCATTAACGCCGTTGCCGGCGTCCGTCCACAGGCGAGCCGATCCCCGCAGCAGCCCCACTGATGGTCAGGTGACGATGGCGCGCACGGCGGCCAGCAGCAGCGCGTGCTGTGCGGGTCGACCAACGGTGATGCGCACGAAGTCGCTGATGCGCGGCTTGTTGAAGTGGCGCACGATAATGCCTTGCGCGCGCAACTGCGCCGCCAACTCCGCACCTGCGCAACTGGCGTGACGGGCGAACAGGAAGTTCGCCGCCGAGGGCAGGATATCAAAGCCCAGCTCGGTCAATGCCGCCACCAACTCCGCCCGGTCGCGGACGATATCGGCACAGGTGCGCTGAAAATAGGCCTCGTCGGCAAACGCCGCCGCGCCGCCGAGGATGGCCAGCCGGCCGAGGGGATAGGAGTTGAAGCTGTCCTTGACGCGCTCCAAACCGGCGATCAAATCCTGGTGGCCAATCGCAAAGCCAATGCGCAGACCCGCAAGCGCGCGGGATTTCGACAGCGTCTGCACCACGAGCAACTGCGGATAGCGCGCCACCAACGGAATGGCGCTGGCGCCGCCGAAATCGATGTAGGCCTCGTCGATAACGACCACCGATTCCCGATTGCGCTCCAGCAGTCGTTCAATGGCGGCGAGGCTGAGCAGGCACCCGGTCGGCGCGTTTGGATTGGCCAGCACGATCCCGCCGTTTGCCGGTGGGTAATCATCCAGCCCGATGCTGAAATCATCCCGCAACGGCACGGCGCGAAAGCCGATGCCATAGAGCTGGCAATAGACCGGGTAAAAGCTGTAGGTGATATCGGGAAACAGCACCGGCGCGGCGTGGCGCAGCAGGCCGTTGAACACATGGGCCAGCACTTCGTCGGAGCCATTGCCGACAAAGATCTGGTCGACGGGCACGGCGTAGTAGTCGGCGATGGCGGCTTTCAGGGTATCCGCGCCCGGCTCGGGATACAGCCGCAGGTCGTCCGACGCCGCCTGGCGAATTGCCGCCAGCACCCGGGGCGAAGGGCCGTAGGGGTTTTCATTGGTGTTGAGCTTGACCTGATCCCGCAGCCTGGGCTGCTCGCCGGGCACATAGGGCACCAGATCCTGGACGAAGCTGCTCCAGTACTTGCTCATGGCGCCACCTCCTTGGCGTCTACGGGTGCGCCCGGCATTGCCGAGCCGGGGGGCGCGGCAGTGAACGCAGCAACACGGTATTCGGCCGCACGAGCGTGGGCGGTCAGCGCCTCCCCCCGCGCCAACACCGACGCAGTTCGCCCCAGCAAGGCGGCTCCCGCCGGCGAGCACTGGATGATCGATGTGCGTTTGACGAAATCGTAGACGCCCAGCGGCGACGCGTAGCGCGCCGTGGTCGAGGTCGGCAACACGTGGTTGGGGCCGGCGCAGTAATCGCCGACCGCCTCCGCCGTGTAGCGCCCGAGGAAGATGGCGCCGGCGTGGCGAATCTGCGGCAGCCAGCGCTCGGGGTCGGCCACGGACAGCTCCAGGTGTTCGGGCGCGATGCGGTTGGCAACGGCGATCGCCGCCGCGATATCCGCGACCTGGATGAAACCGCCGCGCCGCTCCAGGGCCGCGCGAATGATCGGCGCCCTTTCCAGCGTCGGCAGCAATCTGGCCATGCTGGCGGCAACCTGCGCGAGAAACCCGGCGTCCGGGCAGATCAGAATCGCCTGCGCCTCCTCGTCGTGTTCGGCCTGCGAGAACAGGTCCATCGCGATCCAGTCGGGGTCGGTGAG
>CBDDRG010000230.1:0-18354 GCA_965232975.1 uncultured bacterium
CGACTGGCATGGCAAGACTTTGTTTCTCGATGGCCTGGACGAAATCCGGGGCAGCGCAGGGAACGACAGCGCCATTCAGCTAATTCGCAAACAGCTTAAGCGCCTGGGTAAACCGCGGTTTCGTATCGCCTGCCGCGCCGCCGACTGGTATGGCGCGTCGGACGCCGACGATCTGAAGACAGCTTCAACTGACAGCCAGATCGTGGTGTTGCAGCTCGAACCGCTGTGCCTCGACGACATCAGTACCCTGCTGCGCGCCAACCATGGCATCACGGATCCGGATGCCTTTGTCGAAAAAGCCACACGGCTTGGCGTCGCCGGCCTGCTCGACAACCCGCAAACGCTCGGTCTGCTGGCCGCGGCGGTTCGGGGCAACCAATGGCCAACCACACGCGACGAAACCTATTGCCTCGCTTGCGAAGAACTTGCGAAGGAAACCAACAAGCGACATCGCGACAAAAAACGTCATCAAACCCGCTCAATCGAACACATCCTCGATGCCGCAGCTCAGCTCTGTACAGTGCTGCTCCTGTCCGACCAAACCGGTATCGCGCTGGATCCTGCCCGCGCCAGCCCGCACTTCGCTTATCTGAATTACTCTGCGCCTCCCGATCTGGAGTCAGCGGCGCAGGCCGTGGGCACAAGACTGTTCCGCCCGGATGGTGAAGAGCGCGTCGTACCCGTTCACCGCAGCGTGGCGGAATACCTTGCCGCGCGCTGGTTGGCACGACAAATCGACAACGCCGGTCTGCCACTGAGGCGTGTACTGAATCTGCTGCTGGGGCAGGATGGTCGCACCGTCGCCGGCTTGCGCGGACTCTATGCCTGGCTCGCGCTGCGCAGCCAGAAGACCCGCCCCCGTCTGATCGAGGCCGACCCGCTGACGGTGGTCATCTATGGCGATGTCAAACCAATGTCGATACCGGACAAACGCAATCTGCTTGCGGGCTTGCGTCGCGAGGCCGAGCTTTATCCCGGATTTCTCCGGGACGCCAGAAGCGCACATTCCTTTGGTGCGCTGGCCGCTCCGGAGCTGAACGATGACTTCGTGGCCGCCCTGCAAGCCCCCGGGCGCGACGAAGCCAGCCAAGCCTTTGTCCACTGCGTGCTCGATATTCCGGCCGAGGGAGACGCGCAAGAGGCGCTCACTCCAATTTTAGAAGAGATGGTTCGTGACCCAAGCCGCGAGCCAGCCATCAGAGAAAAAGCGCTCATGGTATGGATTAGACATGCGGCTGCGCCAACCGCTTTGGCATTGCTCGACGACATCGCCGCAGGGCAAGTAGTCGACGAAGAGGATGAATTATCTGGCATCCTTCTTGAGTTTCTCTATCCAAAATATCTTGACGCCGGAGCGCTGCTTTCTTATCTCCATCCGCCGAAGGAAAGCCACTTGGTCGGCAACTTTTTATGGTTCTGGTCACATCATCTGCCTCAGCAAACTTCCGATGACCATCTGCCGGTCTTGTTGGACGGGCTCGTCGGTCGTACTGAAACTCATCGCCGTGCCGACGATGGACATTTCCGATATGAGTGGATGGATGAGCTGTTGCGGCGCGGAATCCTGATTCATGGCGACACGATATCCGACGCACGCTTGTTCTCTTGGCTGGGAATCGGCGCCGACAAATATGGTGGAATCTCGCGCGAAAAGACAGCCGACGAAGCCATCTCGCGATGGATCAGTGCCCGTCCCGTGCGCTACAAGGGTGTGCTCGCACTGTGTTATAGCCAGTGTGAAGGCAGCGACAAACGGGTCTGCGTATATCGGCAGCAAGACCGTTTGCACAAGGCGTCCCCACCGGAGGACATCGGCCTGTGGCATCTGGGTGAGATCAACACCACAGCAGATGACGAGCTCGCGCGGTTACATTTGACCGAGGCGGTTAATGCGTTGATAGACCAGCGCGGTGCTACCGGTCTTTCGCTCGAACTGCTGGAAGAATGGGCAGCCGCACATCCACAACGGCGACACTGGCTCGAATCGTTGCTTCTGTGCGAGATACCCGAATGGCGTCGGGAGGAAGCAGCGACCCGAGACACTCGCGAGCGGGAAAGGGGTGACGCCAGACGGCAGCGCCGCATCGCCCTGCAACCTCATTTGCCACAAATCCGATCCGGCACCGCCCGTGTCGATCTGACCCACCAGCTCGCCGGCGTATGGATGGGTCTGTATGACGATGTCCGCGGACCAACTCCCGGAGAACGCTTCGAAAACTATTGCGAAGACGGGAAGGCGATATTGGAGATAGCCGAAACCGGGTTCCGCCGTTGCCCGGAACGGGGCGATCTGCCGACAGTGCAGGAAATTGTCGACCTCGTTCTCAAACAAAAGCAGCACGTCATTTGCCGCCCCTGCCTCATCGGTATGGAATTGCGTTGGCGCGACGGCGGGGCGGAAATCGACAACCTGCCACCGGAAACCCTGCGTCGCATGCTGGCGTTTCGACTGACTGATGGCACCGGCAATACACCTGAGTGGTTTTTTCATCTGGTGCGACAACGTCCAGCACTGGTGGCTGAGGTCCTCAGCTGCTACGCCAGCGCAACCATGAAAGCGGGCGAAGACCGTGTCGATAGCATCTATCCGCTGGTGCACGATGCGCAGTACCGCGATCTTGCCACCCTGGTCGCGCCGCGCGTGCTGGAGACCTTTCCGGTCAGGGCACGCTCCAAGCAACTGCATCATCTGAACGACTTGCTCAAGGCCGCGCTGCGCTACACACCCGAACAGCTTCCCGCTCTGATCGATAAAAAGCTGTCCATGAAAGGCATGGATATGGCGCAGAGGGTCTATTGGCTCGCCACCGCCATGCTGGTCGATCCCGCACAATACGAAGCCGCGCTCTGGCACCATATCGGCAAATCCGAGGCGCGCGCCAACTATCTATCCGGGTTTCTGGGTGATCGCTATGGTGGGATGAGCGAAGACTACCGACTGTCCGTCAACACCATAGGCCAGTTGATTGAACGTCTTGCACCACACGCGGCAATCGAGCCGCCGAGAGGTGTCCATTTTGTCGATGATGCCATGCGGCGCGGCGACCTGATTCGCGCTTTAATCAACCGCCTGAGTACCGTGGCAACCACCGGGTCAAAACAGGAATTCGACCGCCTGCTTGGACTAACCACACTGCACAAGCTGAAGCACTCGCTGGAAGCCGCGCGCCACGAACTTATACAGCGGCAGCGCGAGCGTGAATTCCGCTTTCTGCCACCCCGTGAAGTGGCCCAGGTGCTTGCCAACCAGGCACCGACGAGCAGCGCAGACCTCGCCGCACTCGCGCTCGATCATCTGGACGACATTGCAATGGCAATCCGCCAGGACAACGATGACGGCATCAGTGCGTTCTGGAACGTCGAGAACAAAAAACCCGTCGGCCCGCGCGAAGAAAATCTGTGTCGTGACCCGTTGCTGACGCGGCTGCGCGCACGCCTCGACCCGCTCGGCATAGACTGCCAACCCGAGGGCGACTACGCGAACGACAAGCGCGCCGATTTCCGGTTGTCCTATCGAACCGATTTTGAACTGCCCGTCGAAATCAAGCGTGATAACAACCGGTCATTGTGGAGCGCACTACGCGCGCAGCTTATCGGGCAATACAGCATCGCTCCCCGCGCCAATGGACATGGCATTTATCTCGTGCTTTGGTTCGGCGGCAAAGGTATGCCAGGCGCAACCGACGGCGGCAAGAAACCCCGCTCACCCGAAGAATTGCGGTCCCGCCTGGAAGCGCAACTCGATCCGGTGGAGCGACAGCGCATCTTCGTTCGTGTGCTGGATGTCAGTTGGCCGTGGCCCAAGTAAACGCGCCGGTCAAGCCGAGGGTGAATCCGCAACCTGGAATCAAAGCGCCGGCCGGTGCGCCCGCCGCCCGCGGGTTCGCGGTGGCGATGGGCGACGGCCCGCCCAGCGAACGGCAATTCGGGCGCGCGGGGTCCTTCGCGTTCTCGCTGCCATGGCTCCCGCGGGCGTGGATATGCTGACCGCGATACAACGCCTGGCGCGCACCAGTGCCAATCTCCGACCACTCACCACTGCCACCGGATACCCTATGCCCGCCGTCATTGCCATCGCAAATTTGTCGAAAATCTACGCCGGCGGGTTCCACGCCCTGCGCAATGTGAACCTCGACATCGGGCGCGGTGAAATCTTCGCGCTGCTCGGGCCCAACGGTGCCGGCAAGACCACGCTGATCGGCATCGTTTGCGGGCTGGTGCGCCCGACCACCGGTCGGGTGCTGGTCGACGGCCACGACATCGTGAAGAGTTACCGCGCCGCCCGGGCCAGGATCGGGCTGGTGCCGCAGGAGCTCACGACGGATGCGTTCGAGACCGTGCTCGCGACCGTCAGTTTCAGCCGCGTGCTGTTCGGCAAGCCCCGCAATCCGCAATTGGTCGAGCGGCTCCTGCGCGACCTGTCGCTGTGGGACAAGCGCAACGAACGCATTCTCACTCTCTCCGGCGGCATGAAGCGCCGGCTGATGATCGCGAAGGCGCTCGCCCACGAGCCGGCGATTCTGTTTCTGGATGAGCCGACCGCGGGCGTGGACGTCGAGCTGCGCCGCGATATGTGGACGCTGGTGCGCGGGCTGCGGGAAGCCGGCGTCACCATCATCCTGACCACGCACTACATCGAGGAGGCGGAGGAGATCGCGGATCGCGTCGGTATCATCAACCAGGGCCAAATCCTGCTCGTCGAGGACAAAGCCGAGTTGATGCGCAAGCTCGGCCGCAAGCAGTTGCGGCTGCACCTGACCGAGCCGCTGGCGAGCATTCCGCCGGCACTGGCGGAATATCGCCTGGAACTGGCCGGCGCGGGTGCGGAATTGGTGTACACCTACGACAGCCGCAGCGGCCGGCCTGGGGTCGGCGCGCTGCTCGCCGGGCTGGCGGAGGCGAATATCCGCTGCCATGATTTGCACACGGAGCAGAGTTCGCTGGAGGACATTTTCGTCAACCTGATCGGCGCCAGCAGAACCGAGGGCCACCGGCTATGAACCTGAGGGGAGTGGGCGCGATCTACGGGTTCGAGATGGCGCGGGCGTGGCGCACGCTGGTGCAGAGCATCGTCTCGCCGGTGCTGTCGACGTCGCTGTATTTCATCGTGTTTGGCGCCGCCATCGGCGCGCGCATCACCGAGATCGACGGCATCAGCTATGGCGCTTTTATCGTGCCGGGCCTGGTGATGCTGATGCTGCTCACGGAGAGCATCGCGAACGCGTCTTTCGGCATTTATTTTCCGCGCTTCACCGGCACCATTTACGAGCCGCTGTCGGCGCCGCTGTCGCCGTTCGAACTGGCGCTGGCTTACGTCGGCGCGGCGGCGACGAAGTCGATCGTCGTGGCTCTGCTAATTCTGGCGACGGCAACGCTGTTCGTGTCGTTCCAGGTTGCGCATCCGCTGTTCATGGTGCTGTTTCTGGTATTGACTGCGGTGACCTTCAGCCTGCTCGGTTTCATCATCGGTATCTGGGCGGACAACTTCGAAAAACTGCAGTTGGTGCCGATGCTGATCGTGACGCCATTGACCTTTCTCGGCGGCAGTTTCTACTCCATCCACATGCTGCCACCATTCTGGGCGAAGCTGGCCCTGTTCAACCCGGTGGTCTATCTGATCAGCGGTTTTCGCTGGAGTTTCTACGGCCGGGCCGATGTCGGCGTGGGCGCGAGCCTGGGCATGACGCTGGTGTTCCTGCTGGCGTGCGCGCTGGTGCTGAGCTGGATGTTCCGCACCGGGTATCGGCTCAAAACCTGAACCGGGATCGGGCGCGGCAGCGCCGGCCGCGACGTCGCGGGCAATCGAGGTCGATCCGGTTGCTCGGGCACATGACGTTTGACGTTTGCATGGCTCGCAACGGCGTACGCCACCGCTACCCACCCGCCCACCAGGGGTTGACCCCGCCGTCTCGGCGCGGGTGGGCGAGGACGTCGAACAGGTTCTCGTGCGCAGTGTTCTCCAGCGGTCCAGTCGCGGTTGCCCCTCATTTATAGGCCACGCCGATATTGCCGATAGTCTCGCGCGCGATGACGGATTTCATGATCTGCGCGGTGCCGTCGCCGATCTGCAGACCCAGCACATCGATCATGCGCTGCAATAGCGGCAGATCGTGGTTCCAGCCGTAGTGGCCGTGCAGGGTCACACAGCTCTGGATGATGTCGGTGGCCCATTTCGGCCCCATCCATTTCACCATCGCCGCCTCCTTGGTGTGAGGCAGATTCTTGTCGCGCAGCAGCAGCGTCTGGTAGCACAGCGCGCGCACGGCGGCGAGCCTGCTGTCGTGTTCGGCAAGCGGAAAGGTGGTGCCCTGAAACTTCGCCAGCGGTCGCCCGAACGCCTCGCGCTGCTGGATGTACTGCCAGGTTTCGTCCACCGAGGCCTGCGCGGCGCCGATGCATTGCAGCGCGATCAGCACCCGGCTGAGGTCAAAGCCCTCCATGACCTTGGTAAAACCCTCGCCCTCGTTGCCCAGGCGCGCGCTCAACGGAATTTCGACATTGTCGAAGAAGACCTGCCCGCGCCCGACCGGGCGCGAGCCGACATCGGCGAAGCTGGTGCAGCTCACTCCGGGCAGGTTGAGGGGCACCAGAAACGCGGTGACGCCGCGGGCGCCGGGCTTGTCGGCCTCGGAGCGCGCGAACAGCAGCATCATCTCCGCCTGCGCCGCATAGGTGATCGAGGTTTTCTCGCCGCTGATGACGTAGCGGTCGCCGTTGCGGGTGGCTCTCACGGCCAGATTGGCGGCATCGGAGCCGCCCCTGGGTTCGGTCAGGCCGAGCTGGAGCAACAGTTCACCGGCGGCGACCTTGGGCAATACCTGCTGCTTCATCTCCTCGTCGCCATGGGTCTGGATCACGCCGCCGATCAGCGGCGAGGTCATGCACACATAGGCCAGATTGATGTCGGCGTAGGAGAGCGCCTCGCAGATCAGGCCCGAGACCACGCCGCCGGCGCCGATGCCGCCGTACTCCTCGGCCAGCGTCGGCGCGATCAGGCCGAGCGCGCCGATCTCGCGCAACAGGCCGCGGTCGAGGCGGTGTTCCAGCGAGCGGGCGAGATAGCCTTCGCGCAGGCGTTCGCGGGCGAAGCGCTCGGCGGTGTCCTTGATGGATAGCTCTTCGGCGGTCAGCCAGGGAATGGTCATGCTGTGGTCCTGATCGAGTGGGCGCGCGGAGGTCAACCCCGGCGCAGCGTCTTCGCGATTTCGCGCAACTGGAATTTCTGGATCTTGCCGCTCGCGGTGCGCGGCATCTCGGCGATGATTTCGAGGTGCTCCGGCCAGTAGTTCTTGGCGATCTGATTCTCGACCAGAAAAGCGCGCAGATCGGCGAAGGTGAAGCTGGCGCCAGCCGTGAGCGTGACGAAACAGCAGCCCAGCTCGCCCAGGCGGGGATCGGGCATCGCCACGATGGCGACATCGACCGTCGCCGGATGCTTGTACAACAGGTTCTCCACTTCGACCACCGGGACGTTCTCGCCACCGCGAATGATGATGTCCTTGGTGCGCCCGGTGATGCGGATATAGCCATCGGCGTCCATGCGCGCGAGATCGCCGGTGTCGAAATAGCCGTCGGCATCGACATCATAGGCGTCCGGCCGCTTCAGGTAGCCGACGAAGGTCGAGGGGCTGTATTCGTGGAGCTTGCCCTCCTGGCCGATCGCGACCGGGTTGCCATCGGTATCGCGAACGGCGAGCCGGCAGCCCGGAAAGGGCACGCCGTCGGTGCCGAAGATCCGCTCCGGGGGGTCGTCGAGCTCGGTGGAGGTGATGGCGCCGCACTCGGTCATGCCCCAGATCGGCATCACGTCGATCTGCAACTGCGCGGCGGCGGTCTGCGCGAGCACGCGCGGAATCGGCGCGCCACCGCACACGAACAGCCGAAAACGCGGCGAGTTGTATTGCGCAGCCAGGGGTGCGGCGGTGAGATCGGCGAGGAACGGCGTCGCGCCGATGGTGAAGGAGGCATCCTCCTCCGCCAGCAGCCGCCAGGCGGTGTCGGGCTGCCACTGGTCCAGCAGCACTGTCCGGGTTTGCAGCAACAGCGCCAGCCACATGCCGTACATGAAGCCGGTCTGATGCGCGAGCGGCGAGCCCATGAACACGACGTCGGCGCCGGTCATGCGCGTGCGCGCGATGAACTCGCGAATGTTGTACAACAGCGTGTACGAGCAATGCATGACGCCCTTGGGCATGCCCGTGGTGCCGGACGTGTACATCAACTGCACGACGTCCCGCGGCGCCAGCCGCCGCGCCGCAAACAGCGCCGCCGCGCGCGCGGCGTCGAACGCGGGATTGGCGAGCAGCGCGCGCTCGAAGCTGTTCTCGCCGTCGCCGCCCACGACGAATACATGCTCCAGCCTGGGCAGACGCTCGCGCATGCCGGCGAGCATGGCTTCGTGGTCAAAATTGCGGAACAGTTTGGGCAGGATCATGACCCGCGACTCGGCAAAATCGACCATGAACGCGAGTTCGCGCTCGCGGAAGATCGGCATCAGCGGATTGCTGACCGCGCCGATGCGCAGGCACGCCAGATGAACGGCGACAAACTCCCACCAATTGGGAAGTTGAAAGGAGACGATGTCGTGCTTCTGCACGCCGAGGTCGGCGAGCGCCAGCCCAATGCGCGCGACGCGCCGATCCAGCTCGCGGTAACTGACGTGGTTTTTAGCGCCGGTCTCAACCCGAAAATCGACCACCGCGAGCGCGTCCGGGCGCGCCGCCAGCGCGGCGTCGAAGCAGTCCAGCAAGGTGTCGTCGCGCCACCAGCCCGCGGCCAGCATGTGCTCGATGCGCGCGTCGGGCAGAATGGGATCTATCGTCATGGCAGTCTCCTGCATCGTCGTCCGGACGTTGCCGGAGGGTGTTGGCGCGTGTTGCCCAACAAGGCGTCCCAGCCAGGTCGGTCGCGGGTTTCAGTCACCGCGAAAAAAATGCGCGCGGTAATAGCGCAACTCGGCGATGGATTCGTAAATGTCATCCTGCGCCAAATGGCTCGCCGTTTTTTGAAAGCCTTTGAGCAACTCGGGGCGCCAGCGCCGCGCCAATTCCTTGACCGTGCTCACATCGAGATTGCGGTAGTGAAAATAGCGCTCCAGTTCGGGCATTTGGCGGGCGAGAAAACGGCGATCCTGGCAGATCGAATTGCCGCACATCGGCGATTTGCCGGGCGCGACCCAGGATTGCAGAAACTTGAGGGTTTCGATTTCGGCGTCGCGCGCATTGAAGGTGCTGGCGCGCACGCGCTCGACCAGGCCCGAGCGGCCGTGCTGGCGGGTGTTCCAGTCGTCCATCGCGGCCAGCCGTGCCGCGCTCTGGTGAATAGCGATCACTGGCCCTTCCGCCAACAGGTTCAACTCGGCGTCGGTCACCACGGTGGCAATCTCGATAATCGCGTCAGCGCTGGTATCGAGGCCGGTCATTTCCAGATCGATCCAGATCAGATGGAGGTCGCTGGCGGCAGTACTGCTCGCGGGGCTACTGGCTGCACTCATGGGTAATCCTGATCGGGGGGCGGAGCCGTTCCGCGGCGCCGGGCGCCGGTGTCTGCGCGCGGCATTATCCTATATGCTCAGCCGCGAACCCAAGGCTTCTGCCAGTCCATGACCAAACGCAAGCTCAGCCTGCAACAACGTCGGCGCATCGGCGCCCAGCAGGCGCACAGCAACGCCAGCGCCCAGCATTCCTCAACCAGTCATCCGGTCGCCAATCGCCCGGTGAAAAGCGACGCGCGCATCACCACGCTGGTGGCCGCGGGCGAACTTGGCCCCGAGCAGGCCGGCGTGGTCGCCGTTCACCACGGCCGTTCGGCGGAGGTGGTGCCGGCGCAGGATCTGCTGGCGCGCCCGGTCCGCTGCCACCTGCGCGCCAACCTCAACTCACTGGTCACCGGCGATCGCGTGGTGTGGCGCGCCGGCGCGACCCAGGGCGTGATCACCGCGGTCGCGCCGCGCACCAGCGAGCTGGCCCGCCCCGACGCCGATGGCCGCCTGCGCCCGGTCGCGGCCAATATCGATCGCATCGCCATCGTGGTGGCGCCGCTGCCCCTCGCCCACGCCAACCTGATCGACCGCTATCTGGTCGCCGCGGAGAACCAGGGCATCCGCGCGCTGTTGATCGCCAACAAAACCGATCTGGAGGTCGCTGAGCTGGCGGCGCTCACCGCGCTGCTGACGCCCTATGCCGACCTTGGCTACGACCTGCTGTGGGTGTCGGCGCACACCGGCAAGGGCATCGCCGAACTGGCAACCTACCTGGCCCGCCACACCAGCGTGTTCGTGGGGCAATCCGGCGTCGGCAAATCGTCGCTGATCAATGCACTTTACCCGCCCGCCGAAGCGCGGGTCGGCGCCCTGTCCGCGGGCGTCCAGAAAGGTCGGCAGACCACGACGGCGGCGCGGCTGTTCGCGCTACCGGGCGGCGGCGGCCTGATCGATTCGCCCGGCATTCGCGAATTTGGTCTGTGGCATCTGGATGGCCGCCAGGTGTTCGCCGGTTTTATCGAATTCGCGCCTTTTCTCGATCAATGCCGGTTTCGCGACTGCCGCCACCTCGACGAACCCGGCTGCGGCTTGCACCAGGCGCTCGCCAGCGGCCTGATCAGCCGCCAGCGGCTCGCGAGTTGCCAGCAGATCGTGCGCAGCCTCACCAGCGCCTGACAACCCAGGCGAGCGGCACCGGGAAGCGCTGCGCCGGGGCTGACCTGCCGAAGCCGGTCTTTTGCTGCGCCGATGGCGCCTGCCGACGTATAATCGGCGCCCTCATTTTTTGTCTCTGCTCGCGTCATTTGGCGAGCTCGCCCCGATCCGCGGCTGCCCGCCGCCTCGCCACTGCCGGTAAATCTCATGTCCGATCCGTCCACCCCCGTCCCGCCCGCACCCGGTTTTGCCGCTCTGGGTATTGCCGCGCCCATTCTGCAAGCCATCGGCGAACTCGGCTATGAGCAGCCGACGCCCATTCAGGCACAGGCCATTCCGCTGCTGATCGCCGGCAAGAACCTGCTCGGCACCGCGCAGACCGGCACCGGCAAAACCGCGGCCTTTGCGCTGCCCCTGCTGAGTCGCCTCCAACCGAAGCGAAAGGCCCCCCAGATACTGGTGCTGACGCCGACCCGTGAGCTCGCCATCCAGGTCGCCGAGGCCTTCCAGGCCTACGCGCGCCATCTGGGTGATTTTCATGTGCTGCCCATCTACGGCGGCCAGCCCATGTTCGGCCAGTTGCGCGCGCTGGAACGGGGTGTCGCGGTCGTGGTCGGTACCCCGGGGCGGGTCATGGATCACCTGCGCCGCAAAAGCCTCGACCTCAGCGGTCTGCAAGCCACGGTGCTGGATGAAGCCGACGAAATGCTGCGCATGGGCTTTATCGACGACGTCGACACCATTCTGGCGCAGACCCCGGCCGACAGTCAGCGCGCGCTGTTTTCGGCGACCATGCCGCCCGCCATTCGCCGCATCGCGGCGCGCCATCTGGGCGTTGCCGAGGAAGTCCGCATCGTCAACAAGACGGCGACGGTGGAGCGTATCGAACAGGGCTACCTGATGGTGCACAACAGCAATAAGCTGGCGGCGCTTACGCGCATTCTCGAAGTCGAGGAATTCGACGGCCTGCTGATTTTTGTGCGCACCAAATCGGCCACCGTCGATCTCGCCGAACGCTTGGCAGCGCGCGGTTTCGCCGCCGTCGCGCTCAATGGCGATCTCAGCCAGGCGATCCGTGAGCAGACGATCACCAAGCTCAAACGCAACCAGATCGATATCGTCGTCGCCACCGATGTCGCCGCCCGCGGTCTCGATGTCGACCGCATCAGTCACGTCATCAATTTCGACATCCCCAACGACCCCGAGTCCTACGTTCACCGCATCGGCCGCACCGCGCGCGCCGGGCGCACGGGCAAGGCGATCCTGCTGGTCACGCCAAAGGAGCAGCGCCTGCTGAGGGCTATCGAATCCGCGACCCGGCAGCCATTGCGCGCGCTGGACATCCCCAGCGGTGAGGAGGTCAGCGACCGGCGGGTCGAGCGCTTCCAGCAGACACTGCTCGCAACGCTCGGCCAGGAGAGTCTGTCGCGCCTGCGCGAACTGGTCGAAAAAATGGCCCACGACAACGAACTCGATATCGGCGCCATCGCCGCCGCGCTGGCTTGGCAGGTGCAGCGTGAGCGCCCGCTGTTTCCCAAGCTGGACAGGATAGCAACCGCGGGCCCCGAGCCGCGACCAGCGGTCGGCACCGCTGGCAAGCGGTCCGCCAATGCCAAGACCGCCACCAAGCCGCAGGCCCCTGGCGCGCCGCCGCGCGCCGCCCGCAGCCCCCGGCCCGCGACGGAGGCGGATGGCGAAGTCGTGCGCTATCGCATCGATGTCGGCACTGACCACGGCGCGCTGCCGAAAGATATCGTCGGCGCCATCGCCAACGAGATCGGCATCCCCAGCCGCCAGATCGGCCGCATCGAGATGTTTGAAGAGCACAGCACCGTCGATCTGCCCGCGGGCATGCCGAATGCTGTGTTGAGCTACCTCAAGAAGGTCCGCATCCGCCAGCGCCCGACCAACATCGCGCCCCTGGCCGAAGACGCGAAGCGGCCCTCGGGGGAGGGCAGGAAACCGGTTTACGCCGCCAAGAAGCCCGCCGCGGACGCCCGGAAAGCCTTTGGCGCGGAGACCAGAAAACCGGCGACCCCGGCTGCCAAAGCCAAGCGCACGACCCTGAGCCTGCGCAAAAAATAACGGCCTGACCGGCGCCTTGCGGTAGGATGTTGAACCAATGGCGGCTCTGGTTGTCTGCCCCGGCGGCCCTGTCGCCGTCGGCGATCAGCCCCTTGCCGTGGTCCACGATCAGTCCCGTGCCATTGTCCACCGAGATGCGATCATGACTACCACCTGCGCCCGCGCCGACCATCTTGCCCACCAATTCGCCCCGCTCCTCGGCCGGCTGCTGATGGCCGCGCTGTTCGTGCCCGCCGGCCTGCACAAGATCACCGGCTTTGCCGCGACCGCGGCGATGATGGCGGGCAAGGGTCTACCCCTGCCGGAAGTCCTGCTGGTGCTGACCATCGCGATCGAATGCGCTGGCGGCCTGATGCTGCTGCTCGGTTGGCATGCCCGCACGGCAGCCGCCGCGCTGTTCCTGTTCATGATCCCGGTCACGCTGGTGTTTCACGGCTTCTGGAATATCACGGACGCCCAGGCGCAGGGAATGCAACAGATCATGTTCATGAAAAACGTCGCCATCATGGGCGGTCTCGCGTTCATTGCGGCCTTTGGCAGCGGCGCTTTCAGCCTGTCGCGGTCGCGCTGCACTGCCCCCTGATGCAGTTGAAATCCGTCCATCATTCTGGAGGCTTCATGAGACCAGCGTTACCTGCCCTGATCTGCGCGCTGCTGTTGGCGGGCTGCCAACCGGCGACCCCGGTGTCGACCACCGCGGCCGGCGACGCCACCGTGGCCTCGGGCCTGGATGTCGCGGGCATGGACACCGAGGTGCGCCCGCAGGACGATTTCTTCGCCTACGCCAACGGCAAATGGCTCGCTGCAACCGAGATTCCGGCGGACAGGGCCTCCTGGGGTTCCTTCGACCTGCTCAACGAAAAAAATCTGGTTCAGTTGCGCGAGCTGGTGGAAGCGGCGGCGGCCGCTCCGGATGCCAACGCCGCGGCGGGCCGCATCGGCAATTTTTTCACCGCCTTCATGGACGACGCGACCATCGAAGCCCGCGGGCTGGCGCCGGTGGCGGCGGAACTGGCCGCTATCGACGCGCTCTCCGATCACCTGGAGGTCGCCGCCTTTTTTGGCGCCGGCAGCCGGCTCGGCGTCGATTCGCCGCTGAATTTCTGGGTCGATCAGGACGCCCGCGATTCCACCCGCTACATCCTGTACCTGACCCAGTCCGGGCTCGGGCTGCCCGATCGCGATTACTATTTCGACACCTCGCCGCGGGGCCGGGAGGTACTGGCCAAGTACGCGGCCTTCATCGCCCAGCTGCTGACGCTGGCGGGGTTGCCCGATGCCGAGGGAGCCGCCCAGCGCATCATTGCCCTCGAGACCCGGTTGGCAAAACCGCAGTGGACGAAGGTTGAAAACCGCGACGACGAAAAGGCCTACAACAAACTCAGCGCCGCCGAATTGACCGCGCTGCTACCGAACCTGAACATCGATCTGTTCATGGCCCACCTCGGCGTCGAGCGGCAGGATCACGTCATCGTCCGCCAGCCGTCCTACGCCCGGGCGCTGGACGAGTTGTTTACCCAGATCGACCTGCAAAGCTGGCGCGACTACCTCCGCCTCAGATTGCTGACGGCGTACGCCTCGGCATTGCCGCGCGCCTTTGACGACGCCAGTTTTGCGTTTTATGGCCAGACCCTCAACGGCCTCAAGGAACAGCGGCCGCGCTGGAAGCGCGGCGTCGCGGCGATCACGGCCAACCTGGGCGAATCCCTCGGTCAGCTCTATGTCGCCAAACACTTTCCGCCGGAGGCCAAGTCGCGGATGGTGGAATTGGTGGACAACCTGATCGCCGCCTACGGTGAATCCATCCGCGGCCTCGACTGGATGAGCGCCGACACCAAGCGCAAGGCGCTTGAGAAACTTGGCAAGTTCACCCCCAAGATCGGCTATCCCGACCACTGGCGCGATTACCGCGGGCTGCGCATCGAGGCCGATGACCTGATCGGCAACCTGAAGCGCGTCCACGTCTTCGAGCACCGCTGGCAGGTCGGCAAACTCGGCAAGCCGGTCGATCGCAGCGAATGGCTGATGCCGCCGCAGACGATCAACGACTATTGGACACCCCGCATGAACGAGATCGTGTTCCCGGCGGGGATTCTGCAGCCGCCGTTTTTCGATCTGGCCGCTGACGACGCCGTCAACTACGGTGCCATCGGTGGCATTATCGGCCACGAGATCGGCCATGGCTTCGACGATCAGGGCAGCAAATATACCGGCGACGGCAACCTCGACAACTGGTGGACGCCGGCCGATCGCGAGCGTTTTGAGGCGAAAACCCGCAACCTGATCGCCCAGTACAGCGCCTACGAACCGCTGCCCGGCCAGCACATCAACGGGGAGTTGACGCTGGGCGAAAACATCGGCGATCTGGGTGGCGTCAGCATCGCCTACCGGGCTTATTTGAAATCCTTGGGCGGCAAGACGGCGCCGGTGCTCGATGGCTTTACCGGGCAGCAGCGCGTGTTCCTGGGTTGGGCGCAGGGCTGGCGCGTGAAAAGCCGCAGCGAGCGCATCGAGCAACTCCTGAAAGTTGATCCGCACTCCCCGCCGGAATTCCGCGTCAACGGCGTCATGCCCAATGTCGAGGGTTTTTACGACGCTTTTGATGTCGAGGAGGGCGACCGGATGTATCTGCCGCCCGCGCAGAGGGTACATATCTGGTAACCGCGCCAGGCAAGCCCCTGGTAGACGCCAAGGTCAAGATCTCGATCAGGGGATGCAGCGCAAGACAAACCTGACCGAGAAAGCGCAGCATACACGGCGTGTGTGAACGTTTTGAGGCCAGTTTTACCGCCGTGATGCGCCCTTCAGCGCGATCTTGGCCAAGCTCCCAGAGACGGGGTGTCGATAAATCGCTGCTGGGTAGCGGATGGTTGTTCCAAAGCTCCGGCGCGACCAGCGGCCGGGCGAACCAGGTTCCACCCAACGGCAGCGCAATTCCAGCCACCAGTTCCACTGGCAATCCACTATTTCTGCTCATTCTGCTCAGGCGCGTTCTGCTCAGGCGCGCTCGCCGTGCTTGCCCGCGCTCGGCCCAGCGTGGGCGGGCAGCGCGAGACAACGCCGGGCATCGATGCGGCGCGCCAGTCAAAGCCCGTTGATTTTCGCCATGCCTCCCCCTTGGCCCAGATCGCAACCCAATATTTTCGGCCCCCGATAAAATACAAATGATAACGAGTTGCATTATTGCGTCTCGGCCAATAGACTGGCGCGGCTCAAGCGACCGTCACCCCAGTTCCACCAGTTCCGCGCCTAAGAATCGCCGTTGATAACCGCTGCATAAAGCAGTGCGGCGGATCGCCAATAAACCGAAGGAGACTTGCCATGAAAAAATCCCTGCTGAGCCTGGCGGTCGGCGCCGCACTCGGGCTCGCAGTCGCCGCCCAGGCCGCGGAGACCCGCCCGCTTCCGCTACCGGCATCGCCGACGATGGCCGATGTGCTGCGCCTGCTCGAACAACAGCAGGCCGAAATCGATGCGCTGAAGGCTCGCCTCGGCGAGACCGACGCCAAGGTGGAAGCCACCTCGACCGCCGTGGAGGCCACCGCGACCGCCGTCGAAAATGTCACCAAGGCCGACGGCCCCTACGCCAAGGTCGCGGCCTGGGCAGACCGCACCCGGGTCGGCGGCTATGGCGAGATCCACTACAACAACAAGGAAAATGGCAACACCGACCAGATCGATGTCCATCGCTTCGTGATGTTTCTGGAGCACCGGTTCAGCGACCAGGTGCGCTTCTTCTCCGAGGTCGAGCTTGAACACTCGCTCGCCGGCGAGGGCAAGAAGGGCGAAGTGGAGCTTGAGCAGGCCTTCATCGACTGGGATTACAGCGAACACCACGGCGCCAAACTCGGGTTATTTCTGATCCCGGTCGGCATCCTCAACGAAACCCACGAGCCGGATACCTTTTACGGCGTCGAGCGCAATAACGTCGAGAGCATGATCATCCCCACCACCTGGTGGGAGTCCGGCGTCATGCTCGATGGCGAGATCGCACCTGGACTTCGCTATGATGCCGGCGTCCACAGCGGCTTCAAAACTGCGGCCGACGGCGACAAGGCGTTCAATATCCGCAGCGGCCGGCAGAAGTCGTCGGAGGCCGTCGCCGAGGAGTTGGCCTACACCGGGCGCTTGAAATACACCGGCATCCCCGGGCTCGAACTCGCGGCCTCGGTCAGCTACCAGGAGGATCTGTTGCAAGGCCTGGGTATGGAGGACGCGCCCGCGACCCTGTATGAAGCGCACGCGGTGTATCAGGCCGGCCCCTTTGGCCTGCGGGCGCTGTACGCGCGCTGGGATATCGACAACGACATGGCCGAGATGCTGGGCAACGACGAGCAGACCGGCTTCTATATCGAGCCGTCCTACAAACTGACGCCGCGCCTGGGCGTCTTCGCCCGCTACAGCCAGTGGGATATCACCGCCGGCGGTAGCGCCGACACCGAAGTGGAGCAGATCGATGTCGGCTTCAATTTCTGGCTGGTCGAGCGCGTCGTAATCAAGTTCGACGTGGCCGACCAAAGGAACGGCCTCGGCGATTCCGTCAATTTGGGTATTGGCTGGAGCTTCTAACGGGAGGGCAGAGCAGGTCGATGGGGGTTATGGAAGTCAGCGCCTCAAGCGGCGTACGAAGCCTGTCGGATCTGCGGCCGCGGAAACTGTCCCTGTCGATACTGCTGATAATTGGCCTGCTTCTCGCGCTGCCGGAACCGGCCGCGGCGCAAGGCATCGATGGCGCTCCCGAGCAGTTTCTGGCCCAGGCTTTTGGCGGGCGCGAGCCCCAGGCACTGTCCCTGTGGCTGACCGACGAGCGGCAGCGGCGGGCAGCGCAGATACTGACGCACCCGCTCGGGGCGCTGCGCGTGCGCTACTGGCGGTTGGGTTCCACCACCGCGTGGATTCTCGACGAGATCGGCAAAACCGAACCCATCACCATCGGCGTGGCAATACGGGACGGCGCGATCGCGCAGATCCAGGTGCTGGCGTTCCGCGAGAGCCGCGGTGACGAGATCCGCCACGGCTTTTTTACCAACCAGTTCGTCGGTGCCGGTTTGCGGCCCGCTGCCGGCGAACTCGACCGCACCATCGATGGCATCACGGGCGCGACTTTGTCGGTGCGGGCGATGCGCCGGGTCGCGCGCCTCGCGCTCTATTTCCACGCCTTGGTTGCGGGCGATGAAGCGCCAATCAATCCCTAGGCGCGGCGATGCGCTGAAGCGCTGGCACCGCCGCGGCGGCCTGACCGCGGCGCTGTTTGTGCTGGTGCTCGCCGCCACCGGATTTGCGCTGAATCACACCGGCCACTGGCAGTGGGATCGGTTGGCGATCCGCTCGCCGCTGCTGTTGCGCTGGTATGGCATCGCAGTGCCTGACACCCTCGCTGGCTATCCGCTCGATCGGCGCTGGCTGAGCCAGCTGGGTGGCGGCTTGTTTCTCGACGCGCTGCCGCTGGGCGCTTGCCATGGCGAGCTGGTCGGCGCGCTGCACACCCGGCAACAGATCGTCGTCGCCTGCGCCGGCGAACTGGTACTGCTGACACCCGATGGGCAGGTCATCGAGCGCATCGGCAGCGCCCATGGGCTGCCGATGCCGGTCGAGCGAATCGGCAGCGGCGCGGGTCAACTGTTGGTGCAGGC
>CBDDRG010000231.1:0-11208 GCA_965232975.1 uncultured bacterium
GGCGTAAGCGCGAGAAAGACAGCCTCGTCTGCGAAAATCCCCTGCGTGCCCACACGCACAAAACAATCCTGACCCCACAAAATCACTCATCGACCCCGCTGCGCCTCATCGGCGACCAGTCAAATCCGACAGGCTCCTAGAGCAAGCCAAGGATGGCTTGCACGAAGATCAAGCACGCTAAGTGCTTGATCTTCGGTGGCCGTCGCGGGCGTGTACCGCGACGAGCCGGATTGAAAAAGGGCAGGAAAGCCCTTTTTCAACATCCTGAAAGGTCACCAACAGTCGGCGACGCTACCCGTCGCGCCCCCCGCCAGACCTTTCACGCCCAGCGACGACAACGTCAGCGTCTGGCATTTGGTGTCGTGGGCCTGTTGCAGTTGGGGCACCGCCTCCAGCGTAAAGGCCGTCGTCGTCGCCGCTGGCGAGGCCGCCAGGCGAATGACATAGATGCGCTCCGCGGCGGTCGCGGCGAGCGCGTCGCCATGGCTGCTGATGGCGTAGGTGACGCCGGGGTAGCCGAGGTCGGCGAGGGTGGTCGCCGCGTATTTTTTGTTGTCGACGAAAAACTGCTCCTGCCGCGCCACCACCTTTAACAACTCCGCGCGCGCCAGACTGCGCTTGGCCTTGATGACGTACTGGTTGTACGCCGGCAGCGCGATGGCGATCAGCACCGCCATGATGGCGACGGCAACCAGCAGTTCAATCAGCGTGAAACCGCCGGGGCGGCGCAGTTTTGGCACTGGTGTTGACGCTGGTGTTGGCATTGGTTCGGGCATTGGCTTGGGCATCGGCCTCGACTCTTGCGACTAGCGGATATTGTCGATGGCGGGCTCACGCCAGTAGATCGGATTCAACTTGAGTAGCGGCAGCGGCACGATGGGCTTGGCGCTATCGACGATGCCGTCGCCATCGGAGTCCACGCCGATACCGCCACCGGGAATGATCACCGCGCCATTGATGGGGATGACGCTGGGCGGGATGCCGGGCCCCAAATCGTATTTGCGCGCATAGTTCGCGGCAGGGGCGCCGTCGGCGAGGTTGACCGCGTAGACCGCGCCCTGGCCCTCGGAGACGTCACAGGGATCCGCGGCGACGGTGGGGGCATAAGTGGTAAAGAAGGTGACGCCGGGGAAGCTCGCGGGCGAGGCGAGCGCTTTCTCGCCATCGCCGGCCAGCAGGATCTTCCAGCCCATGCTTTTGTCCAGGGTACAGGCAGCGGCGGTTTTGTCGGCGGCGCAGGCGCTGACGTCGGGCAGGTCGGCGAGGCTGATCGCGGCTCTGGTCTTCACCGCCGGGTCGCCGCTGGTGATCGCCCGATCCTTGAGCAGCAACAGGTAGTTATCGACCGCCGTTTCGAGCGGATGTTCGCGATCGCCACTGGCGATCAGCACGCCATCGTACTTGGCCGTGGCGTCAAAGGTGAGCACGACTTCCGGGGCGTGGAAGAAGCGGCGGTCGGCGGCGGCGGGCGAGTCCGCGCCCAGTTCGGCGAGTTTGCTGACGAACCAGTTGTCGCGGCGGTGGTTGGCATTGGTGCCGTCGCCGATGGGCAGATCCACTCGCCACACCGCACCGCCGGTGTCGCCGACATAGAGCCGATCGATGATCCCGGTGCCCTTGGAATCCAGGGTCGCCACCGCCGAGGGGAAGCTGTCCACCAGGCCTGCGTGCTGATGGACGGTGTTGGTGGCGGCACCGGTGCCCAGCATCGCCTTCCAGATCAGCGCGCCGGTGCGCGCGTTGACGATGTAGATGGCGTTGCCCACGGCATCGTCATCGGCGTTCAGATCCTTGCCGATGCGGGCGGTATTGCCGGCGTTCCAGCCGCCGTTGTAACCGCCGGCAAAGATCACCACATCGACCGGGCTGGCGCCGTAGCGCACCCTACCCACCACCGGATCGGAGAAGGTCAGCCCCAGTTGGGTGAAGTCGGGATCTGTGCGGGTAATTTTCCATTTCAACGTCGGCGCCGCCGCGGGGTTGCTGACATCGAGGGCGTAATAGCTCGCCCCGCCGCGGCGCAGGCCAAAGTAGACATAGACCTCGTCACTCAGGAAGGGTGACACATTGTTGATGGTGCCATCCCGATTGTTGTCGACGCTGAGCGCGGCGGGCGCGCCATCGACGCCGTAGATCATGTTCGCACTCGCCTGGGTGTTCGCCCTCAGCTTGGGCACATTGGCGAGCAGTTCCCGCGGCATGAACGCGAACAGCTCTTTTCCACTCTGGCTGCCGGCCGAAGTGGTGTTTTCAATGATATGAAAATAACCGTCGGCGGTGCCCATCATCACATGGACATTCTGGTTGGCGATCGAGTAGGCGCCGGTGGCGCCGTAGTTCACCGCCAGCGGCCGCGAGTGAATCGAGGCGCCGAGGACCCAGCGGCGGGCCTCGGTGCGGTTGTTGTCGGAATCGACGTCGTCCACATCCTGCCCCCGCGCCCACTTGATCAGGTCGAGGGTCGTGCACGGCGACGTGCAGGGCACCAGCAGGGCGCCCAGGGCAGTGGCCGTCGCGGCATCGGCATTCAAGGGGGAGAGCACGGTGGCGGTCGGCGGCGTGGCCAGCGTCGCCGGTTCGACCAACAGATTGCGCGTGGTGGCGCCATTGGCATCCCCCGGCCCCCCGGCGATAAATCCGGGGATCAACTGGCCGGCACCGCCACGCGCCACCGAGCGGCCGTCCGCCCCGGCGACTTCACTTTTGTCGGCGTCGGGCGGTGGCAGCGCCGCGGAGTTGGTCCAGTAGGTGAGCGCGCCGACGCGAATGCGCCCCTTGTTGGCGCCGGTCTCCTCGAGCGCGCCCGGACTGTTGCCGCTGGCCGCCAGGATCTGGTCGAACACGCCGTCGCTGTCGGAATCCGCCAGCCGGAGTTTTTTCAGATTGCCGGGCCAGTCGACGGTGGCCTGGGCCTCGAACAGCGCGATGAACAGGCTGTCCAGGGATTCGGTGCGGTTGAACACGTTGACCGGCACCGACGCGGCGACAAAGGTGGTGCTGGCGCTGATGATCTTCGTGAATGCCTCGGTCAATTGATTTTCGAGCTCGATGGCGTCGTCGAAGTTGAGCACCCCATCGCCGGAGTTGCCGGCGGCGGCCCAGGCCGCCGTCGAACCCTTGCTGCCGGCATCGGAAATGATCCAGGTGGTCAAAGATTGATCGCCAGCGACATTGCCGACCAGATCGTGATCGGCCATGTAGTCGAGCATGTTCTCGAATTTCTTGTCGGCGTTGTCGGCGGGCATGCTGGCCTTGATCTGCGCGTCGAGGTCGTCGTCCTGGTTGGCCACGTTCATCGCCATGACGATGGCGTTCAGCTTGCTGCAACTCGATGTGGCCAACTGGCTGGGCTGAATATAGCTACTGCCGAGCAATGGCAGTGGCAGGGTCTGGATCAGCGGATCGTATGGCGGAAGCGGCGCTATGATGCTCTGAAAGTTGAGGGCGGTGCCCGGCACATCGCCAAACAGCACCCGCCCACCATTCAGGTAGCGGTACATCTCGTAAAAGGTTTCGCTGGGCTGGAGTTTGTGCGACGACGCGTTGGTCAGGGGTTCGGTTATCTGCCGCAACCGGTACAGCAGATACTGTTTGTACTTGGCGCCGGGCGCGGACACCGATGGCGGCACCAGCAGGAATGTCAGCTGGCTTCTGATATTCGCAGGGATGGGCCCACCCAACTGGTTGAAACCCTGCAGGATCACACCGCCATTGACGAAATTGCTGGCCATCAGGCCCATGTGGATGGGGTCGAACGCCGGGTTGCTCATCAGGGAGTCCAGCACCGCGACAAACACTTCGTACTTGGTGACCTTGGCGCTCAGGCTGATCAACCGCTCGGCGCGGGCATCGGCGAGCGCCGTCGCCGCCGCCGGCGACATCTGCGCCCTGCAGGCGGCGTTAAAGGAATTGCAGTAGGTCGAGAATACGCTCGGCCGCCAGTCGATCATCAGCATGACCAGGGGGACAGATCCGGGTTTGGTTTGCAGATAGATGTCGATATCGTCGGCGCGACCGGCGCCCGGCCACAGCAGCAGTTGCAGCATCAGCACACCAATGACTTTTTTCATGGGCGGCAAATTCCTTTTTCTGCCCGTTCGCCAACTTGCCCGCGGCCGCCGTCCCGATCCGGGTCGTACAGCCCGATCCAGGCGCATCCGCGCCATCTCAGCCGACCGCTCAACGAACCGCGCCGGTGAACTGGAGTTCGACGCCCCGCGCCACCGCGGCATTGCCGAGCCGCAGATCACCGCCGTCATAGGTGGCGATGGCCTCGAAATGGGCGTATTTGCAGCTTGCGCCGCAAACATCGCTCTCGCTGCGCCGCACCCAGGCGCGCTCGGTGTACAGGGGCGCCAAGCGCTTGACGCTGTAGTTGAGCTGCACGCCGGTGGGCACATCGGTAATGGCGCTCGTCAACGCGATGGTGCTGACGTCGCAGCCGGCGCTGACGCCGATTTTACAGATGGTATAGCCGACGTCGCCGACCACCGGGAAATTGTCAAAATCGACGGCGATTGCCGTGGTCATCGCCTCGACGCGCTGAAACGCCTCCTCGCGAAACTGGTCGTTGCCCGCCATCTGCACCTCGAACATGCTGTTCTGCATGACCGTCCCCGCCACCAGTGCCAGTAGCAGCAGAAACAGCATCGCGACGAGCAGAATCGCGCCGCGATGGGTTGCGCGGGTAGCGATGCGTGCAGTACTCATGTCCGGGTTCCGGTGCTTCAACGCCCATAGGCGAGATTGCGAACCTGCACCGTGGTCGCAAACACCGAGCGCAGGTAGCCGTCATTCTTGGCCGCCACGGTTTTTGTGCCCAGGGCATAGTTTTTCGAATTCGTGTAGTTGGGCACCACATTGACACTGCGCAGCAACAGGTAAATGCGCGCGGCGGCGATGTCATCCATGTCCGCCAACACCGGGGCGGCCTTGAACTGGTTGGGCGCGCCATCGCCGTCAGCGTCGATGCCCCACTCGATCTGCATGTCCTCGACACCCTCCACCAGGCAATCGGTCGCCATCGAATTGGCCTGCAGCCGTTCGACGCACAGCGCCGGAATGCCATCGCCTGCAGCGCGCGAATAGTTGCGAACGTAGACGATCTTGGCAAAGTATTCCCAGTAGTCGACCGCGGATCCCGGGGTGGCCTCGGCAGCCGTAATACCGGTCGTGCCGAGGTAAGTGAACAGCGTAGTGACCGGATCGACACCGATTTTCTTCACATACCACTGGGTCAGCCGCGCGCCCGCCATGTGGGTGTTGTAATTGCCATTCCTCAAAGTGTAGTCGCCGGCACTGCGCTTGACCGAAAAAATGTCCGCGCCGGGCTGCATTTGATTGGCGACCAGGCAGGTCCAGGTGGTGCCATTGGCGGTGGTGAAGGGTGCCGCAGTGAAATTGTCGATGATCTCCAGGGGCACAGCCGCGGCCAGCGCCCAGGTGCCGGCACCGACACAATCGCCACCCACGGCGCCCGCCGACGGCAGACTCTCGCCGGCCGGGATGCCGCCGACAAAGCCTACGTGCTGAAGTTCGGATTTGACGAAGTGGAGGGCGAAGCGGCCGTTCTCCTGCAGGCGCGCCTGTTCGTCTTCGTAGCTGTAGTTGCGCTTGCTTTCGAGATAGACGTTGATGATGCCGGCCGACATAAACAGACCCAGCAGCACCGCCACCAATAATTCGACCAACGAAAAGCCCGGCTGGCGCCGCGCGGTGGGCGGGCGCGAAGCCGGGGATCGACGGCGGCGCGGGGGGGTTCCCATGTCAGTCATCCGTGATGAAGGTTGACAACACCACCAGCCTTCTCAGCACTTCGCCGGTGCCGTAGAGGCCGAGGCCATTGCCGCAGGTCGAAACGGTGGGATTGGTGAGTTCCGCGACGCCCTTCCAGGCTACCGCCGCCGTCACTACCCCCGCGGCGTTGGTGATACAGGCGGTCGGCGACACCAGCCCACCGGCTTTGTCGGCGTCACCGATCTTTTCCGCAGCCCCGTCCAGCATCTGTTCCAGTTCGTACCGATCCCGACTCGCCATCTGGGTCGGGGTGCAACTGCCGGTGACGCAACTGGCCGGCGCCGTGGCGATGGATCCCCGCCCCAGCGTCGCGACATAACTGCCGAGCGCACTCGGGTTGCTGCGCATCCGCTCGAGAATTTCGCGCGCCATGGCCGTCGCCAGAGAGCGCTGCGCCGCCTCATGGGCGGTGCGCTTTGCCGTCGTTTGCATCGCCAGCATGCCGAGCAGACCGACCGACAGGACAAGCACGGCGATCAAGACCTCGATCAGCCCGGCGCCCCGCGCCCTCCGCCAGCGGCCCAGACCTTTATGGCCGTGGCGTTTTTCCGGGTAGTCGTCGGTCATGACTATCTATCCCTACGGACAACTACCGGTGCCGTGTTGCGTGTACGGCCTCCCGGTCGCATTGATGGTAATTTTGCGCGCCTTCGCGGCCACCCCGTCGGAGCCACAGAGCCGGAACGAATCCTGCGCGGAAACCGTGCCATCGGAGCGGTAAATGACCCGGTTGGCATACAGGCTGCCCGTGCGCAGCGTGCTGCCGCCGCTCAGCGCGCCATAGGCGCGGATTACGGCTTCATCGCTGTCCTTGGTGGCGTCATTGTCCTCGTCGGGGAAGATCAGCCAGCCCTGCTCCCAATTGCCGCTGGTCACGCAAGTGGTGCCGTCGCTACTTTTGCAGAGTACGGCCGCGTGATTGCGTTTGACCGCCTCGCTGCGGGTCAATACCAGTGCGGTAAACAGGCTGTTGCTCTGCGTCGCCACGCGATTGCTGCGCAGCGCCTCGGCAAAGAACGGCCCCACCGCGACCACCAGCACCACCAGAATGGCAATGGTGACCATCATTTCAATCAGCGTGAAACCCCGCGCAGCTTGTGCTTTCACCGGCCTTGGTTCCCATCGCGACGGGCCGTGGGCGCGCGTGGGCGGCGTCCGCAGGCAGTCAGCTTCCATTGAGTTCAGACCCGAACGCCGCTCGCGGACGCGGACGCCCCGGCTGTTGAGACCGCAATTGCAGTTACCGTCATCTTAGTCCGTCCAGCGGGATGCAAGCGGACATTTATCGGCAGGCGCCCTTCAGCGAGATCTTGAACAGGCTCTAAGCGAGCCCCTTGGGCATCGAAAAGCGGATGTTCTCGGTCTTGCCGCGCAGCTCGACGGCATCAGTCGCGCCCAGTGCGCGCAAGTGGGCGACCACGTCCCGCACCAATTTTTCCGGCGCCGAGGCGCCGGCGGTGATCCCGACCCGGCGGGCGGCAGCCAGCCATTCGGGGTGGATGTCCGCGGGCCCGTCGATCAAATAGGCCGTCGTGCCACAGCGCTCGGCGAGTTCGCGCAGGCGATTTGAATTCGAGCTGTTCGGCGAGCCGACCACCAGCACCAGATCGCACTCCAGCGCGAGCTGGCGCACCGCGTCCTGGCGATTCTGCGTGGCATAGCAGATGTCGTCCCGGCGCGGCCCGCGAATGGCGGGAAAGCGCTCGCGCAGCGCTTCGATCACGCGGGCGGTATCGTCCATCGACAGCGTGGTTTGGGTGACATAACAGAGGCGTGCGGGGTCTTGCACCACCAACGCAGCGACATCGGCCTCGTTTTCGACCAGATAGATGGCGCCGCCGCGCGTCGCGTCATACTGGCCCATGGTGCCCTCGACCTCCGGGTGGCCCTGGTGACCGATCAGGATGCACTCCTCGCCCTGGCGGCTGGCGCGCTCGACCTCGATATGAACCTTGGTCACCAGCGGGCAGGTGGCGTCGAATACCCTGAGCTGGCGGGCAACTGCTTCCCGGCGCACCGCCTGCGAGACCCCGTGGGCGCTGAAAATGGCGATGACGCCGTCCGGCACCTCGGCCAGCACCTCGACAAATATCGCACCCCGCGCGCGCAGGCTGTCGACGACAAATTTGTTGTGTACGACTTCATGGCGCACGTAGATCGGCGGGCCGAAGGTCTCAAGTGCACGCTCGACGATGTCGATGGCGCGGTCGACGCCGGCGCAAAAGCCGCGCGGATTGGCCAGCCGGATATCCATCAGCCGGCCTCGCTGCGCGCAATCTGTCCGCCGTCCGGCACCCAGTCCTGGGCCAGATTGATCCGCCGCGCACGCACCGCAATTATCTGAACCTGGAACAAAATCGTGCGCCCCGCCAGTGGATGGTTGAAATCGACCTCGACCTGGTCGCCGTCGACACCGATCACCACTCCGGGCGTCTCGGCACCGGCGGCATCGGCAAAGGACACCACCAGGCCGGGCGTCAGCGGCGGATCAACGGCGAACAGCCGGCGGGCGATGCGCTGCACATTGTCCGGATTGAACTGGCCGAACGCCTGTTCCGGCGGCACGTCGAAGGTCGCGCTGGCGCCGGCGTGGAGACCGACCAGCAACTGCTCGAAACCGGGTAGCAAATTGCCGTCGCCCAGCGTGAAGGTCGCCGGGGCGCCGTCGAAGTTGGCGTCGATGAGGGCGCCGTCGGCCAGCGCGAGCGCGAAATGGAGGGTTACCTCGCAGCCGGGGCCGATACCAGGGTCAGCCATCGCGCCGGCCTCCCGCACCGCCAAACAGGTTGTCGAGGATCAACAGGGCCGCGCCCAGCGTGATCGCGGAGTCGGCCAGATTAAAGGCCGGCCAGTAATATCCCTGATAGTGCAGGTGAATGAAATCGACGACGTGGCCCAGCGTCAGGCGATCCCACAGATTGCCGAGTGCGCCGCCCAGCACCAGCGCCAGACCTAGCCCCAGCCGGGTGGCCGCGGCCGGCAGCCGATAAATCCACACCACCAACACCAGGCTGACAATGGCCGCGACGGCCCCGAACAACCACTGCTGCCAACCGCCGGCCTGGCTCAAAAAACTGAACGCGGCGCCCTTGTTGTGGAGCAGACACAGGTCGAAGAATGAGGTAACGGCCACCGGCTCGCCGTAGATCAGCTGCGAACTGGCGAGGTGCTTGGTGACCTGGTCCGCGGCGATGAGCAGAACCGCCAGCAGATACCAAAGCGCGCGGCCCGCGGTCGCGGGCCCGGCGGGCCAGGACGGCATCGGCTTCCCCAGCGCGGCGGCCTTACGCATAGCGCCGCACCTCGCCCTGGCCATCGACATTGTCGACACAGCGCGCGCACAGCTCCGGGTGGCGTGCGGCGACCCCGACATCGCCGCGGTGATGCCAGCAGCGCACGCACTTGGCGGCCGTGGATCTGACCACGCTCAAGCGCAAATCGGTCAACTCCGTCGTCTCGGCGCCCGCCGCCGCACTCAGGGGCGCGAGCGCGGCGGTCGAGGTAATCAGCACAAAGCGCAGTTCGTCACCGAGCTTGGCGAGGGCAGCGTGCAGGGCTTCGCCGGCGTACACCACCACGTCCGCCTCCAGCGAGCCGCCGAGCGCGCCCTGACTGCGTTTGGCCTCCATGGCCTTGTTGACGGCCTCCTTGACCTGGATGACGCGATCCCATTCAGCGTGGGCAATGGCGCTAGCCACCGGCAGCTCCGCCAGCGGATACCACTCGGCGAGGAACACCGAGGCCGCCCGCGGGCCGGGCAGGCAGCTCCAGATCTCCTCGGCGGTAAAACTCAGGATCGGCGCCAGCCAGCGCACCAGCGCCTCGGCGATGTCGTAGAGCGCGGTCTGCGCCGAGCGCCGCGCCCGACTGTCGGCGCGACAGGTGTATTGGCGGTCCTTGATGATGTCGAGGTAAAAGCCACCGAGATCGCGCACACAGAAGTTGTGCAGCTGCTGGTAGATGCCGTGAAAATTGTAGCTGTCGTAAGCCGCGATGATGTCGCGCTGCAGGCGCGCCGCGCGATCCACCGCCCATTGATCGAGCGCGAGCATGTCGGCCGCCGCCACCCGGTGGTGGGCCGGATCGAAGCCGTCGAGATTGGCGAGCAGAAAGCGCGCGGTGTTGCGGATGCGGCGATAGGAGTCGGCGGTGCGCTTGAGAATCTCGCCCGACACCGTCATCTCGCCGCTGAAATCGGTGGAGGCCACCCACAGCCGCAACACGTCGGCGCCCAGTTCGTTGGTGACCTGTTGCGGGGCGACGACGTTGCCGAGGGACTTGGACATCTTGCGCCCGGCGGCATCGACGGTGAAGCCGTGGGTCAGCACCGCGCAGTAGGGTGCGTTGCCATTGATGGCGATGGCGGTTTTCAGCGACGACTGGAACCAGCCGCGGTGCTGATCCGACCCTTCGAGATACAGATCGGCCGGATAGGCGAGCTCGGCGCGCGCGCGCAGCACGGCCTGGTGGGTGACCCCGGAATCGAACCAGACATCCAGCGTGTCGGTGACCTTGGCGTAGTCGCCGGCGGCGGCGCCGAGCAGCGCGCGGGCGTCGAGGTCGTACCAAGCGTCGATACCCGCCTGTTCGACCTGCGCGGCCACCGCCTCGATCAGCCGCGGCGTGTCCGGGTGCAGCTCGCCGGTCTGTTTATGGACGAACAGCGCGATGGGCACGCCCCAGGTGCGCTGGCGCGAGATACACCAGTCCGGGCTGTTGGCGAGCATCGCCGCCATGCGCGCCTGCCCCCAGTCGGGGTGCCAGGCGACCTGGGCGACGGCGGCCTGGGCGTCGGCGAGCAAATTTTTCGCCGTCATGCTGATGAACCACTGGGGCGTGGCGCGATAGATCAAGGGCGTCTTGGTGCGCCAGCAGTGCGGAAAGCTGTGGGTGATCGGTGCGACCGCAAGCAGGTTGCCGTGTGCCCTGAGCACCTCGATGACGGGTTCATCGACCTTGTAGACGTGCATGCCCGCGAACAGCTCGACGTCGGCGCCGTAGACGCCGTCGCCATCGATGTAATTGAGGGTGCCGATGCCGTAGCGCGCGCCGGCGACGAAGTCTTCGACGCCGTGATCGGGCGACGTATGGACGGCCCCGGTACCGGCTTCGGTGGTGACGTGATCGCCGAGGATCACCGGCACCTGGCGCGCATAAAACGGGTGGTGCAGCAACTGGTGTTCCAGCGCCGCGCCCCGGCAGCGCCCGACGACCTCGGCGCCCTTGCCACCCCAACGCTTCAGCGCCGGTTCGAGCAGGCTTTCCGCCACTACCAGACGCCGACGGCGGCCGCCGATCTCGCAGCTGACGACGACATAGTCGATGTCCGCATTGACCGCTACCGCCTGGTTGGCGGGCAGCGTCCAGGGGGTCGTGGTCCAGATCACCACTGCCAGTTCGCCGGCACCATCG
>CBDDRG010000232.1:0-12474 GCA_965232975.1 uncultured bacterium
GTGGTGGCTGTAATCAACAGGTGGAGGTCAGCCTTCAATTTTTCGCCTTGGTCAGAGTGCGCTACCTCGCGTGAACGGTCACCCCGTCGGCAATCGCTGCTGCGACGCCCGCGTAATTTCCCCGCCGTGAAGCCTAGCGCGCCCCTGCAATCTTCGTCGCAGGGGTTTTTGCTTTTTGGGGCTGGCTATTTCTTCTCGGGGTGGCGGTGATGTCAGCCAAGATCCTGCGCCTGAATCTCGCCGGTCAGCCCATCGAATGGATCGATTGGCAGGAGGCCGTCTGCCTGCACGCCCGCAACCTGGTGGCCTGGAGCCTCGGCGACTTGGTGCGCACGGTGCGCGGTGGGCGCTCCCGGGTCACCGGACGGTGCTCGGTGATCGAGGTGCCGAGCATCGTCGCCTGCGGCGGCGGCCAGATGGCGCGCCCGCGCGCCCGCTACCCGCTGACCAATCCAACCCTGTTTGCCCGCGACAATTTTTTCTGCATGTATTGCGCGCTGGAGTTTCCCGCTGCCAGCCTGACCCGCGACCACGTCGTGCCGGTGTCGCGCGGCGGCGGCGACCGCTGGGAGAACGTGGTCGCCGCCTGCCGGCGCTGCAATCAGCACAAGGCCGATTACCTGCCCGACGAGATCGGCATGGAGCTGGTCGCGCTGCCCTATTGCCCCAACAACGCCGAATACCTGGCGTTGATCAATTCCCGCCGCATCCTCGGCGATCAAATGGAATTTCTACGTAGCCAGTTTTCGCGCAGTCGCCGCTGGCTATAGCTATTTGCGGAAGACCTCAGGTCGGTTGTTTGGCGCGGCGGTTGCGGAAGCGCGCGACGCCGCCTTCGAGCAGCGAGTATACCGGCGGCACCACCACCAGCGTCAGCAGGGTCGAAGAGATCATACCGCCGATCACCGCAATCGAAAGCGGGCCGTTGGTTTCGGCGCCGGCGCCAAGCCCGAGGGCGGCCGGGAACAGCGCGAGGATGATCGTAAACGAGGTCATCAATACTGGCCGCAGACGGATGGGGCAGGCGGTGAGCAGCGCCTGCTGAATCGGCATGCCCTTGTTACGGTGTTGATTGGTGATGTCCACCAGCAGAATGGAGTTCTTGGCGACCAGGCCGACCAGCAGCACCAGTCCGATCATGGAATAGGTGTTCAGGGTGTTGCCGGTCACCCACAGCGCGACGATGCCACCAATCATCGCCAGCGGTTGGGCGGTCATGATGATGGCCGGCTGCAGGAAGGAGTTGAACTGGCTCGCCAGCACCATGTACAGCAGGATGGTGGCGAGCGCGAAGACAAACGCCATGTTGCTGGCAGTCTTGCCGAACTCCGCTGCCTGGCCCTTGAAGGTGACCTCGTAACCCAGGGGCAGCATTTGGCTCGCTTCCTTCTGAATCAGCGCGATAGCTTCGCCCAGGGGCATTTTGGGGGATCCATAGAAGGGGGCGGCGTAGCGCAGGTCATAGCGGGCGATGCTCGCCGGGCCGATGATTTCGTTCAGTGTGGCGACGGCGTCGGCGCGCACCAGTTCGCCGCCCGACGAGCGCAGATAAATGCGCTTGAGATCCTCCGCCGAGCTGAAGTGGCCGGGCGCGGCCTTGACGCGCACGTCGTAGCGCTCGCCATCGCCAGGACTGTCGTTGTATTTGGCGGCATCCACGCCGCCGATCAAAGTATTCACCGCCGTCGCCACATCCCGCGTCGACAGCCCGGCACCGGCGGCGCGCACCGGATCCACTTCGAGGCGGTACTGAGGCAGGTCGAGCTGTAGATCGAGGTCGAGGGGGCCGATGCCGGGTTCCAGCGCCAGCTTGTCCCGCAGTTGCGCCGCGAGGCGGGCGACCTCTTCCAGGTTGGCCCCGCGCACGACGAACTGGAGCGGCTCGCCACGCAGCCCGCCGAGGGTCGGCATCGGTGCCGGAAAAGCGCGCACGCCGGGAATCGCCGCGAATTCGACGGCCAGCTCTTTGAGCAGTTCCTGCTGGCTCTGGGTGCGCTGCTCGCGGGGCACCATGCGCACGAAGCCCGCGCCCTCCGTGACCTGGCGCTGGCCGGTGCCGACGCCAAAAAAGCTGGCGGACACGGTGTCGCTGTGGCGGTCGAGTACCGCTTCGACGTCGGCCAGACGCGCGAGGGTGTAATCCAGGTTGGCGCCGAGCGGCGTTTTGAGGATCACCAAAAAGCCGCCTTCGTCGAGCGCAGGTGAAAACTCGGTGCCGATCGCCTTGAAAGTCAGCGAACAGAGCGCGACGGTCGCCAGGGTGATAACTATCACTGTCCAGCGGAAGCGCAGTGCCAGCCCGAGCAGATTGGCGTACCCGGCCTCCATGGCGCGGAAGCTGCGTTCGAGCCACCGGTACAGTCCGCGTTCGTGGTGTTCAACCTGCAGGAACCGCGAGCACAGCATGGGTGTCAGGGTCATCGAGACGAACCAGGACACCAGCACCCCACAGGCGACGACGACGGCAAAGGATGCGAAGAAACGCCCAATCACGCCGCCCATGAACACCACGGGAACGAAGATGGCTACCAGGGACAACGTCGTCGCCACGACCGGGAAAACTACTTCGGCGGTGCCGTTGATGGCCGCGCTGACCGGGTCGGGGTCGTGGGACTCGCGGTGGCGGAAGATGTTTTCGAGCACCACGATGGCGTCATCCACCACGATGCCGATCAACAGCAGCAGCGCGAGCAGGGTCATGGAGTTGAGCGTGTAGTCGAAGAAATAGATCACCGCAACCGCGCCCAGCAGTGAAATCGGAATGGCGACGGCGATGATCAGCGTCGAGCGAATGCTTTTGAGGAACATCCACACCACCAGCGCGGTGAGCAGCGTGCCAAGCAGCAGGTGCTCCTGCAGCGCCTCGACCATCTCAATGACGAAGATCGAATCATCGATGGCGATAGACAGCGTCATCCCCGGTGGCAACTGGGGTAACAGTTGTTCATCCAGTCGGCGCTTGACCTCCTCGATGATGGCGACGGTATTGGCATTGGCGATCTTGATGACGCCGAGGCCGATGGCCTCCGCATTGTTGTAGTGCGCGACACTGCGGGCGTCGGCGAGGCCGTCCTCGATGGTGGCAATGTCGCCGAGGTGCAGGGGCGCGCCGTCACGATAGGCGACCACCAATTCGGCCAGCTCGTGAGGGTTGTGGTACTCCATGTCGAGCTTGAGCAGGCGTTCGGTAGCGCGCCCGGTGAGGAAGCCGCCGGGCATGATGAAATGCTCATTGCGAATCGCCGCGAGAACTTCGCCGGTGCCGATGGTGACGGCGGCCATGCGGTCGAGGTCGAGATTGACGCGGATGGTGCGGAGGCGCTGCCCGGCGATCTGGATCTGGCCGACGCCGTTGATGGTTTCGAGGTTCTTTTTGAGGACGTTATTGGCGTAGCTGTTCAGTTGCTGTTCAGTGCGATCGCCCTGCAGAGCCAGCCACAGGATGGGCGCGGCGCCGAATTCGATCTTGGCCACGATCGGCGGATCGGCATCGTCCGGCAGTTGCGGCAGTACCTGATTGACCTTCGATTGCACCTCGTTGAACGCGGCCTCAATGTCCTTGTCGAGATCGAAGGTGATGATCACGGTCGAGGTGCCCGGGGACGATGTCGATTCGATGTGCTCGATACCGGGCACACTGTTGACGGACGTCTCGATGATGTTGGTGATAGCGGCATCGATGACGTCGGGGTTGGCGCCCGGCAGCGTCGTGGTCACCGAAATCAGCGGGAATTCGGCTTGTGGAAAGCGATCGACGCCCAAGCGTTCATAGCCGATGATTCCAAACAGGACCATCAGCGCCGACAGCATGGTGGTCAGCACATGGCGATTGATCGACAGCGACGGCAGGGTCATGGCGGGCTGGCGTTTTGGATCGCGACCGGCGCGCCGTCGGTCAGAAAGCCCGCGCCATCCACGGCGACAACGGTTCCCGCTGCAAGGCCGGAGACCAGTTCGACGCCGTTGGCGGTGCGCTCTCCCGTTTGCACCAGGTGCTGGCGCGCGATGCCGTCGACGATGGCGTAGACCACGCTGCCGGCGGGGCGCAGCACCAGCGCCGCCTCGGGCACGACTACCGCATCGCGGCGCACGCCCAGGACGATGGTGGCGTTGACGCTGGCACCGGGCTTCCAGGTGCCAGGATTTTTGACCACGCTGAAGCAGTTGATGGCGCGGTTGGCTTTGCCCACGGTCGGACGGATCTCAGAGATGGTGCTGGTCACCGTCGTCGCCGGGTCGAGTGGCGATACCACGCGCACCGTCTGGCCCAGGGCCACGCGGCTCGCCATGGCTTCCGGCAGCGGCAGGCGAATCCGCAGCGGGTCTATCTGAATGATGCGAAACAGCGGGACGCCGATTTTGATGAAATCGCCGGGGCTGATCAGCTCGGCATCGACGATGCCGCCGTAGGGAGCCAGGATGCGGGTTTTGGTCAGGCTGCGCTTGGCCTGCTTCACATCTTCCTGCGTCTCGCGCACCTGTTCCTCGAGTTTGCGCAACTGGGTCTTGGCGGTGTCCAATTGATCCGCTGAAATCAGCTTCTTTGCGCTCAACTCCGTATAGCGGTCGACGGTGCGCTGCTGGTTCGCCAGCAGCGCATCAAGCTGGGCGAGTTCGGCGCGGGCGCCGCGCTCGGCGATTTCATAATTCTCGGTGTCCAGCTCCGCCAGCACCTGGCCGGGCACCACGGTCTCCCCAGCGCGGATGAAGCCCTGCAGGATACGACCCGGGACCTCGGTCGCGACCTCCGGCGCGATCATCGCCTCCAGCTCGCCGATGACGCGCTCGGCGACTTCGATATCCATCTGCCGAGCGGGGGCAACGGTGATACGGGTGGTCTGGGCGACGGGCGCGGCAGCTGTGGGGGCATCCTTGCCACAGCCTGCAAGCGTCAGCAGGGCGACCACCGCCAGCGTTTTGGCTAGGCCTGGCCAAGCAATGACGGCGCCAATGGTTGGCGTTTGTCTGGGATTCATCTGGCACCTTGGCGCGCGTGGTATTTGGGGGCGCCCAAGACGGGCGAAAGGCGGCTTCTTGCCTTCGAAATGGGGGTCAATTGTGCGTGCGGTCTCTAGTTGGACGTTTTCTATCCGAATCTGCACACAACCCGCCTATAAACAAACGCCACCGAAAACAAACGCCACCGAGCGCGCACCAGGAGCCTGTCGGATCTACGCGTCCGTAGCGAGGAAAACTCCGATCTAGGACGGGTTTTGCGCAAATTTGCCGCGAATAGCGGGCGCCATCCAACGAAGACTTGCGCAAAACATAACCAATTTCGGCTTTTCGGCAGCAGGACAGCCTTGAGTTCGACAGGCTCCTGGCAGCTTAATAACTCGCAGGCGGTGCGTGGCCGGCGGCGGGCATTATACCGGCGCTCGGCAATAAAGCTAACGACCGTGCCCAGTGCCGAGTTCGAGCGCCGACGGGCTTGGGCGTGGCCGTGAATCCAAGGTGTGGTGAGACGCTCGCGCCGCTCGCCAACCTCTCGCCCAGCCGCGCGGATCATACTTTAAAAGGGGGCACTTTCGAGCTCCCCAAAGTGTCGCTTCCGGCGTGCCCAGTGGGGTCCGTAGCGCTCCGTTCCGAACGCTTTGCCGGCCAAAAATCAAGTTGCCCGAAATTGATTTTTTATGGTTGAATGCCCCAGATCAGGCGGCCCCATCGCATTTTCAACGCACATCTAGGCGGTAGACGGGTGTCCGTGGTTGACCTGGGTCATGGCCCGGGCTGCTCAATGGTTGGCGGTGCCCTTAATAAGCAGTACTGTTATCGAGTCGGTTATCGAGTCAGTCGCCCGTCACTGAATTGCCAAACACTTCAATCAACTTAAACTCAACGAAAAAGGGGAAACCATTGGCTACTTGGACTGAAACAACGACCAGCGTTGCCGGCACCGATCTCGTGATGGTTCGCGGGGGCACCGGCAAACCGCTATTCGTACTCCACGACGAGATGGGGTACACAGGTTGGATGACTTGGAATGACGAGCTGGCCAAGGTGCGCGAGCTAATCATTCCGATGCAGCCCGGCTTTGGCAAAACGCCCAAGCAGGATTGGATATGGCGCCATCGCGATGTGGCGATTTTTTATCTGAACGTCATCCGTGAACTCAAGCTTGGCAAGGTAGATGTGCTGGGCTTTTCTGCCGGCGGCTACATAGCCGCCGAGATGGCCGCTGCCAACCCCGAAATGCTCGCGAGCGTGACCTTGGTCGCGCCCATGGGCATCAAACCCGATCAAGGTGAGATTGCTGAAATGTTCGCCTGTACGATCAACTCCTACCTGCGCCTGACCGTCGAGACTCAGGAAGGCGAATTCGGCAAGATCTACGGCGGCGCCATGACGCCAGAGACCTTCGAGTCCTTCGAAGACGCGCGCGCCGAAAGTGCGCGCATCGGCTGGGAACCCTATATGTTCAACCCCAGCCTGCCGTGGCTGCTGCGCAGCGCCAAAAACGCCAACCTGAAGACCTTGCTGATCCGCGGGGACAAGGATCGCGTGGTGCCCCAGGGTTGTATCGACAAGTACAACGCGGCGATTCCCCAGGCTCAGGTCGTCAGCATTGCCGGCGCCGGTCACCGTCCGGAAATCGAGCAGATCCCGGCCTTCGTCAAAGCCGTCAAAGATTTTTTAGCGTAAGCCTATTAGCCTAAGCCAGCCAGTCACTGAGGACATTGCCATGCAAATTGCACACTTTACCGAACGCCCCGTCCGCTATGTACCCGAGGAGCCGGTGCTCGAGAACCGCGCTTTCTTTGGCGTTTCCAACAAGTACGTCGACCGTGTAGCGTCCGCCCACGACTATAACTTCTACCTCGACGAAGCCTGCTACTGTGAGGAAGTCGGCTTTGACGCGGTCGCCATCAACGAACACCACGGCAATCCTTTCTGCTCCGGCATGGTGGTCAATGTCGAGGCGGCGATTCTTGCCCGGATCACCAAAAAGGTAAAAATCGTTATCATCGGTAACCCCTTGCCGGTGATCAAGCACCCGCTGCGGGTGGCGGAGGAACTGGCGACCATCGACACCATTTCCCGCGGGCGGCTGGTCTCCGGCTGGGTGCGCGGCGCTGGCTCCGAGCAGTTCTTCAACAACGCAAACCCCGCCTACAACCGGGAGATGTTCAACGAAGCCCACCAGTTCATCCTGGACTGCTGGACCAAGGACGGCCCCTGGCGCTACGAAGGCAAACACTTCCACTACCGCCACGTAAACCCCTGGGTTCGCCCCTATCAGGAGCCCTATCCCCAGCAGTGGATCCCGGGCGTACTGAGTCCTGAAACCGTGCTCTGGTGTGCCGACAAGCAATACCCCTACCTGGGTCTCGGTACCGCGCTGGGGCCGACCTGCGACCTGTGGGACATGTATGCCGACAAGGCAGCGGAGATGGGCATCCAGGCCGGGCCGGAGAACTTCGGCTATCTGCTGCCCGTGTTCGTCGCCGATACCGACGAGAAGGCACAGGAGATCGGCAAGGGCTTCATCTTCGGTGGCGGCCAGAACGCATTCTCACGGCCAGAGCACACGCTGCCCCCAGGCTACAATTCCAAGGCGGCTATCCGCATGCTGGCGCAGATGCCAGGCGGGAGCTGGCTAGGCGTGAGCAAGGAAAAAATGATGGCCGGCGCCGAGGACACCTGGAATGCCAGCAAGTTCGACGAAGTTCGCAACAAGCTGATCAAGGGTTACGAGAAGGTTCAGGACAACCTGCAGGTCGTGGTCGGCAGCCCGGAGACCGCGATCAAAAAGATCAAGGACATCCTGGCAGTCATCCGCCCCGGCGTGTTCACCTGCTTTGCGGTGCAAGGCAATGTCAGCGACAAGGATCGCCTGCGCAGCGTCGAGTTGCTGGGCAAGGAAGTGCTGCCCGCGCTGCGTAGTTATGCGGACGAGATCGGCCTCAAAGGGCCATTCGATCGGCTGCCCGGCACCGTACCGCTCAAATCCGGCACCAAGCGGGATCCGGTGGTCGATCGGAAAATGCTAGCGAAACTCGGCATGGCCTGATCCACAACGGCTAAGCGGCCGCTGGCTGAATATTGGCCAGCGACCGTTCCCAAAAAACCCCGCGCCTTCCAGCGCGGGGTTTTTTTCGCCGCTGCGCAACCGTGGCGTCAGGCGCTGGGTTCGTTGGCGACACCGTGGGGCACATGCCCGGTGGCGACGTGCGGACTCGCCGCTTCACAGTGTTGCTGCTGATCATCAAAAAAGACATCGGCACCGTAAGCGCGCAGAAATGCCCCCTTGCTCAAACCGCCGAGAAATAACGACTCGTCGATACGGATCCGCCATTCCCGCAACGTGCGCACGACACGTTCATGCGCGGGCGCCGAGCGGGCGGTCACCAGCGCGGTACGAATCGGGCTTGCCTCGGGAGGAAATTCGGATTGCAGGCTGTGCAAGGCCTGCAAAAAGCTCTTGAAAGGGCCGCCGCTCAAGGGTTTCTTGGCCGCAGCCTTTTCGCTTTGCGCAAACGCTAGCAGTCCCTGCTCCTTGTAGACGCGCTCCGCCTCGTCGGAAAACAGCACCGCGTCGCCGTCAAACGCGAAACGGACCTGATCAGTGGCCGACATGACTTTCGCCGACGGCAGCAAGGTTGCCGCCGCAAAGCCGTTATCCAGTGCATTGCGGACGTCGTCCGCATGGGTGGAGAGGAACAGGTGGCAGCCGAAGGCGCTGACGTAGCGGTACGGGCTCTCACCGCCGCTGAAGGCGGCGCGGGTGATATCCAGCGCATAGTGCTCGATGGAGTTGAAGATGCGCAGGCCGGTGTCGGCAGAGTTGCGCGACAGCAGCACGATTTCAACGCGGGGTGGTCCGGCCACCTTGGCGTTGATGGCGAGCAGCTTTTGCACCAGTGGAAAAGCGTCGCCAGGTGCCAGCACCTCGTCCTCGTGTTCGATCTGGTAGCGTGAATAGGCTTCCAGGCCAGCCGATTGGTAGACCTCGTGGCTGGCGCTGAGATCGAACAGCACCCGTGACGAAATCGCGATCACCAGACGGTTGCCGGACATATCAGTCATGGTTCCCTCCCGCGGCGGCAACCGCTCGGTGTTGCGCGCGCGGAGTGGTTGGTCAAGCCAGCTGATCGCGCTGCGCGAACAGGCCAAAAATCCCGCCGGTGTGAACGAACACGATATCAGCGCAACCGGCAAAGTCGCCGTGGCGGATGCACTCGATCATACCTTGGAAGGCTTTACCGGTATAAACCGGGTCGAGGATCAGCCCCTCCAGCGCCGCGATTTTCTTGATGGTGGCGAATACCTCGGTCGTCGCCCGGCCATAACCGGGGCCGACATGGCGGTCATCCACTTCGATCGGCAGCGTGGCGGTATCCAACTTGACGCCGTAGTGCTGTTGCCAGGACGCCAGATCGCCGCGTACCTTGCGGTGGAACCAAGCTGCATCGTCGCACACCGCGACGCCGATGACGCGCGCCGCAAGCCGGTACAGGTGCGCGCCCGCCGTGAGCCCGGCCTGGGTGCCACCGGAACCGGTGGCGTGGACAATCGCCCCCGGCGCAATGCCCGCGCGCGCAAAATCGCCGCTGAGCTCTTCGGCGCAGCGCACATAGCCCCAGACACCGTGGCCGTCGCTAGCCCCAGTCGGGATCAGATAGGGTTTGTGGCCCCGGTGTTGGTAGTGTTCCGCCCACTGCTGCATGAGCGCCGGCAATCGGGTCTGGAATTCATCCCGGGGGTAGATCGACACTTGGGCGCCGGCGAGATAGTCGAGCAACAGATTGCCGTCGGGTTGAACTGCGTGCTCGCCCTCATCGCGCAGGATCAGGTGAACCCGCACGCCGAGTTGGGCGCCGAGCACCGCCGTCGCGCGGCAATGGTTGGATTGCACGCCGCCGCAGGTAATCAGCGTGTCGCAACCCTGGCCGAGCGCGCGCGCGAGTGTGAATTCGAGCTTGCGGATCTTGTTGCCGCTCGCCGCACAGCCCGTCAGGTCGTCGCGCTTGACCCAGATGCGCGGGCCGCCGAGCTCGGCGCTCAGGCGGTCGAGGGGTTGCAGTGGGGTTGGCAGCTGGGCCAGCGCCAACCGCGGCGGGTAGGCAACGCTAGCCACAACGAAGGCTCCACAGGCCCAGCGCGGACTGGTTCAGATTGCCTTGATGGTGCCCTTGGGCAGCACCGCGTGCACGGCGGCGCGCTGGAATTTCAGCTCGACCTTGTCGGAGACCTCGAGCACTACAAAATTGTCGTCGATCTTGGTGATCTTGCCGAGGATGCCGCTATTGGTGACGATTTCATTGCCCTTGCTGAGGGCCGCAATCAGGGTGCGGTGCTCTTTTTGCCGTTTGCGCTGGGGGCGGATCACGATCAGATACATGAACAGGAACAGGCCCGCGAACATCGCAATGGTGATCATGGGGTTGGGCTCGCCCGGCGCTGCTGGCGCGGCGGCCATGAGAGGGGGAACACTGAAGGACATAGGCTGGAACTCCGTAACTGAGATAGTAGGAACAGGAGGGGCGTTGGCAGTTTCGGCGGTCATGCCAGATGCTGCTGAATCCAGGTGTGGACGTCGTCGTGATGAGTTTTGGTGTTGACCTTGGCGATGATGTGCTTGAGACGCCCGTCCTTGGCGATGATGAAGGTGGTGCGCAGCAGGCCCACGTACGCCTTGCCCATGAACTTCTTCGGTCCCCAGACGCCGTACTTTTCGGCGACGGCGTGGTCTTCATCAGCGAGCAGATCAAAATCTAGGTGCTCCTTGGCGGCGAATTTTAAGAGCCGCGCGACCGGATCGGGACTCACCCCAAACACCACCGTATCCAGCGCCGCAAAGGCAGACTGATGGTCGCGGATGCCGCAGGCCTGCGCCGTACAACCGGGGGTCATCGCCTTGGGGTAGAAATAGAGCACGATGTGCCGCTCGCCGCGAAAATCCTTCAGGTTGACCAATTCACCGCGCTGGTTGGGCAGTTTGAACAGGGGTGCCATGTTGCCAATGAGCGGAAGTTCCACGGCTGGTCTCCGGTGCGCCGCTGTGTATGCACCGGCGGCAGGTCAGTTGTCAGGCGGTATCAAGCCAGGGTCACGGCAGCAGGTGCTTGACGCCGTCGCGCTCTTCCTTCAGCTCCTGCTCGGTGAGCTGCATCCGCGCGCGTGAAAACGCGTTGATGTCGAGGCCCTGCACGATCTCCCACTCGCCGTTCCGACAGCGGCACGGGAACGAATAGATCAGACCCTCGGCGATACCGTAACTGCCGTCGCTGTACACGCTCATGCTGGTCCAGTCGCCGGGGGCGGTGCCGCTGACCCAGGTGCGCACATGGCTGATCGCGGCATTGGCGGCCGACGCCGCGCTCGACGCCCCGCGGGCGGCGATAATGGCGGCGCCCCGCTGTTGCACGGTCGGGATGAAGTCGCTCTCGTACCAGCTCTGCTCGATCAAGCCCATGGCCGATTTGCCGGCCACCTTGGCGTGGTGGATATCGGGGTACTGGGTCGCCGAGTGGTTGCCCCACACCGTCAGGTTGGTGACGTCGTTGATGGTCTTGCCGGTTTTTTGCGCGAGTTGGGTCAGTGCGCGGTTGTGATCGAGGCGGGTCATCGCGGTGAACTGGCGCGGGTTGATGCTGGGCGCGTTGCGCTGCGCAATCAGCGCATTGGTGTTGGCCGGGTTGCCGACCACCAGCACGCGGATGCTGCGCTTGGCGTGGTCGTCGATCGCCTTGCCCTGCACTGAAAAGATCGCCGCATTGGCTTCGAGCAGATCCTTGCGCTCCATGCCCGGGCCGCGCGGGCGTGCGCCGACCAGCAGCGCGTAATCGACATCCTTGAACGCCACCTTGGCGTCGTCGGTCAGCACCATGCCCGCCAGCAGCGGAAACGCGCAATCGTCCAATTCCATGGCGACCCCCTGCAGCGCCTTCAGCGCCGGGGTGATTTCGAGCATGTGCAGGATCACCGGCTGATCCGCACCGAGCATCTCGCCGGCGGCAATGCGGAACAACAGGGAATAGCTGATCTGGCCAGCGGCGCCGGTGACCGCGACGCGTACAGGTGATTTCACAGGGCGCTCTCCAATGGCGGGGGAATCAATTGAGGCGGCGATTATAAAGCGCGGGCGCGGGCTTGCCCATGCTCTGGCCATTGCCCTGCTCTCATTGCGACTCGCCCGGCCTCAGGGTGAGGCAACGCGCCGATGGCCGTTGGGAAACCGGATTTGTTTGCGACCCGCGATCTTTTACTCGCCAATGTAGTGCGCCAGAATTAAGTGAACTTACTATCGACGGTCACACCCCCTATCAGCGGGAGGCTGGAATGACCAAATTCGGCTTTTCCGCGGTAGGACAGTCCCAAGTCCGACACACACCTAGTACTCCGTTCCAGAAATATGCTTACACATCATGTCAATTCCAAGTCGAAGCGTTGCCATTGAAAGACGACGGGCTGCTCGTTCATTTCGGCGATTCCCTTGAGGATGCGTTGCTTCAATTCATCCTTGGACGACAC
>CBDDRG010000233.1:0-2802 GCA_965232975.1 uncultured bacterium
CTTCCCAAACGAGTAGCACCAGGCGTTTGATGACGTTGCCGCGGAGCTCGACCTCCTCCAAAGCGGGAAACCGCGCGCGCACCTGGCACTGGCGGCGCAGGCTGGAGGTGCCCACCCGGCTGCCGGCCGGCAGTTCCGCCAAGCTGGCGCAATCCGGAGACACGAACGCATCGCGGGCATCTGCGCGCGCGCAGATCGCAGCAAGACCCAGGCCCAGCGGAAATTCGAGCGGCACATCTTTCATCGAATGCACCGCGATGTCGGCGCTGCCGTCTAGCAATGCGGCTTCCAACTCCTTCACAAACAAGCCCTTGCCACCAATTTTTGCCAAGGGCTCGGCAAGAATTTTGTCGCCCTGGGTGGTCAAGCCGATGATTTCGACGGCCAGACCCGGCTGCTGCTGCTCCAGCATCGCCTTGATGTGATGGGCCTGCCAAAGCGCGAGCGGGCTCTTGCGGGTGGCGATGCGGAGCCTGGTAACGGCACCGCGAATGGCGGCAGAAGGACTCATGGCGGGAGTGCGGCGGTTGCGTAAAAACGCGGCGATGATAGCAGATCGATCCCGCCCCCAGCCGTGTCGGTGTCGGCACAGCAGGTGATTCCCTATAATCAACGCCAATCGACCGCCACCCCGGCCGCCGCCTTCAGCATTCGCCCAACAGCATTCGCCCAACATCGCCGAGCCCGCCATGAGCACAGATGACACCACCAACCAATCCTGGGGCGGGCGCTTCAGCGAGCCCACCGATGCCTTCGTCGCCCGTTTTACCGCGTCGGTCAGCTTCGACAAGCGCCTGTGCCGGCACGACATCCAGGGCTCGCTCGCGCACGCCGCCATGCTCGCGAAGGTCGGGGTGCTGAACGCCATCGAGCTACGCCAGATCGAGGCCGGCATGGCCCAGATCCGCGCCGACATCGAGGCCGGCACCTTCGTGTGGCGTGAGGACCTGGAAGACGTACACATGAACATCGAGGCCGCGCTGACCGCCAAAATCGGCATCGCCGGCAAGAAGCTGCACACCGGCCGCTCGCGCAACGATCAGGTCGCGACCGATGTGCGGCTGTGGCTGCGGGACGAAATCGCCGTCGTCGGCGCCGAATTGACCCGCCTGCAACGGGGTCTGCTCGATCTCGCGGAGCAGCATGCAGCGACCGTGATGCCGGGCTTCACCCACCTGCAGACCGCCCAGCCGGTGACCTTCGGCCACCACCTGCTGGCCTGGTTCGCGATGCTGGAGCGCGACCACGGCCGCCTGCTCGATTGCCGCAAGCGGCTGAACCAGTCACCACTCGGCGCCGCCGCGCTGGCGGGCACCAGCTACCCCATCGATCGCGCCTACAGCGCCGCGCTGCTGGGTTTCGACGCGCCCACCGAAAACTCCCTCGACGCGGTCAGCGACCGCGACTTCGCCATCGAATTTTGTGCCTTCGCCAGCCTGCTGATGGTGCACCTGTCGCGCGCGGCGGAAGAACTGGTGCTGTGGACCTCGGCGCAGTTCCGCTTCGTGGAGCTGCCCGCCCGCTTCTGCACCGGCTCGTCGATCATGCCCCAGAAGAAAAACCCCGACGTGCCGGAACTGGTGCGCGGCAAGAGCGGGCGCGTGATCGGCGATCTGGTCGGCCTGCTGATGCTGATGAAGGGTCAGCCCCTGGCGTACAACAAGGATAATCAAGAGGATAAAGAGCCGCTGTTCGACGCCGTGGACACCGTGCGCGACTGTCTGCGCGCGTTCGCCGACCTGGTGCCGCTGATCCAGGTCAACGCCGACAGCATGCGCGAGGCGGCACGGCGCGGCTTTGCGACGGCCACCGACCTCGCCGATTACCTGGTGCGTAAAGGTGTCGCCTTTCGCGATGCCCACGAGATCGTCGGGCGCGCCGTGGCCGCCGGCATCCGCAGCGGGACGGACCTGGCGGATATGGCACTTGAGGATCTGCAACAATTCAGCCCGCATATCGGGGCCGACGTGTTTGGCGTGCTCACCCTCGAAGGCTCGCTCGCCGCCCGCGACCATATCGGCGGCACTGCACCGGCTCAGGTGCGGGCGGCGATTGCGCGCGGGCGCGCGCTACTGGCGGCGCGCTGACGCCGCCAACCGGGCCTGGGTCGGCGTCAACTCCCGGCCCGCAACTTCACCTGCACATCCCGCTCCCTGCCATCGCGCACCACGGTCAGCGCCACGGTGTCGCCCACCGCATAGTCATCGAGCTTGGCCAGCAGTTTGCCGACACTGTCGACGCCCTTGCCGTCAACGGCAGTGATGACGTCGCCCAGCACGATATCGGGCCGATTGCCGCGCCCGCGGGAGATCACCGCCGCTTTCAGGCCCGCGCGCGCCGCCCCCGAATCCGGCGCCACGCCGAGGATCACGACACCCCGAACACCGAGGTAGGCGGACAGGCGCCGGTTGAGCGCTTCGTCGGTCTCGATGCCCAGGACCGGGCGAATGTAGCGACCCCGCGCGATGATCTGGGGCACTACCCGGTTGACGGTATCCACCGGCACCGAAAAGCCGATGCCGGCGCTGGCGCCACTGGGACTGTAGATCGCGGTGTTGATGCCGATCAGGCGGCCCGCCGAATCGAGCAGGGGGCCGCCGGAGTTGCCGGGGTTGATCGCGGCGTCGGTCTGGATGGCGCCCCGGATCGGCAGTCCGGTCACGCCTTCGATCTCGCGCCCGAGCCCGCTGATCACGCCCGTGGAGAGCGTGTAGTCGAGGCCGAACGGGCTGCCAATGGCGAACACCTACTGGCCCACTGCCAGGTCGTGGGAGCTGCCGAGCACGACGTGCGAGAGCGGGC
>CBDDRG010000234.1:0-16243 GCA_965232975.1 uncultured bacterium
CGCAACCAACTGGACCACCGCCAGCCGATCGACCTCTTGGTGACTCATCGTGATGTGCTCCCCCGTCACTTCCCCTCCGGCAAGCAAAAGGGAACATCTTAGAATTGGACAAAGGGGACATTACGGCTTTGGACTGACAGGAAGAGGCTCAGTCTCGCGTCGCCCGGCACTCTCGGGTACAATCGCGCCCGCTCAGGCTGGGTGGCAGAGTGGTCATGTAGCGGACTGCAACTCCGCGTACGCCGGTTCGATTCCGACCCCAGCCTCCATTTCGCCGTTCCCGACACATCCCTTGGCGCCTGTTGAAGATCTCGCTGAAGGGCGCATCGCGGCGTTAAAACTGGCCCAACGCTTGGATACGCCCTGTATGCAGCGCCTTTTCGGTCAGTTTTTGCCTGTGCTCTGCATCTGTTATCGCGATCTTGAACAGGCGCTTAGCTTACTTGGCAACGCCGACCCATAACCCGCACCGGCGCGGAACCTTGGCGGCGCGCCGACGTCCCACCACGACAACTGTTGTGGGCAAAACTGCGCATGGAACTCGACGCTGTTCTCGCTGGTTACGGCTATCCGTGGCTGGCCACGCTGGCGGCGGCGCTACTGATGGTGCTGGTGGCGCGCCTAGTATTTGCGGGCGCGGTGACCGCGTTGCGGCGGCTGGCGCGCACCAGGGTCATGTGGTCGATCCTGCTCGACCACACGCTGCGCCCCGCGCGATGGGTGGTCACGCTGCTGGCGCTGCAGTTCGTGTGGAGCGCGGCGCCCCCCGACCTTCCCCAATTGGGCGGGGCGACCCGGACGACCGGGTTGCTGCTGATCGCGGCGCTGACCTGGCTCGCGATCCGCGCGGTGGCGGCACTGGCCGCGGCTATCGTCGAACTGCACCCCGCCAACGTCAGCGACAATCTCGAAGCGCGCCGCGTGCAGACGCAAACCCATGTGCTCGCGCGCACGCTGATGTTCATCCTCGGCATTATCGGCCTGGGGGCGGCACTGATGACCTTTCCCGGTGTGCGCCAGATCGGCGCCAGCCTGCTGGCATCGGCCGGCGTGGCCGGGCTGGTCGCCGGGCTCGCGGCCAAGCCGGTGCTCGGCAACCTCATCGCCGGGTTGCAGATTGCGCTTGCGCAACCGATCCGGCTCGATGATGTGGTCATCATCCAGGGTGAATGGGGGCGCATCGAGGAGATCACCGCGACCTATGTGGTGGTCAAAATCTGGGACGAGCGGCGGCTGGTGGTGCCGCTGCAATGGATCATCGAGAACCCGTTCCAGAACTGGACGCGGCGCGGCGCCCAGCTGCTCGGCACCGTTCTGTTGTGGCTCGACTACCGGGTCGCGCTGGCGCCGTTGCGCGCCGAACTGGAGCGCGTCACCAAGGCTGCGCCGGAGTGGGATGGCCGGGTCGCGCTGCTGCAGGTGGTCGACACCAGCGAACGCACGCTGCAGGTGCGCATTCTGCTGAGCGCGGCGGACGCTTCGAAGAGTTTCGACTTGCGCTGCCGGGTCCGCGAAGCGTTGGTCGATTTCCTCCAGCGTGAACAACCCGACGGCCTGCCACGGCTGCGCGCCGAGCTCGGCGAGCGGCCGCAGCAACCCGAGCGCACGACCCCGGCGCCACCGCCACGCGCGCCGGGCATCGGCGATTCCTCGGCCATTCGCCAGCCGGAGCACGCGGGCGACCATGCGCCCGAACCGCCCAAGGTCGGTGCCGAGGTGCCCCCAGCCCCCGCCGACACCACCACCCACAAACCTGCATGAGGCCCCGGGGCACGCCGGCAAGATGACAACCAGAGTTGCCCTGCGCGAGGTCTGGCGGCTCGGCGGCCTGAGCCCGGTGACGCTGGCGCGGCGGGTCTGGGCCGAACTGGGCCGCGACGATGTCTGGGGCTGTGCCGCCCAGCTCGCCTACTATTTTCTGTTCGCGCTGTTTCCATTCCTGATTTTTCTCGCGGCGCTGCTGGCCTACATTCCGGTGCCCGACCTGATGCAGCACATCCTGGCGGCGATCAGCGACTTCATGCCCGCCGCCGCCTTCGAGATGGTGCGGGCCAACGTCGTCAAAGTGGTGTCGGAGCCGCGCGGCGGGCTGCTGTCGTTTGGTATCCTGGTAGCGCTGTGGGCGGCGTCGAGCGCCGTGGTCGCGCTCGCCGGCAGTCTGAACCGCGCCTATGGCGTCGGCGAAGGGCGACCGTTCTGGCGCCTGCGCGGCATGGCCCTGCTGCTGACGCTGGGGCTCGTGGTGCTGACCATCGCGGCCATGGTATTGCTGATGTTCGGCCCGGAACTGGGCCACTGGCTCGCCAGCCAGATCGGCGCCGGCGCCGCCTTCGACCTGTTGTGGTCGTTGTTGCGCTGGCCCGTCGTGGTCGTGCTGATGGTGCTGACGATGGCGCTGATCTATTACTTTGCGCCCGATGTGGAACAGCATTGGCGCTGGCTGACACCGGGCGCGCTGTTCGCGGTGGTGGTGTGGATCGGCATCTCGCTCGGCTTCGGGTTCTACGTCGATAATTTTGGCCAGTACGACCGCACCTATGGTTCCATCGGCGCCGTCATCGTGCTGCTGACCTGGCTGTACCTGAGCGCGCTGACGATTCTGGTCGGTGGCGAGATCAATGCAGAGATCGAGAATGCCTCGGCGCTGGGCAAGGACAAAGGCGAGAAACAGGCATCGCGTTAACCGGCGGCAGACCCAGGCCCCAACCACCCTGGGCGGCCCCATCCGCCGGCAGGAGACCGACGTTGAGTAGCGTACTCCAACTGTTCCCCCAGCCCGCCGTTGAGCTGCCGCTCGCAGGCCTTTACCTCAACCACCGTCTGGCGCGCCTGACCCGCCCGGGCGAACCCCTGGTCTATGCCAATTTCATCAACAGCCTCGACGGCCGCATCGCGGTCGCGCCCGCTGGCGGCGATGGCCTCGCGGTGCCGACCGCAATTACCAACCCCAACGACTGGCGGCTGTTTCTGGAGCTCATGGCGCAGGCGCAGGTAGTCGTCACCAGCGGCCGCTATTTGTGCGAGTACGCCCAGGGCAAGGCGCAGGACATTCTGGCGGCGCCCTACGCGGACCCGCGCTACGGCGATTTGCAGCGCTGGCGCGCCACCAACAATTTGCCGCCGCGACCGGCGCTGGCAGTGCTCAGCGAGCGCCTGGCGTTTCCGCTGCCCGCGATTCTCGCCGCGCCCGAGCAGCCGGTATTGGTGTTCACCGGCGCACAGGCCGATCCGGCACGGCTCGGGGCGTTGCGCAAGCGGGGGGTCGAAGTGGTGGTGACCGGCGACGGCAGCGGGGTGGATGGCGCCGCGGTAGTCGCGACGCTCGTTGCGCGCGGGTATCAGCTCATTTATTCAGCGGCGGGGCCGCGGGTGCTGCACGCGCTGCTGGCCGGCCGCGCGCTGGATCGGCTGTACCTGACGACGGCCTGCCGCGTGCTCGGCGGCGCGGAGTTCGCGACCATCGTGCAGGGGCCGACGCTGGCCGAGCCCTATGATCTCCAGCTCGATGCGCTTTACTTCGACGGCGCGCAGCCAGCGCCGGGCGGCCAGCTACTCGCGTGCTACACCACCGCGCCGAGGGCGAAGGTTGGGGTTAACAACGAAACACCGGGCGCCCAGGGCTGAGCCGATGCCCGGTGTGGTGGCGCGGATGACTTGATGTGCGCGCCTACTTCGATTCTTGCGCCAGATAGCGGCCGCGGGCGGCGATGATTTCGGCGCGCGCGTCATCGGCGTTGCCCCAACCCTCGATCTTCACCCATTTGCCCTCCTCGAGATCCTTGTAGTTCTCGAAGTAGTGCTCGATCTGCCGTTTGAACAGATCCGGCAGGTCCTCCACTTTTTCGACATGGTCGTAGAGAGTGGTGAGCTTTTTATGCGGCACCACGATCAGCTTGGCATCGGGGCCACCGTCGTCGGTCATGTTCAGGATCCCGATCGGACGGCTGCGGATCACGGAGCCGGGCACCACCGGGTAGGGCGACACCACCAGCGCGTCCAGGGCGTCACCATCCTCGGACAAGGTGCCCGGCACATAGCCGTAGTTGACTGGGTAAAACATGGGGGTGGCGACAAAGCGGTCGACGAAGAGCGCATCCGCCTCCTTGTCGATCTCATATTTGATTGGGTCATGGTTGGCGGGAATTTCGATCACCACATTCATGTCATCGGGCAAGTCTTTGCCAGCTGGGATCTTGCTGTAGGTCATGGTCGGCCTTCGGTTTGGGTTGATCGGTTTGGCGAGTTGATCGGCGAATGGCGGGGCTTTGCCAGCATGGCTGCATTACCGCCTCGGCGCCGATTATAGCGGGCGCTGCCGGCGCTGTGCGCGCCCCTCCGTCGGAAGTTGCTGGTAGCATGGCGACTCCGCCCAGGGGAGCCGCATTCGTGGAGCTGATCGACTTTATCCTGCACATCGACCGCCACCTGATCGAATTCATGGCCGCCTATGGCCTGTGGGTGTACGGCCTGCTGTTCGCGATCGTCTTTGTCGAAACCGGCGTCGTGGTGATGCCGCTGCTACCCGGCGACAGCCTGCTGTTTGCCGCCGGCGCCATCGCCGCGACCGGTGCGCTCGACCCCTGGGTGCTGAGCGGATTGCTGTTCAGTGCCGCGGTGCTGGGCGACAACTGCAATTACTTCATCGGCCGCAACATCGGGCAGCGCGCGTTCACGCTGCGCTCGCGCTGGATCAAGCAGCAATACCTGCTCGACACCCAAGCGTTCTTTACCAGACACGGCGGCAAGACGGTCATCATCGCCCGCTTCATGCCCATCGTGCGCACCTTTACGCCGTTCGTCGCCGGCGTCGGCGCCATGCACTACCCACGGTTTCTCGCGTTTGATGTCGCCGGCGGCATCATCTGGGTGGGCAGTTTCATCTGGCTCGGCTATTTCTTCGGGAGCATGCCGGTGGTCAAGGAGAATTTCACGCTGGCGGTGTTTGCGATCATCCTCCTCAGCGTGCTGCCAGGCCTGATCGCCTGGGGCCGCCGCCAGTTCGCCGCCAAACGGGCGGCGTAGCACCGACGGGACAGCGTCCGCAACCGCGCAACTCAAGCACTCATCACCTATAACAACAAACTGGAGAAACCCCATGCGCCTGTCAAAACCCCGCATCAACCCGCTGACCGAAGCCGAGTGGACCGCGCAACAGCGCAAGGTGCTCGAACCCATCAAGCGCGATCAACCCTTTTACAACGTGCTCGGCACCATGTCCCGCCACTGGCCGGCGACGGAGAAGTTCATGGTCTGGGCCTATCACGTCATGGGCGAGACCTCGACGCTGCCGCCGCGCGAGCGGGAAATCCTGATCCTGCGCGTCGGCTGGCTGTGCCAGGCCGAGTACGAGTGGGGCCAACACGTCGTATTCGGCCGCCAGGTGGGCCTGACCGACGCCGAGATCGCGCGCATCAAGCTGGGGGCCGAGGCGCCCGGCTGGACGCCCCTCGAAGTGGCGCTGTTGAAAGCCACCGACGAGCTCCACCACGATTCGTTTATCAGCGGCCCCACCTGGGCGGCGCTGAGTCAGCACTACGACACCCAGCAGCTGATGGACGTGGTGTTTGCGGTCGGCCAGTACCACCTGGTGTCGATGGCGCTGAACACCTTCGGCGTGCAACTCGACAAGGGCGTCACCGGGTTTTGACGCCGCGCGCCGCCGCGGCGCGGCTGTAACCTTGGCGCCCGCCGCGCATCCAAGGGATACCCCGGGAAGCCTCCCGGTCTGGAGCGTGCCGCCATGCTGATCAAGACCAGTTCACCGAACCCTGTCCGCGCCAGCGAAATCACCCCCGAGGCGGTCTACCGGGACCGCCGCCGCGTTCTCGCCGCGCTCGGCGGCGGCGCGCTACTGGCCGGGCTGTCGCCGCTGGCGCGCGCGCTGCTGGTCGAGGCGGCGGCGGAGGATGGTGCGCGCGCGGCCTGGCTGCGCCAGCGGATCCAACAGCGCAGCCAGGGCCAACCCGGTGCCGGCGAGGCGCTGACGCCCTATCGGGATGTCACCGGCTACAACAATTTCTACGAATTCGGCACCGACAAAACGGATCCGGCCGAGCGCGCCGGCAAGCTCAAGACCGATTCCTGGAAGGTTGTGGTGGACGGGGAGGTCGGCAAGCCCGGCACCTACCATCTGGAGGACATCCTCAAACCCCATCCGCTCGAAGAGCGCGTCTATCGCCTGCGCTGCGTCGAGGCCTGGTCGATGGTGGTGCCCTGGGTCGGGTTTCCGCTCGCCGACCTGGTCAAGCGCCTGGAGCCGACATCCCAGGCCCGCTACGTCGCCTTTGAAACCTTGCACGACCCTGCGCAGATGCCGGGGCAGGCATCGCGCTTCACCGGCATCGACTGGCCCTATGTCGAGGGCCTGCGTCTCGATGAGGCCATGCACCCGCTGACACTGCTGGTGGTGGGGCTCTATGGCCGCACGCTGCCCAACCAAAATGGCGCCCCGCTGCGCCTCATCGTGCCCTGGAAGTACGGCTTCAAGTCGATCAAGTCGATCGTCCGCATTCGCCTCACCCGCACCCGGCCGCCGACCACCTGGAACCTGCTCGCGCCCCGCGAATACGGCTTCTACGCCAATGTGAATCCGCAGGTCGATCACCCGCGCTGGAGTCAGGCCCGCGAGCGCCGCCTACCGAGCCCGCTGTTCCGCCCCGACTGGCGCCCTACGCAGCTATTCAACGGATACGCCGAGGAGGTCGCGGGACTCTACAAGGGCATGAATCTGCACCGGGACTTCTGATGTTCAACGCGTCCCGCGCGCTCTGGCTCGCCTGGCCCCTGGGTACGCTGCCGTTCGTAGCCTTGTTGTGGCGCGGCCTCGCCGGCGCCCTCGGCCCCGACCCCGCCAAAACCTTTGTCGCCACCCTCGGTTGGTGGACGCTGGTCGCGTTGCTGGCGACCCTCGCGGTGCGCCCGTTGCTGCGTCTCACCCACACCCCCTGGCTGTTTCCGCTACGGCGCACGCTGGGCCTGCTGACCTTTGCCTACGCCAGCGTGCATCTGCTGGCCTGGGCCGGGCTGTTCCTCGGTTGGGACTGGTCGCTGATGGGCACCGAGCTGAACGAGCGGCCGTACATTCTGGTGGGTTTCAGCGCCTGGCTGCTGCTGTTGCCGCTGGCGGTCACCAGTACCCGCACCAGCCAGCGCCGGCTGGGGCGGCGCTGGGCGCTGCTCCACCGGCTGATTTTTCCGGCGCTGCTGCTCGGCCTTATCCACGACATCTGGATCCAGAAAAGCGGCTACGGCGAACAGCTGGTGTTCGCGGTACTGAGCGGCGGGCTGCTGGGCTGGCGCGTGCTGACGTGGCGGCGCGCGCAGCGGGCCAAGACTGCTGCGGCATGCCGAGGACGGCCGGCCTGAACGACGCCGCGCCGCAGGCGGCAACCTGAATCCCCACTGGCCAAGATGCCGCCATCGGCCTGGCAGCAGTACCTCCATCACTTGCTTGACCTGACGGAAGCGGCGCGCGGCGCGAGCCGCGCGCCGCCACTCCACTAGCGGTTTTTGTGGCTCTGCTGGCCTGCCTTCACATGCTGCTCGTGGGAGGCTCGATCGCCACCCCCGCTGGCCTGGCCGCCCTTCTGTCCAGCTTTCCGCGCCTCCTCCGAAGAGAACTCGTGCGCGGTACCCTTTTCATGGGCGACTTGTCCGCCCTTGCGCCCGGCCTCGCGCGCCTCCTCGGACGTAAACTCGTGGGCAGTGCCCTTTTCGTGCGAGGCCCGTCCACCTTCGGCGGCGATTTCGCGCTGACGATCTTCGTCCATCGAAGCGAAGCCGCGACGATCTTGATTGCCTGTGTTGCCTTTACCTTGCTCTTTGCTCATGGAAGCCTCCAATGCATTAAGTCAAAAAAACGTGCGAAGGGGAAACGAAATTGCCCCCCGCACACGTGATGAGATGACTCGCCTCCGCAAGGGTTCCGTCGAAAGCGGCTTTTGACGCATCGTGTCCCGCGCGATTTGGTGGCGCAGCGCGCCGGGCCGCAGTCAACAGAAACGGAACAGCGTCGCCGGTGCGCTGGGACGAACTCGCACAGCTGAGCGGTAGCGATCACTGGACCGTTTCGACGGTGCATACGCGGCTGGATGAAGGCGACGCGCCCCGGGCCGACTACGGCGGCAGCGCGAAAAGCATCACCGCCGCCATGACGCGCGACTCATGGCGGGGTGAGCGTTACAGTGCTTTGCGGCGTGTAGCGGCACTGTTGGCAGCGCTGGGCTTGGCAGCTGATTTGCCAACTGTCTTTTTCGCAACAGGCTTTTCAGCCGACTTCGCGGCGGTTTCAGCGGACGATCTCGCTGCCGGCTTGGCCGCCAGTTTCTTCGCGGCCGACTTCGCGGCCGAATGCGGCGCGCGGTTGCGCGCCCTGGTGGCGCCGGACCTGGCGGGCGCTGGCTTGCGCGCGCCCGGCGCGGCGTCCTCGCCACCACCCTCGTTCGTTATCGCCTCATCGTTTGCTTTCGTGCCTTTGCCGCCCAGGCTTTGCTTGAGCAGCGCCACCAGATCCACCACATTGCTGGTCGGAGCCCGCTTCTCCGACGCCGCGGCGCTGATCGACTTGGTCTGGTTCGCCTTCACCTTCTTTTCCACCAGTGCCAGCACATCGTTTTTGTAGGTATCGCGATACTGTTCGGGATCCCATTCCTCCGACATGCCTTCCACCAGCGACAAGGCCATTTGCAGCTCCTTGTCGGAGATACCTGACGACTTCAGCGCCTTGGGCGGCAGCTTCAGATCTTCGGTACCGCGGAGCTCTTCCGAGAAGCGCAGCGTGTTGAGCACGATGCCGTCAGCCACGCACATCAGCGCGCACAAGTGCTGACGAACCCGTATCACCACCGTGGCGATGGCGATCTTGCCGGCCTTGCGCAAGGTCTCGCGCAGCAACGCATAGACCTTGTCGCCCCCACGTGCAGGAGCGAGATAGTAGGGCGTTTCGTAAAAGGTGAGCGGCACGTCGGCCGCATCGACAAACGTCAGAATGTCGATCGTCTGCGTCGCCTTCACATTGGCCTGGCGCAGGTCTTCATCGGACAGCACAACATATTCGCCGTCCTGGTATTCGTAGCCCTTGATGATGTTGTCCCAGCTCACATCCTTGCGGGTATTTTTGTTATAGCGCTTGAAACCGACGGGCGAAAAATCGCGCCGGTCCAACATCCGCAGATCCAGGTCATGCGACTGCACGGCGGCATGCATCTCGACGGGTATGTGCACCAGGCCGAAGCTGATGGCGCCTTTCCACAATGAACGAGCCATGGCGCCATCCTCGCTAGCCGCCCGCGCTCCCGGTTACCGGCAGCACGATGCCCGTGATGTAGCTGGAGCAGCAGGGCGCTGCCAGGAACACGTAGGCGGGGGACAATTCCTCCGGCTGTGCGGGGCGCTTCATGTCCGTGCCTTCGCCAAACTTCGCAACTTTTTCCGGTGGCTGGTCGGCGGGATTCAGCGGCGTCCACACCGGGCCTGGCGCCACGGCATTCACACGGATGCCTTTTTCCAGCAGGCCCGAGGCCAGCGACATCGTGAACGCATGAATTGCACCCTTGGTCGCGGAATAGTCCAGCAGATGCCGGGAACCTTTGATCCCGGTCACCGATCCGGTATTGATGATGCACGAGCCGCGTCCCAGATACGGTTCCACTGCCTTCGCCATGTGGAAGTAGCCGTAGATGTTGGTCTTCATGGTCAGGTCAAAGCGTTCCGCCGACAGCTCGGACAGCGACCCCGCATGTTCCTGGAAAGCGGCGTTGTTGACCAAGATGTCGATCTTGCCGAATTCCGTCGCCACCTGCTGCACGGCGCGCTGGCAGAATTCCGGGTCGCGCACGTCACCGGGAATCAGCAAACAGCTCTGCCCTTCGGCTTCCACGTAGTGCTTGGTAGCGGCCGCGTCCTCATGCTCGTCCAGATAGATGACGGCGACATCTGCGCCTTCGCGCGCATACAACACCGCCACGGAGCGGCCGATGCCGGAATCGCCACCGGTAATGATGGCGGTCATTCCGGCCAGCTTGTCGCTGCCGCAGTAGTCCGGCGCCAGGAAGCGCGGTTTCAATTCCATGTCTGCTTCGGTACCGGGCTTTTCGAGGTGCTGCTCGGGCATCGGGGGCACAGGCTCGTCGCGGTGGCCGGCCTGCACCGGGCTCTTGCGTTCTTTTCGCTTACTTTCTTTTCGCTCACTTTGCGCCTGATCGCGGCGGTCCTGCTCATGCTGTACGGAACGCTGCTTGTCGGCGGCAGATTCGCAAACCCCGTTTTCGGAACTGGTCATGTTGCTCTCCTTCGTGTGCGCGAGGCCAGTATTGAGACAGGGGAGGCAACGGATGGTTTCATCGAGACAACCTGAGCAGATTTTACTTGCCGGCAGCGAACAGCTTTTGGTGTTTGGACTCTGATCGTTGCCACGCTTGCCTCTCTGCACTCGCGCCGCGCGCCGCCGCGTCGGTGACCGATCCCGAATTGTAGGGATTGATTCAGCACTGCTTCACGTTCCTATGCCACGCCGCGAATTGCGCCAGCACAGCGCGCGAGGGGAGCGACTGTGCGCAATGTGTTTTGCATTTTTTTCGTCACCCGATTTATGCCGTCGCGCAGCGGGTTCGCGAGCCCTCGCGCGTGAACTTCCCGGAGTCCAATGGTCGAAACACGTAACAACCTGACCGCGACGAGGAAAAACTCCGATGGCTACTACGCCCGGCGATCACGATAGGGAAACAGGCAAGGGCGGCGAGACACATCAGCGCGTGCCTTCGAAGGGACCACATGGTGCCGAAGCCCACCTCACCACCAACCAGGGTGTCCGGGTTGGGGATAACCAGAACCAGCTGAAGTCCGGCGAACGCGGCCCCGTGTTGCTGGAAGATTTCGTGCTGCGCGAAAAAATCTTTCACTTCGATCATGAGCGCATTCCGGAGCGCATCGTCCACGCCCGTGGCTCTGCCGCGCACGGCTATTTCGAGCTCTACGAGTCGCTGTCGGATATCAGCAAGGCCGACCTGTTCCAGCGGGCCGGCGAAAAGACGCCGGTCTTCACGCGCTTCTCGACCGTCGCCGGCGGCGCGGGCTCGGTCGACACGCCGCGCGACGTGCGGGGCTTCGCGGTCAAGTTCTACACCCGCGAAGGCAACTGGGACCTGGTCGGCAACAACATTCCCGTGTTCTTCATCCAGGACGCGATCAAGTTCCCGGACCTGATCCACGCCGCCAAGATGGAGGCCGACCGCGGTTTCCCGCAGGCGGCCACGGCGCACGACACCTTCTGGGATTTCATCTCGCTGACGCCCGAATCGACCCACATGATCATGTGGGCGATGTCCGACCGCACCATCCCGCGATCGCTGCGTACCATCGAGGGTTTCGGCATCCATACCTTCCAGCTGATCAACGCCGAGGGCAAGTCGACCTTCGTCAAATTTCACTGGAAGCCGAAACAGGGCCTGCAATCAACCATCTGGGACGAGGCGGTGAAAATCGCCGGCGCGGATCCCGATTTCCACCGCCGCGACCTGTTCGAGGCCATTGCCCGCGGCGATTTCCCGGAATGGGAGTTGGGCATCCAGGCCTTCGACCAGGAGTTCGCCGACGCATTCCCGTTCGACCTGCTTGACCCGACCAAGATCATTCCGGAAGAAATATTGCCGGTCCGCATCGTTGGGCGGATGGTGCTGGACCGCTGGCCCGACAACTTTTTTGCCGAGACCGAACAGGTTGCCTATTGCCCGGCCAACATCGTGCCCGGTATCGACTTCACCAACGATCCGCTGCTCCAGGGCCGGCTGTTCTCTTATCTGGACACGCAAAAGAGCCGCCTGGGCACCGCCAATTTCCACCAGATTCCAGTCAATGCGCCCAAGTGTCCGGTCATGAATTTTCAGCGCGACGGGCAGATGCAGATGCTTCAGCCCAAGGGCCGCGCCAACTACGAGCCGAACAGCCTGGATACCGCCGGCGAGGCGACCGGCCCGCGCGAATGCCCGGTCACCGGTTTCACGACCTTCGCGGGTCGCGCCGAGGGCGACGAGCAGGGCCACAAGCTGCGCATCCGGCCCGAAAGCTTCGCCGACCATTACAGCCAGGCGCGGCTGTTCTTCCGCTCGCTGGCCGGGCCGGAGCAGGCGCACCTGGCCTCGGCGCTGGTCTTCGAGCTGTCCAAGGTGGGCCTGGAGCATGTGCGCATGCGCATGCTCGCCAATCTGGTCAACGTCGATCCGGGTCTGGCCGGCCGCGTGGCCAAGGGTCTCAACATGAGCGTGCCCCAGGCCTCGGCGAGTGCGGCGCCGGTGCAGGACCTCGATCCGTCGCCGGCGCTGCGGATCATCGGCGGCCCGCGTCAACTCGCGACGCTGGCAGGCCGCTCGATCGGCATCCTGATCGCCGACGGATCGGACGCGAAGCGCGTGGCCGATCTCATTGCGGCCATTGACGAAACCGGCGCCCGCCCCGTAGTCATTGCGCCCCGAATCGGTGGCGCAACGATGTCCGACAGTTCGCTATTGAAGGCAGATGCCCAGCTCGCCGGCTGCCCCTCGGTCATGGTCGATGCCATTGCCGTGGTCCTGTCCAAGGAAGGTTGCGAGTCGCTGCTCAGGGATGCGGCTGCCATCCAGTTCGTTATGGACGCGTTTGGCCATCTGAAGGCCATCGGCCATACGCCGGAAGCGAAACCCCTGCTCGACAAGGCGGGCGTTGTGCCCGACGCCGGCGTGGTGCCCGCGGACAGAGCATTCGTGAAAGCGGCCAGCACGCGTTATTGGGACCGCGAGCCCAAGGTACGCATGTTGGCGTGAACAGGCGGGTGTCGGAAGCGACGGCGCCAAGCCGACGCCAGCGGCGCCCTTGGTTAGCAAAGCACGGAGGTACTGAAATGCCCGCGAAATCGAAGTCCCAGCAAATGGCCGCTGGAGCCGCGCTTGCGGCGAAGCGCGGCAGCAAAAAAACTACCCACCTCAAAGGCGCATCCAAATCGATGTACAAATCGATGAGCGAAAGGGAGCTTCACGACATGGCAACAACCAAGCGGAAGGGTAAACCCGACCATGTATCGAAATCCTGACAAGGATTTTTGCGTAAGCCTTTTTAACCAACCAGGAGAGCATCATGACCGACAAATTTTCTTCCCCCGAACTGATCGCCGGCAGCTGCGTGACGGACACCGCCGTCTTCAACACGGCCGGTGACCGCATCGGCAAAGTGGATGACTTGATAATCCACAAGGTTACCGGCCAGGTGGAGTACGCCCTGATGTCCTTTGGCGGATTTCTGGGCATCGGCGAAAAAGTGCATCCCCTCCCCTGGGAGGTGCTGAGCTACGACACCGGCAAGGAGGGTTACGTGGTGCCGGTAGACAAGGAGGCGCTCAAGAACGCGCCCTCTCTGGACCCGGACAACATCGACGAGCTCGCCGCGGGCGGCGTATGGCGCACGCAACTGCACGCGTACTATGGTCCTTTCGGCGCCAGACCATATCGCTGACGCGCGACCTCCCGTATTTAGTTCACCTCATTTAGTTCACCTCTGGCCCGGGCAGGTATCCGTCCTTTCCGGCCCCCGGGGGACCTTGTTCCAGTCGTGGGGTTGACGGAACCTGTCTGCCCTTTGGAACACTCAAATTCTTGACGTTCAGGAGAAAAGTTATGCAGACCCTATCCAAATTGGCCGCATCCATCGTCATCGCGGCGTTGTGCGCGGGGCCCGCCTTCGCCAATGAAAGCGGCGCAGAATTTGTCACGAAGGCAACTCAGGCCACTAATTTCGAGATCGCATCGAGCAAATTGGCGCTGACGCGGGCGAGCAATGCCAAAGTGAAAACCTTCGCCCAGACCATGATCGACGACCATACCTCTGCCGCCGAAAAAATGAAGGCAGCCGCCGCCAAAGACAATGTCGATGCAGGTGGTGCGCCTGATGCCATGGACGAGGAGGATGCCGAAACCCTGGCGAAGCTGAAAGAGGCTGAAGCCAAGGAGTTTGACGAGGCGTACATGGACGCGCAGGAAATGGCACATAAAAAGGCCATTGACCTCTTCGAGGATTACGCGAGTGACGGCGATGCAGCGAACCTGAAGCTGTTCGCGGCTGCAACATTGCCGACGCTGAAAGCGCACGGCAAGCTCGCGGATGAGATGGAAGACAAGGCCGACTGAACAGCCTTGCGCGCCCCCCACAGGAAGAGCCGCCCCTGAAAAGGGGCGGTTTTTGTCGAAATTGCAAGTGCCGAGGTTACTTCGAACACTGCGCTGATGCCGCTGGTCGCGAGTCCCCGAACTTCGGGCCTGTCGGCGGGTCCCATTTCCCACATCAACCGCGCGAGGTGCTCAAATGAACGACGCCCAGATCAAGGAACTGCTTTTACAGGCCCTCGAACACGAACGCGGCGGGGTGAAGCTCTACACCGCCGCGCTGTCATGCGCGCAAAACGGCGACCTTAAGGAGGAGTGGGAAAAGTATCTCGCCGAAACGCGCAACCATGTGCAGACTCTGGAGCAGGTTTGCCAGACATTGGACCTGGACCCGGAGGAGACATCCCCCGGCCGCAGCATTCTGGCCACCCTCGGCAAGAGCCTGCTCGATGCGGTCGAGATCGCCCGGTACGAGGCTGACCCGGCGGCCGCGGAGATCATCGCCGCCGAATGTGTGGTCCTCGCCGAAACCAAGGACCACCTCGACTGGGAGCTGATCGGCCTTTGCGCCGAGAAAGCTACCGGCGCGCGTGCCAAGGCCCTGCGCGCCGCGTACGAGGAGGTGGAAGATCAGGAAGATGAGCACCTCTACCACACCAAGGGTTGGTGTCGGGAACTGTGGATCGCGTCGCTGGGTATGAAGGCGGTGCTGCCCCCACCCGAGGAGCGCAAGAAGGTCAAGACCGCCATAGGCGCCGAGCGCGCCAAGAACGCACGCACCATCAGATCGGCGACCTGACGCCAACCGGCGTCCTCGGCTCCCGGGGGGGCGCCGGGTCAGGTCAGCGCCCGGCGCGACCCGGCGCGACCCGGCGCCTCAGCGCAGGCCGCCGTCCCCCGCGCCGGACACCTCTCCGGCGGGCTGCCAGAAGGCGACGATATCGGCCACCTCCGCCACTTCAACCTGCGTTCGCAAGCGGCTGCGGTAGGCGGTCATCAGCGCGTCGTGGGTGGCATCACTGGAGCTGCACACCGCGTCTTGCGCCACCACCACGCGCAAGCCCAGGTCAACCGCGTGCAGCACCGCTGCCGCCACGCAGACGTCGGTCTCGGTGCCGCTGATGATCAGCGTTTCGATACCCCAGCTCGCGATCCACTCCGCCAGCGGCGTGCCTGAAAAAGGCGAATACGCGCCTTTGTCCAGCACGCGCGCCGGCGGCACCAGGGCGGCCAGTGGCGGCAGCAAGTCCAGTAGCTCGGGCGCCAGCTGGTGGCGGGTGATCTGCGGTTGACGCAGATACAGGTCTCGCCAAGCGCCTTGCGCCTGCGCGGGCGTGGCGGGCGGGATGAAGCGGGTAAACACCGTACGCGCCGGGGCGTGGCGTGCCAGCTTGACGATGGCCGGTAGCGTGCGTTCCAGCCACGGCACGCGCCACGGGCCGTCCGGCCCGAACAGGCGCTGCACGTCCAGGCACAGGTGCGCCGCTGGACGGCGCAACCAGTCGACAAGCGTCAGATTGGCGGTCATGTCCTGTTCCTCCGGGACCAACTGCAACTGCGCACGCTCATCCTCGCTCAGCACCAGTTGGATTTTGGGTCGTGCTGTGAACATCAGGTATCGCTGCGCTCGTGACGATACCCAATCGGGACGCAAGTCTTGTGCGGATTATAAGCGGGACACGACGCTCGGCAGGTGCCTGCTGGGAACAACGCGGCCTTGTTGGCTGCCTAACTCGTACTGTGCGCAGCAAACGTAGAATCGCCACATGAGCAGCTTGCTGAAAACCTACCAGGCCAGGCGCAACTTCGATGTCACGCCCGAACCTGCCGAGGGCGGCGAGGCGGGCGGCGAGAACCTCTCGTTTGTCATACAAAAGCACTGGGCGTCGCGCCTGCATTACGACTTCCGGCTGGAACTGGATGGGGTGATGAAAAGCTGGGCTGTGCCCAAGGGCCCCAGCTACGACCCGCGCGACAAGCGCATCGCCGTGCATGTGGAAGACCAACCCCTTTCCTACAACGCCTTCGAGGGGACCATACCCGAGAAGCAGTACGGCGCGGGCAAGGTCATCTATGGAAACATTCCTGAGCAAGAGACTGCGGATATGAACGAGCAA
>CBDDRG010000235.1:0-14938 GCA_965232975.1 uncultured bacterium
TGCCGAGGGAACGCACGGCCGCACGCAACATGGCGACACAGCTCATCGCCAGCAGTACGGCGGTGCACTGCTGGCGATATCAGTAATGGTCTTTCGCGGCCTGGTGGATATTGTCGCCGGCTTTTTCGATCTGCTCGCCGACCTCTTCGGCCGCCTGGTCGACTTCCTTGCCGGCCTGTTCCACCGGACCCTCCTGCTGGCACCCCGACAGGGCTACCAGCAGCGCACTGATGGCCAGGGCGGCGCTCAGCGTTTCAATTGGCTTCACGATTTATACCCTCGAAAAAATCACATCCGCAGCGAGTATTCGCGCTGCGGGAGCCAGGCAAATGAGCGGCCGCGAGCGCCCGGTCAGGCACCGCGGCCGTCGATCATCTCCTGGATTCACTTGCTGACTTCGTGGCCGATGACGCCGCCGACGACGGCTCCGCCAGCGGTGCCGGCGGTACTGCCGCCGGTGAGAATGGCGCCGCCGACGGCGCCCACGCCAGCGCCGATCGCGGTGTTTTTGTCCTGCGTCGACATGCCGCTACAGCCGCCCAGGCCGAGCACCAGCGTGGCGACAACGGCAGCGAGCACAAATCTTGGCGAATTTTTCATAACGTTATCTCGGTTAAATAATCGGTTGGCAATATCTTGTTGGCGGCTCCACCGCCCGTGCGGCGGACTACTGGCCGACGCCCGCCTTCGCCTGACTCAGGCAGAGATCCTGAGCGTTGCCGGCGTAGTTGTCGCATTTTTCCCGGGCTAGCTCGTACTGGGCGTCCTCAATGGCGTCGGCGGATTTCTCGTCGGCCTTCGCCTGTGCTTCTTGTGCTCGGCATCGGCCTCAGCCGCGGCGATAGTTTTCGCCGTCATGAACCTTCCTTCCTTTGGGGAAATGCTGAAAAATTCCCTCCATGGAATTTTTCAGCTCGCCGCAGCGCGGTACACTCCCGCGCCGCTCTCCGTGAATCAAGGACTTGCGTCCTTGATTCACGCCGGGGCATCCTGCCCCGGATCGGAAGCGCCGAATAAATCAGCGCTTCCTTTAGGTAGTGAACTTGCGGGCAGCAACCTGTCGCGATCCGCGGCCAGGCCCTGTCGGCTATGCGCCAGCGATCGCCAACAACGCGCCGCTGACCCGGATGGCGCCAGACTAGGCTCACTCCTACTTGCCGTCTGTCTGCTGGCGCACACCGACGACCGCCCGACGCGCGCAGCTTGCACAGCGCCACCCGACGACCGGCCGCCAGCGGGTGTTGGCTCGGCGTCGGGGTGTTCGGGGTGATCAGACAGGCGCTGCCGGCGCCCGGCTCGGTCATCGCAATCGACGAAATGGTGTCGCCGCTGACCATTCCCGGCAGCCACTTCAGCTTCAGCCCCTCGCTGGCGTGATGGAGGATGTAATAGGCGGTGATGTCCGAGGCAGCGCAAAGCCACAGCTGCCGCCGCCGACGGCGTAGCCGATCTCCTCGGACACGATCATGTTGTAGCGGAAGTCGGCGCCCGGCCCGCCGTAGGCTTCCGGAATGCCGCAGCACAGCAAGCCGTCGGCGCCGGCCTTGCGCCAGAACTTGCGCGGCACGATGCCGGCGTTCTCCCAGGGCCTCGATATTGGGCTCGAGCTCGGTCTTGAAAAAGCGGCGGACGTTGTCGCGAAACAGCTCGTGCTCGGCGCCGTACACGGATCACAACGGGTGGCGAACTGTAGCGCAAAACCGCCCGCCGGCCGGTCGCGTGATCCCGGACAGCGTCGGCCGCAGTGCCGTGAAATCAACGGACGGCGCGGGAGCGGTGCCCATATTCGGTGCCGATTTGCGCCTTCGGGAATGATTGCAGGCAATGGCACCAGCCCAGGGCTACCCGCACTCGGGTTCGCTCACCACTGCGATCGACCACGCGGTCAGTGGCCTTGAGCAGTTCAAATCCCGCTCGAAGGTCACCATGAAGGCCGCCATAATGCCGGCATGGCGCCGCCCGATTACACCCTGCTAGACTGGCGGCATGTTGGGTATCCTCGTCCGAGTCCTGATCATCGCGCTGGGCCTGTGGCTGGCCGACCTGCTGGTGCCTGGCGTCCACGCCGACAGTGCCGGCTCGCTGTTCTGGGCGGCCATCTGGCTGGGGCTGGTCAACGCCGTGGTGCGGCCGGTGGTGGTAATCCTCACCCTGCCCGCCACCATACTTAGCCTGGGCGGCTTCCTGCTGATCATCAACGCCGCCATGCTGGGCCTGGTGGGCTGGCTGTTGTCGGGATTCCACGTGGACGGCTTCTTCTCGGCCCTGTTCGGCGGTCTGGTGGTGAGCATCACCTCCTGGCTCGCCGCCCGCTTCATTGGCCCCAGCGGCCGCTACGAGGTGCTGGTGATTCAGCGCCGCGACTACTGACCGCGCCAGGATCTCCGAGCCACTCCCGCCGCAGGCGGATCGCTACGCCACCGCGAACAGCGCCGAACCGCGGGGTCATCGCTCATCTCGCCTGCTGTGCGGGGAGTCAAGCCTGCTAACACGGCGGTTGCCGATAAACAGCGGACTGGATATTTCAGCTCAGATCCCGAGGCGACTACCCGCACCCAGCAACGTGGCGGCACCGAGCGCCGCAAATATTGCGGCCGCAATGCCATGGACTAGCCCTACCGGAATTTTTTGGGCAATGCGCTCGCCCAGCAAAACCGCCGGGACATTGGCGAGCATCATGCCCAAAGTCGTTCCGATGACAACCACTACCAGCGAGTGGTACTGCGCCGCGAGGGCAACGGTAGCAATCTGGGTTTTGTCGCCGATTTCAGCGAGAAAGAAGGCAACCAGCGTAGTCCCGAATACGCCAAAACGAGTGATCTTGGCCTCGGTTTCATCCAATTCGTCTGGCACCAACACCCACGCCGCCATGGCGATAAATGAAATCCCCAGTACCCAACGAAGCGTTTCGGGGGCGAGTTGGGAGGTGATCCATGAGCCCAACGCCCCCGCCAAGCCATGATTCAGGAGTGTTGCAGCGAGAATGCCGAGGATGATCGGCAAAGGCCTGCGCAAGCGGGCAGCCAAGATGAAGGCGAGTAGCTGGGTTTTATCGCCGATTTCAGCGAGGGCAACGACGCCGGTTGAAACGAGCAAAGCTTCCATTTTATGGCTTCCCGGCCAGCACCAAACCATGACCACATCGCTCCCCGCCAGTCGGGAGGCAGTGTGGCCAAAGGTCTTGCGAGGAACCCGTCGGACTTCAGCGTCGGTAGCGAGGGAAGTCCGATTTGAGACAGATTTTGGGCAACTTTACGGCGAACAGCGGGGACTGTTGGTTTTCGCAGATCTTTTGCGTCAACCCGATTTCAAATTGTGGCGAAACCGCAACGCAGCGATCAGATACAGCACGGCACCAATGCCAGCCATCTTCAACGCGGCCGGCCAGAGCTCGGCAAAGCCGACCCCCTTGAGGAAGATGCCCATGGCGATTTCCATGTAGTGGCGCAACGGGCTGAACTCCGTCCAGGGCTGGATGAACGCCGGCATCGAATCGATGGGGGTCATGGTGCCCGACAAGAACATGATCGGGAACAAGCCGAAAAAGCACAGCAGCAGCGCCTGTTGCAGGGTTTTGGTGATCGACGCAATCAGCACGCCGATGGCGATGGCGCTTAACAGGAACACCGCGGTGAGCGCGAGGAACAGAAACAGGCTGCCGTGAATGGGCACGCCAAACCACCAGATGATCACCAGGCTCGGGAACAGGCCCATGACGCCGACCACCAGCGTCGGCACGGTTTTGGCGAGGAACATTTCCCAGATCCGCGTTGGGGTCACCATCAACTGATCGATGGTACCCACCTCTTTTTCGCGGGTGATGGTGGCCGCCGAGTGGATGGTACCCACCATCAACACCGCCGCCAGAATCATCGACAACACCACAAACGACTCCAGCGTCTGGGTGCGGTTGTACCAGATTTGCACGGCGGGCTGCAGACCCTGCCCGCCGCCACTTGCGGCGACGCTCGCCTCGCGCTCAAACTGCGCCACGATTGCCGTGGTGTAGTCCTTGGCCAACGACGCGGCGTTGGAATTGGTGCCGTCCAGCAGTACCTGAAGTTGCGGCGATCTACCGCCTTTTAGATCCCGCTCAAAGTTCACCGGAACCACCAGCGTGTACTGCGCGTCACCCTGACGCATCCAGCGCTCCGCTTCGGCCTGATTAGCGGGATAACCGCGGATCTGGAACGCCTCCGACAACTCGAAACGATCAACCAGGTCGCGGCTCGACGGCGAGCGGTCGTTGTCGACCACGGCGACCGGCAGATCCTTGACCTCAAAGGTCATGCCGTAGCCGCAGATCAGCACTTCGATGGTGTACATCCAGAACACGACCACCAGAATCGTTTTGTCGCGGGCGAACTGGATGGTGTCTTTGAGAATCAAGCTCCCGATACGACCGGCCATGACGCACCTCCAATGATTGCAGTAATCAGGCGACTTTCTTTTTGAACACGGCGACGGCGGCGCCAAAGATCGCGGCTGTGTAAACCGTCAAAAACAGCAGCGGCTGCCACAGCTCGCCGAGCGAAGCGCCCTTGAGCGTGATGCCGCGCGACAGCTCGACGAAATAGCGACCGGGAAACAGCATCGTATAAATCTGCACCGGCTCGGCCATGGCGTAGATGGGGAACACGAAGCCCGAAAACAGCATCGAGGGCATCATGGTGACAACCAGCGCCAACAGCACGGCGAGCAACTGACTATGGGTGATGGTCGAGATCAACAGCCCTATGCCGACGTTGCAGAACACATAGACGCCACCCGCGATCGCCATATACCAGGGATTGCCATTGAACGGCACGCCGAACCACTGGCTGCCGACCAGCACGATGGAGAGCAGTTGGATGCACGAAATTACGCCGTAGGGAATCAACTTGCCGAGCAGAAATTCGGGCACCGTGAGCGGCGATGCATAGATCTGCTGGATCGCCCCGTTCTCCTTTTCGCGCACGATGGCGAGAGTGGTGAGCAGCGGCGGGAAGGACGCGATGATCACCGCATAGAGGCCGGAAACCACATAGATGACGCTGCGCAGGCTGGGGTTGTACCAGATGCGCGGTTCCACATCGACATGCCCGGGGCCACTGCGCTCGCTCTGGAAGCGGGATGCGATCGAAAGCCCGTAATTGAGCGCGATCAACGCCGTTGCCGAGTAGGTGCCATCGATCAGCAACTGCACCTGGGGCGCATCTTCGCGATCGATCTCTTGATAAAAGCCGGCCGGGATCAGCAGCACCAATTTGACTTCATTGGCCTGAATCGATTCGCGCATCTCCCACTCGGAGTTGAAGCGCCGGACCAGCTGGAAATACCGGCTCGCCGCAAAGGTATCTGTCAGTTCGGCGCTGGCGGGGGTCTGATCCTGATCCAGCACACCCAGTTTGACGTTTTCGACCTCCAGGGAGATGGCGTAGCCGAACATCAACAGCATCAGCACCGGAAACAGGAAGGCGATCGCAAGTGTCACCCGATCGCGCAGAATCTCGCGGGTCTCCTTGCGAATGACAGCACTCAGGCGGTGAAACTTCATGGCGCGGATCCCTTCAGATGAGCGAGCCGCTGATCCTCGATACGGATGTAGGCGAGGAACATCTCCTCGATCGTACTGGTGTCGCTGCCGGGCGGCAACGCGGCGGCGAGTTCACTGGCGGGGCCGATGCCGATCAGGCGCCCGAGGTGCATTAGCCCCAGGCGATGGCAGTAGTTGGCCTCCTCCAGATAGTGCGTGGTCACGAAAATGGTGGTGCCGACTTCGGCGAGGGTCTGGATCAACTGCCAGAATTTATAGCGGGCGGCGGGGCTCACCCCCGAGGTGGGCTCGTCCAGGAACACCACCTCCGGCTGGTGCATGATCGCGCACGCCAGCGCCAGGCGTTGGCTGAGCGCGCCCGAAGTCTGGGACACCAGGCCGTCCAGCACCTCGCTGAGATCGGTGACTTCGATGGCCCAGTCCATCGCCAGTTTGCGATCCTTGCCGCGCAGTCCGTACACGCCGGCAAAAAATGCCAGGTTCTCGCCCACGGTGAGATCGGGATAGAGCGAAAACCGCTGCGACATGTAGCCTATGTGGTCGCGCAGCAATTGCGGTTGGTCGCGCACGCTGACACCACCGATCCAGGCATCGCCCGCGGTGAGTTTCTGCAGACCGCAGAGCGCGCGGATGAACGTGGTTTTGCCGGCGCCGTTGGCACCGAGAAAACCGAACACCTCGCCCGGCTGAATTTCGAGCGTCACGTCGTCATTGGCGACGAAGTCGCCAAAGGCCACGCGCATGGCTTGCGTGCGAATCAGGCCGCGCGCCTCCAGCCGCGGCGACAGCTTGATGGCGGGCGGCGGGCGGGCATAGGCCGCACCCTTCTCGCCGCCGCCGAGCAGAATATAGGCATCGTCGAGTCCGGGCTCGACGGGTTCGATTGTGCCGCCATCACTGGCGAGCCCCGCGACCAGTGCCGGGTCGAGTTGATCGAATGTGCGCACCTGAAAGTGCACGCTTGCGGCCAGGTGGCGGATGCTGACCACGTCAGCATGCTCGTGCAGCAGGTTGTGGGCGTGGCCTCGATTGGCGACATGCACCAGCTCATACACCCGACCGACGCAGCGGGCGCGCAGGGCCTGCTGGCTATCGATGGCGAGCACTGCGCCCTCGTGCAGGAACGCGAGGCGGACACAGTGTTCGGCCTCGTCCATGTATGGCGTGCTGACGACGACGGTGACGCCGTCGTCGCGAAAGGCGTGGAGCATGTCCCACAGCTCGCGGCGCGACGCCGGATCGACACCGAGGCTCAGCTCGTCGAGCAGCAACAGCCGCGGCTCGTGAATGAGGTTGGTGCACAGCGACAGCTTCTTGCGCATGCCCCCGGAGAGGTTCCCCGCCGGACGCTTGAGAAACCGCAACAGCCCGGCCATGCGCAGCAGGCGTTCCTGGCGTTGTTCGTACAGATCCGCAGGCAGACCGCGAATATCGGCGGAGAACCGCATGTTCTCGGCGATGGACAGCTTGTCGTAGAGGGTAAAGCCCTGAAACATGTAGCCGATGTGGGAGTTGATCCAGTAGGCGTCCTTGACCGTGTCGTGCTGCATCACCGTGCAGCGCCCCTCGGTGGGATCCAAAATCGCCGCCATCAACTGCATCAGCGTGGTTTTGCCAGCGCCGTCGGGGCCGAGCAAACCAAAGATTTCGCCTTCGTAAACCGTGATATCGACGTTGCGCAACACCATCTTGCGGCGAAACGCGCGGCCCAGTTGCTCGGTCTGGATGATCGCCGCAGCGGACTCACTCACGGTTTTGGCACTCCCAAACTGCGGCTCACGCCGACTTTCCGGCAAGCGTTCGATCGAGGTCACAACCACTCCCAGCGCATCACGGTCGAGTCGCGGTGGACCGGCGTCAACGGGGCACCACCATCGCCACCGGCCATTCACGGTTCGCGTCCCAGCGAATCCAGGTATCGGCGGGCATGCCAGGTTTGAGATGACCATCTGAGTTCGCCAATGCGAGCACGACCCCGAACACCATGCGCACGCGCTCCTCGGGCATATTGATGTCCCTCGGGGTGAATTGCGCACGCTGATCGACGCGCTTGACGCGGGCATCGAAGTAGCGGTCGGGGAAGGCGTTCACCCGCACCCGCACCGGATCGTTCAATTTGACGTTGCCGATCACCGCCTCCGGCAGATAAACCTTGAGTTCGAGGTCGTTCAAATCGACCAGCACCGCGATGTTGCGCCCCGGGCTCGCCAGCTCACCCACCTCGATACCCTTGGACAGCACAGTGGCGTCGAGCGGCGCATAGATGCGGGCCTTGTCGACCTGGATGCGCAAATACGCCGCCTGGTTGCGCGCCCGTTCGATGTGGGCGCCGGTTTCTTCAAGCTGGACGCGCAACGAGCGAACCTGACCGAGATTCTCGCGCCGCGCGGTGGCAATCTGGTCGAGCCGCTGCTCGGTGACCACGCCGGTCTTGCGCAGCGCCTGATGCCGAGTGAGCTCGCGATCGGCGGTCTTCAGCATGTCGTTGGAAGTCGCCAGCTGCTCGCGGATACGCTCCATCTGGAACTGCAACGCCTTGACTTCGGACTCCGCCGTGGCGAGTTGCGCGCGCGCATCACTGGCATCGAGTTCGACCAACAGCGAGCCCTTGGCGACGGTCTGGCCCTCGACCAGATTGCTGGTGATCACGCGTCCGGTGACCTCCGCGCTAATCTTTACTTCAGTGCCCTCGACATGGCCGTTGCCATACAGAAAGCCGGGCTCAAGGTCGGGCGGCAACGTCCCGATGTAAAAGAAATATGAGCCCGCAGCAATCACGCCGGCCACCAGGATGGTCAACATCCAACTCTTCATCGTGCCATATCCTCAGGGTTTTACCGCCGCGCTGAATGCCTGCGGCTCAGTTTCAAGGTGTCGTTCCCAGTTATCGGAACTTATAAGAACTAATAATAAAAAACGGATGGTTGCCGTTGCGCCATCCCCAGTCTCGATCGCCGGGGTTCGCCGCGCAGCAAGCGGAATAACGATAAGATGCCATCAATGGCGAAGTCAACGACTAAATTAATCAATCGCTAATATAATCGCCAATAGCATCGGCTATGTCGGTTTCGGCATCATCCCATCGAAAAGACGCCACCAGCGACCCGGTCGGCGTCATCAAATACAGCACTGCGCTGTGGTTCATCGAATAGTCATCCTGACCCGCGGCGGTTTTGGCGCTGCTCACCCGCCAGGCCTTGAGCACCTTGGCGATCTGATCCGGCGCGCCGGTCAGATAAACGATTCGCGGATCGAACAGCTTGGCGTATTCGCGCAGCCGCTCCGGGGTATCGCGCTCCGGATCGACCGTCACGAACAGCGGATACAAACGCGTGGCGGCGGGCCCCAACGCACGCAGAATCACCGACATCCGCGCCAGCGTCGTCGGGCACACATCGGGACAATGGGTAAAGCCGAAAAAAATCAACTTGTAGCGGTCGGCAAAATCCCGCTCGGTCACCGCGCGGCCGGACGCGTCGACCAACGCAAACTGACCGCCGATGCTGGCCTCGGTGCCGGGTGGAATGCGGCCCTCGCTGCGCTTTAGCTGCACCAGGTAATCGGTGACGGCAAACACCCCCAGCAGCACTACCATCAGTGCCACCGCGAGGCCGATTTTGCGCATGTTAGACTGGGTCATCATCAGTTCGCTGCGCTGCGCCAGGGTGCCCGATTCTGCGGTGGCGCCCCCGCGCTGGCAATCCCCAGCGCTGGCAATGGTGAATGCTGAAGTTAAGTTGTGATGTGGGTGATGCGCGCATCAAATGCGCTTGACGAGTTCGCCAGTGAAACCAGTCGGCATTGTTGATAGTCCCCCGCCCTCTCCGCCCGGCCGCCGCTTGCAGATGCGGCTGCTGCTGATCGCGCTGGTCGCCGCTGCGGGCATTGGCTATGTCGCCTTGCGGCCGCAGATTTTCACCTTGCTGGCCGCGGGCACGGAATGGGTGCTGGTGACCTGCGGCTTCGTCGCGCCGGGCGCCGACGGCGAGGGTATGGCAGATGATCGCCTGCGCCGGCTGTATTACGCCTCGCGCATGTTCGAGGCGGTGCCACCGCGCGCGCTCTCACCGCTGGACGCCTGGGCTGACAAAGCCTACCCGGGCATGGGTTTCGGCTTTGTCCGCACCTTCGATCAGAAGCCGGTTGCGCTGGCGATCGGCGGCTGGCTGTTCAATATCCCCTGCACCTATTTTGCCGACGCGCGCGACTGCACCCGCGCCGGCCTCACCACCGCGCGCCTGCGGGTGGACACCACCGATCTGGCGCCGCTGCGCGCCCATTTGATTCCGGAGTTTCTGGCGACGGCGTCACCCGCAATCCTGCGCGTGACGCTCGCCCGATCTGCCGCCAAACCGCCCCCACCAACTGATTACGATCCAGTAATGGTTCGTGGGGCCGACGGCGGTTCACGAGTGCTGCACTGCATCTCCGCCGCCCGCGCCCAGCAACTCGGCGTACTCCAGCACTGCATCCTCGCTGTGCAATACAGCCCCGATGTGGCGCTCGAACTCTATTTCGCCGCCGCGCTCCAGGATCAATGGCAGCGGCTGGAGCAAGGCGCGCTCGCGCTCGCCCGGCAGTTTCAGGTGCAGCGATGACGGATGATCGGCGCCATCCCCGGTTGCTCGGGCAGCCCATTGTCGCCAAGCGTAAAACCCGCACGCCGCCCGTAGCGCGGTTCGGATTTGCCGGCCACTTCCCCTCCCAGGGTTAGCGCCCCGATCAAGTTCCCCGCGGCGACAACTGTCCTGACACCGGGAATAGGATCATTGCCGCAGCGTGGGGCGAGCCATCGGGAGGCATTGTCCATACAATGCCGGGGATGACCCGCACTTCCCTCGACATCCTGCAATCCGTCTTTGGCTACCCGTCGTTCCGCCTGCCCCAGGGCGAGGTGATCGATACCTTGCTGGCGGGGACGGATGCACTGGTACTGATGCCCACCGGCGGCGGCAAGTCCCTGTGCTATCAAATCCCCGGCATCCTCCTGCCGGGCACCGCCGTCGTGGTGTCGCCCCTGATCGCCCTGATGCAGGATCAGGTGGCGGCGCTGGAACAGGCGGGGGTGGCGGCGGCCTTTATCAATTCCTCACAAACCGCAGAGGCATCCCGCGCCGTCACGCGGCGGCTGCTCGCCGGCGAACTCGACCTGCTCTATCTGGCACCCGAGCGCCTGGTGCAGGAAGCCATGCTGAGCCTGCTGGCACAGGTGAAAATCAACCTGTTCGCCATCGATGAGGCCCATTGCGTGTCCCAGTGGGGGCACGATTTCCGCCCCGAATATATCCGCCTCGATGTGCTCCACCAGCGCTTTCCCGAGGTGCCGCGCATCGCGCTGACCGCCACCGCCGACGAGCCCACCCGGCGGGAGATTCTGCGCCGCCTCAATCTGGAGCGGGCGCGGGTATTCATCTGCGGTTTCGACCGCCCCAATATCCGTTATCGCATCGCCGAGGGGGGCAGTGGCGGGCGCGACAAACTGCTGCGCTTCATCCGCGATGAACATGCCGGCGAGGCCGGCATCGTCTACTGCCTGTCCCGCAAGCGGGTCGATGAGATCGCCGACTGGCTCAGCGCGCAAAAGCTGGTGGCACTGCCCTACCACGCCGGCATGACCAGCGCCCAGCGCGAGGCCAACCAGCGCCGCTTTCTCAACGAGGAAGGCGTCATCGTCGTCGCCACCATCGCCTTCGGCATGGGTATCGACAAGCCCAATGTGCGCTTTGTCGCCCATCTCAATCTGCCCAAAAGTGTCGAGTCCTACTACCAGGAAACCGGCCGTGCCGGCCGCGATGGGCTGCCCGCCGACGCCTGGATGCTGTATGGCCTGCAGGATGTGATCACGCTGCGCCAGATGATGGAGGGCTCCACGGCGGAGGAGCAGTACAAGCGCATCGAGCGCCACAAACTCGACGCCATGCTCGGCCTGTGCGAAATGACCGGTTGCCGCCGCCAGGCACTGCTCACCTATTTCGGCGACCCCGCGCCGGATCCCTGTGGCAACTGCGACAATTGCCTGACCCCGCCGCAGACCTGGGATGCCACCGTCGCTGCCCGCAAAGCGCTGTCCTGCGTGCACCGCACCGGGCAGCGTTTCGGCGTCAACTATTTGATCGACGTGCTCCACGGCAAAGCCGACGAGCGCACCCGGCGTTTCGGGCACGACAAAATCACCACCTTCGGCATTGGCAACGACCTGACCACACCCGTATGGCGCGGTGTATTCCGCCAGTTGATCGCCCGCGGCCTGCTCAGCGTGGATGCCGAAGGCCACGGCGGGTTGCGGTTGACCGAGCGCTGTCGTCCGGTATTACAGGGCAGCGAAAAGCTGTGGTTGCGCAAAGAGCTACCGGTTGAGCGCGCGGCGAAAAAGCCGCGCACGGCGGCCGGCGCTGTCGCCGGGGCGGATGCGGGATTGTGGGAAGCCCTCCGCCGTCAGCGCCGCCAGCTCGCCGAGGAGCAGGGCGTACCGCCCTATGCGGTATTCCACGACGCGACGCTGATGGAGCTGATGGCGCGGCGGCCGCGAACCCTGCAGGAGATGGCCGGCATTTCCGGCATCGGCAGCCACAAGCTGGACGCCTACGGCGAAACCTTCCTTGATCTGATCGCCGAACACAGCGCTGCCCGCGGGGCCACTGCTCACCGCGACATCCCTGCCGACACTCTTGCCGACACCGCGGCGGAAACCCTGGCGCTGTTGCGAGCGGGCCTGGATGTCGCCGCCATCGCGCGTCAGCGCGGCCTGCGCGAAAGCACCATCTACACTCATCTGGCCGAGGCGCTACTCCGCAACGAGGTGCCGCTCGCTGAAGCGATCGGCCTCGATGCAGCTGAAATTGAACGCATCGTCGCCGTGATGGATCGCCACGCTGAGCCAGCGCTCAAACCCGTGTTCGAGGCGCTCGCCGGTCGCATCGATTACGGCGTGCTGCGTTGCATCCAGGCGGCGCGGCGCGCTGGAAAGTAGCATGTACAAGTATCAGAGCCGTAGGTCATTTCACGGCCACTTGTCACTGGGCCGTCGGATACATACCCCAGACATCGAGCGATCAGTGGTAAGTTACCGGCGGCATCGCTGAGCGCCTCGACGCTTACAACAGAAGGATAAATGCCTTGCCTTACATCGATCGCGACGGCGTGAACATTTACTACGACGCCCAAGGCCCCAAGGGCGCCCTTCCTGTTCTCCTCTCCCACGGTCACGCCGCGGCGACGCAGATGTGGGCAGCGCAGGTCGAGGCACTCCGGCAAAAATTCCGCATCATCACCTGGGATCTCCGCGGCCACGGTCGCAGCGACTGCCCGGATGATCCTGCGCTCTATACCGTGGAGCACACCGTTGACGATATCGCCGCCATTCTCGACGACTGCGATATCGACAAGGCCGTGATCGGCGGTCATTCACTCGGCGGGGTAATGGCCTTCCAGTTTCAGCTCAGGTATCCACAGCGGGTGCTGGCCATGGCCATTCTCAACAGCGGCCCCGGCTTTCGCAGTGACATCGCGCGCACTAATTGGAACCTCGGCTGCGAGCGCACGGCGGCGTCATTGGCGCGCAAAGGGCTCGCGGCTCTGTCAAAGAGCAATGACGTTCATGCCGAGTGGCATGCCGATGTGCGAGGCCTGGTCCACTCTGCGCGCGGCATCATGCCGCACCAGGATTCCCGCATGATCGACAATCTTGCCAACATCGACGTACCGGTTTTGGTTCTCGTCGGCGCTCAGGATCGCGAGTTTCTCGGTGCTGCGGATTATATGGAGCGAAAGATTCCGGACGTTCGAAAAATCATCATTGCAAATGCCGGGCACGCCGCCAACCTGGATCAACCTGAAGTCTTCAACCAACTACTGATAGGGTTTCTTGAACGACTGGAGAGAATGGCGGGATCACGCTGAAATGCAGTGCCCTACGGACAGTCAGATCAGGCCCGTCATTTGACCCGCCTCGCCGATTAGGCAAAGCTGGCAGCGCAAAATAATCGTGGGGCCTGGCTCCGCTTCATTCAACCGGCGAAGGCGTCCTGTACGGCGACGCAATGTCAACGTCAGACGGAAAGCCGGCCCGGCGCAGAAGGCCGTCGCCGAACTGACAGGCAAGGGTCTCGACGCCGCCTGCGTGCAGGTCGATGTCAGCAAGCTCGAATCGGTGCAGGCCGCCGCCAAAACGGTGGCAACCTTCGGCAAGGTGCACGTCATCAGCAACAATGCCGGGGTGGCGGTGGGCCGGCTACAGCGAATCCTGTGGCCCGCGAGAACCGACGGATGATCGATGACCCCGCCAATCTCAAAGTACCCCGCTCGTCGCGGTACACGCCCGCGACGGCCTCCGAAGATCAAGCGCCGACTCAACGGCTTCGAACACCTGGCCGAGGGACGGAAAGGCGCCCACTGATGCGCCATTCCGCGCCAAGCTTGCCAAATCGACCTGCCGCGTATCCGGTCACTGAGCGACGGCCTGCCAAAGGTCTTTCCCTTCCTGTTCCGTAACCATCGGTGGCGCAAGCAACTCCCGACTCAGTTGCCGCTTGCGCTCCAGCAGCTCATCGAGCTTGATATCGAAGCTGCCATTATCAAGACGCGGATGAATCGCCAACGGGCAGTGCACCTGCACGTCGCGGGTTTGACCGATGCGGTAGACGCGATCACTGCACTGATCTTCGACGGCCGGGTTCCACCAGCGCGACAGGTGGATGACATGGTTCGCGGCAGTGAGCGTAATGCCGACACCGCCGGCCTTCGGCGACAGAATCATCACGTCGAAGATATTGGCATCCTGCTGGAACCGATTGACGCGTTTCTGGCGCTCTGCCCCCGCGATCTCGCCACTGATGATCATCGGTAGTTGGGATAGCCGATAACGGCGCTGGATCAACCCGGCGAGCTTGGTCTGCATCGCCAGCAATTCCACGAATACGAGGGCTTTCCGCTTCTGCGCGCTGACCTCGTCGAGAATTTTGAACGTGGCGGCGAGCCGGGCAGACTGACCGATGTAGTCGTCATCCTCGATTGCATCGGACGCATCCGGATGCACCGGGTGCAGGCAGATACCGCGCAGTTGCTGTAGCGCCTGGAGCATCCAGCCGCGATCTTGCTGGTCCTCGCGGACTCGTGCCGCCGCTATTACCTGGTCGTAGGCCAGCGCCTGCGCCGCCGGCATGATCGCCCGCGTCCGCCGGTCGGGTTTGCACAACAACGGGGTCACACAACAACGAACAACGCGAACAACGGGGTCACGCGAACAACGAACAACGGGGTCAGGTCTTGCATCAACATATTTCTTATGCCATGTTTTCGGCATGGCGCGACCCTTAAGGCTCGAACTCTCCGGCGGTCTTTACCATGTCACCGCGCGTGGCGACGGGCGGGAGGATATTTATCTGGGAGATGCCGATCGCGAAG
>CBDDRG010000236.1:0-2896 GCA_965232975.1 uncultured bacterium
CAGGGGCTTCAATCCACACCCGTCAGCCGCACCGTACCATGGCCGACTTTGCAGCGGCGCGCGCGGGACTTGGCCAACCGGAGCCCCCCGCATCATCTGCGCCGGCGCCGGCGCCGCTTGCCGCCCGCATTGGGGTCGTCACCAGCGGCATTCAGCCCGACCGGCTCGGGCGACGGGCGTTTCTTGCGGGGTGCGGCGGCGGCGACCTTTGCCACCCTCGGTGCGCCTGGATCGGGCTTTTTTGCGCCGCTCCTGCGCCTGGCCTTGGTGCCGGCCGGCTCGACCGCGAGCGCAGCTTTCTTGCCTGTCGCTTCCACCAGGTCGAAATCGATTTTGCGCTCGTCGATGTTGACGCGGCTGACCCGCACCCGCAGCCGATCGCCGAGGCGGAACACCCGTCGGGTGCGTTCGCCGACCAGTCGGTGATGCGCCGGCTCGTGGAAATAGTAGTCCTTGGGCAGGCCGGTGATATGGACCAAGCCCTCGATGTACAGGGCTTCCAGTTCCACAAAGAGGCCAAAACCGGTGACCGCCGTCACGACGCCGACAAATTCATCGCCGACATGATCGAGCAGGTATTCACATTTCAGCCAGGTGACCACATTGCGGGTGGCTTCGTCCGCGCGGCGCTCGGTGAAGGAGCAATGCACGCCCGCTTCGTCCATGGCTTCGAGGTTGTAGGGGTAGTTATGGTCGAGCGGCTGCTGGGTCGCGCCCGCCACCCGGCGCAAATGGGCAACCCGCTTTTTGCTGCGCAGCAGCCCGCGAATGGCGCGGTGCACGAGCAAATCCGGATAGCGGCGGATGGGCGACGTGAAGTGGGTGTAAGCCTCGTAGTTGAGGCCAAAATGGCCCTGATTGTCGGGTTGGTAGAGCGCCTGATTCATCGACCGCAGCATCACCGACTGGATGATCGCGGCGTCGGGTCGGCCCTTGATCTTGTTGAGTACCGCCTGATAATCCAGAGGTGACGGCTCGTCGCCGCCGGGCAACCCCAAGCCGAGCTCGCCCAGGAATTCGCGCAGATTGGCCAGTTTCTCGACGCGCGGCCCCGCGTGCACGCGGTACAGTACCGGCAGCTTGCTGGCTTCCAGCAGAGTCGCGGCGCACACATTTGCGCGCAGCATGCACTCTTCGATGATGCGGTGCGCGACCGTGCGCTGGCTCGGCACGATCTGCTCGATCTTGCGCTCGGCATCGAACAGGATGCGCGTCTCGCCGGTCTCGAAGTCGATCGCACCACGCTGTTCGCGTTCGCGCAGCAGTATCTCGTAGAGATCGCGGAGGTGGTCGAGTGGCACCGTCAAGCGCTCGAACCGGCGGCGGACATCGCTGGCCGGATCGCCGCGCTGGGCGACGATGGCGGCGACCTGGGTGTACGTCAGACGCGCGTGCGAGCGAAACACGCCTTCATAAAAACAGAATGCCGCGACCTTGCCGGTGCGGTCGATCCGCATCTCCGCCACCAGACACAGGCGATCGACGTCCGGCTTCAGCGAACACAGCCCGTTGGCGAGCTTTTCCGGCAGCATGGGCACGACCTGGCCCGGGAAATACACCGAATTGCCGCGCTGGTAGGCCTCGCGATCCAGCGCCGTGCCGGGCCGAACGTAGTGCGACACGTCGGCGATCGCCACATAGAGCAGATAGCCGCCCTTGACGGGCTCGCAGTAAACGGCGTCGTCGAAATCCTTGGCATCCTCGCCGTCGATGGTGACAAATGGCAATTCACGCAAGTCGGCGCGGTGCGCCTTGTCGGCTTCCAGCACCTCGTCGGCGATCACGGCCATTTCCGCTTCGATCTCGTCGGACCAGGTGTTGGGGATCCCCGCGTTGTATATCGCAGCTTCAATTTCGATGCCGGGCGCCAGATGGTCGCCCAATACGCGGATTACCCGACCCGCCGGCAGATGTTCACGGCAGGGCTGGCGGGTGATGGCGACCACCACCATTTGGCCGCGTTGGGCATCACCCGCATCTTCCAACGCCACCAACACATCCTGACTGACCCGCGGATTGTCCGGACGCACGAAATGAATGCCGCCCTCGGCGAAATAGCGCCCGACCAGTTGCTGGGTGTGCTGCTCGACCACCTCCACGATCGAGCCCTCGGGACGCCCGCGCCGATCCTCTCCCACCACCCGCACCAGCACCACGTCACCGTCGAACACCCGGCGCATCTGGCGGCTGGACAGGAAGATATCGGGCTCACCGCCCCCGGGGATGACGAAGCCATAACCCTCTGGATGCCCGGTCACCCGCCCCTTGATGAGGTTCATTTTGTCGAGCGTGCCATAGCCGCCACGGCGGTTCTGCACGATCTGACCATCGCGCTCCATGGCAGCCAGGCGTCTGCGCAAGGCTTCGATCGCATCGGCGTCGGCGAGCCCAAAAGCCTCGCAGAGCTCGTCATGGGTCAGCGGGCCGGTGCTCGCGCGCAGGAAATCCAGAATGTACTCGCGACTCGCGATGGGGTTTGCATAGTTCGCCGCCTCGCGCGCGGCGTGGGGGTCGGAGCGACCGGGTTTTTTCTGCATGGGTTGGCGTGAACCGTGGGGAGTTGCCGGGCCGGCCATGGTAACAGTCGCGCGCCTGTAAATTCTGACTCCGTCGAATGTGCTCTGATATGGATCCGACGCTGGAATTGACAAGTCACGGGCGGCTCAGTAAATTGCGCTCCCCTGTACGAGGTTCGGTGCCGTGCAGTGCCCAGGTGGTGAAATTGGTAGACACGCCAGCTTCAGGTGCTGGTGATCGCGAGGTCGTGGAGGTTCAAGTCCTCTCCTGGGCACCATCATCGTAAAAAAACAATACGTTACAGGCAATCTTGGCCGGCTTTCCACTTTCGTTCCCCACGCCACTGATGACAGAATACTTTGATGTATTGATCGTCGGT
>CBDDRG010000237.1:0-9491 GCA_965232975.1 uncultured bacterium
GGCACCGACCGAATCGGCGCTGCTGCGGGCGCTGCGCGGCGCCCAGGGGCGCGAGCAGGAGCTGGCCGCCTTTGCCCGGCTGGTACGCAGCCACCAACGCGCGTTGCTGCAGCTCGCCCGGGCGCTCGGCGCCGACGATGCCGAGGAGGTGGTGCAAAGCGCCTGGGTGAAAGCCTGGCAGGCGATCGGCCGCTTCGAGGGTCGCGCCGGTTTGCGCACCTGGCTGTCCCGCATCGTCGTCAATGAAACCCATCTGCACCGCCGCCGACGCCGTCGCGAGGTGTCCCTCGACGATCTCGCCAGCGGCGAAGATCCGCTGGCGCGCGACTTCAACGCCGACGGCTCCTGGGCGTCGCCACCCTGCACCTGGCGGCGGGGCGAGGATCCGGCGGCGCTGCTGATGGCGGACGAGCTGGCCGACTGCCTGCAGGCATTGATGGCGCGGATGCCCGCCAGCCAGCGGGCGCTGCTGGAATTGCGCGATGGCGGTGAGCTACCCTTCGCCGAGATTTGCAGCGAGTTGCAGGTGTCGGCGGCCAATGCGCGCGTGTTGCTGCACCGCGCCCGCCAGCTGGTGTTCAAACTCGTGGATCGCTACCAGGAGACCGGCGAATGCTGATGCTGAAATGCCGTGAAGTGGTCGCCGAGACCGACGCACTGGTGGCCGGTGAGCTGCCGCGGCTCCAGTACTGGAAGGTGACGATACACCTGCTCGGCTGTCGTTATTGTCGCCGCTATGTGCGCCAACTGCGCTGGCTGCTGCGGGCGTTCCGCCACCACCACGGCCCGGCGAGCGCGGCGGAGGTCGCCGCCGTCATGGGCGCGCTGCCGCCCCCGGCTGCGACTGCGCCACCAGTAGACAATACCCCGCCGCATTAGCAAGCGACGCCGCATCGGCAATTCCCGGATATGGACCGAGCAGCGGCGCACCCGCGAGTGCCGGCACAAGTGCGGTGAAAGCGGCGGCGGAATAAACTGTACCGCGCTCGGCGACCCGCACGTGGCTCCCGGCGCGGACTCCGGAGCGTCGGCGGCGGCCAGATGGGTGTGCGGGGGCGGTGGTGGACAGCGCGACGGGGCGCGCCAGCACACACGCCGCCAACGGCGGATCGCGGCCGCTGTGCGCCGGCGCGGTGAGCTATACTCAGCAGGTACCGCGCGGCGCGGCCGTGGCTGCGTCGCTGGACAACAATCAGATCGACCATCAGATCGACAATCGAGAATCTCGAGAGTCTAAGGAGTTACCGGCAGGGGGTATCGACAGGGGTTGGCAAGGATGAAAGTCATCGTCGTTAAACCCGCAGCCAGGCTGCGCTTTGTCCCCATCCAGGTCGAATGCCGGCGCATAGCAACGCGGGGCATCTTCCAGAACGGCCTCGCGCTGCTGGTCGCGGCGACTATCACCGGCTCCACGCACGCCCGAGAGCCGTTCTGCGCGGAGTCCGCCGCAGGTCTGAACTGCCCCTACACAACGCTAGCTGACGCCGAGATCCACCCGGCGACGGACGATCTTCTGTTGGTGGTGCCGCTATCCGGCGTCGCTGCCGCCCTCCCCGGTACTGCGGAGGCCCTCGGCTCCGTTCAGGGCATCCCGGTCGCGGCCAACCCAGGCAGTCCCCGCGCCGCGACCTTCCCCGCCTTCACCCTGTCGCCCGCCCCCGTGCAGCCACCGGCCTCCACCCAGGCGGTCGCGGACGGCTGGGTCGGCGGAACGCTGGGCGGCATTGGCGGCATTGTCAGATCGTTGGCACCGACGGTTCAGAATGCCTGGCGCGACCTCGTCGACAACCTGTATCCGGGGCAGGGCGCGGTGCGCGACTGGATCCTGGCGCCCCTGAATACCTGGTTGGGCTTGGGCGGCACCGAGGTGCCGGCGCTTGCGTCCGGCGATAATCAAGCGGGCGACGAACCTGCGCCCCGGTTCGACTTCGCGTTGGGTGGCAAATCGCCCGACGCGCCCGGGGACGCCGGGGACGACGTCACCCCCAGCGCACCGGGTGGCGCCGTTGACAGCGGCGTTCTGGATCCCTATCTGGCCTGGCTGGCGCGCAACGGCTTGTATGCCGACCTCTCCTACCGCCGTCCGGAGCCCTGGGGCCTGGTTGCAACGGGCGCGCAAGTAAAGGTCACCAACGCCATCAACGGCTGGTCGCTGGAGACCGGCTATCCGTTGCGAACGGCCACCGGCATGGTGATCGAACCCCGGCTCCAATTTTCCGCGGCCGCGGTGACCTTTGAGCGGCTCGGCAATTTTTTTCACCAGATCGAGTTCGACGACCGCTACTCCACGCAGAGCCGCGCCGGGGTACAACTGCGCAAGACCTATGGCCTGAGCCACGGCGTGCGCCTGACGCCCAGCGGTTCCGTCAACGCCCTCACCCAAGTCCAGGGTGGCAACAGTTTCACGACCAACGACGCGGGCTGGAACGCGACTGATCTGAACCGTACCCGCCTACTCCTTGAGGGTGGGTTGAACGCCGAATTTGGCCGTCGAACCGAAGTGTTCGGGGGCATGAACTACCAGGACGACGGCGCGGACGACAGCCTCGGCGGCGAAATGGGCGTGCGCGTGCGCTGGTGACGGGCATCTCCGCGATTGTGGTGCCGGTTGAACCCCGCCGAGATTTTTTTCCATCCGTTACCTATCCGTGATTTTGCCGTGCGCGGCCCGAACTAACTTTCACCGCGGAATGTGGCCGGGGCATGGGCGGACACCGGCGCCGGAGAGCAGCGGAATATGTTCTGTTCACGCTCTCATTTAACGATCTTAATCGCTTAATTTTGCACCTTTGCACCGTTGTTATCGCTTTGCTTGGCGCCACGGCGGCTGATAAAGTCCGCGCGCGCCGGGCGCAAGCGCGATCCGCGCGGTGGCGTGCGGCATGGGGTAAAACGAGAGCTTGCGGAACCGACACCTGAGCCCACTCCACAATGAGCGACAGGTAGATGACAAGGGTCAGCATCGACAGCGGCAAGCAGAAGCAAAAGCAAGAAACAATCGAGAAAAAAATCAAGAACCAAGGAGAGCGTCATGACGGCAAAACCCACAGAATCCCAGCATAAAGCCACGAGCCTGGCCGAATTCCAGCGCGCGCCGCTGGTCAAGGCCATTCGCCAGACCCTGGCGATTTCAGTAGCGACTATCACCTTGGCCGGCACCGCGCCGGTGTTCGCGGCCGCCTGCACCGCGCCCGTTGGCGGGGTCGTCAACTGCCCCGGTGACGCCAGCGATCCGGATTACCCGGTGGGCATCGTCCAGGTCGTCGACGACCTGTTCCTGACCATCGGCGGCCCCGCTGATACCCCGACGGTGACGGGTGTCGGCACCGGTGTGCTGGCCACGGATGCTGGTTTCGGCACCGGCACCGCCACCGTGGTCAGCTACGCCGACATCACTGCCACTGGACCTTTGGCGCTAGGCATCGTTGCCGTGGCGCCCAACGACGTCGCAGTAACCAACCATGGTACCGTCAACGGAACCGCCACCAATGCGGCCGGTGACGCGGCTGCACTCGGTGTCGCTGCCGCGAGCTACCTGTATGGCAACACCACCGTCACCAACAGCGGCGACATCACCGCCAGCGCCACCGCGAGTGACGACGCCTATGCCGTCGGCGTTGCGGTCTACAGCTTCAATGGCGATGTCTCCGTTCCCAACGCCGTGGTCACCAACGGCGGCGCGATTGCGGCCACCGCCACGGGCGGCGCCGGGGCGGGTGACAACGCCACCGCCTATGGCGTCTACGCCTACAGCTCTTTTGACAACTCGGTCGTTGACAACAGTGGCGCGATCAGCGCCACGGCCACGGCGGGCGGGGATGCCGCGGCAACCGGCGTTTACGCCTACGGCTTCGACGCGGCCACGGTGACCAACAGCGGCTCGATTGAGGCCAGTGCCAACAGCGACCTGGATGACGCCGATGCCACCGGCGTCTACGCTTATGGCTTGTTTGACGATGCCGCGGTGACGAACAGTGGCTCGATCACCGCCACCGCGACCGCCTTCGACGATGCGAATGCCTACGGCGTCATAGCCGGCAGCTTCATCGGCGATGTCGCCGTCATCAACAGCGGCACGGTCAGCGCCTCGGCCACTGCTTATGACAGCGCCGGAGCCACGGGCATTGGTGCCTTTTCCGTTGCCGGCGATGTCGTGGTCGACAACAGCGGCACCCTGTCCGCCACGGCCACCGGCTCCGAGGCCACCGGCATCTACGCCGCGTCTGTTTTTGGCGACGTGTCGGTGGGCAACAGCGGCACTGTGTCCGCCACTGCGACCGGCGCTCTCGATGGCGCCTTCGCCCAGGGAATTTTCGCGGCCACCTTGTTTGGCGGCGGCGATGTCAGTATCGACAACAGCGGCACAGTCGGGGCGAGTGCCACCACGGCGGCGGGCGAGTACTATGCGGCCGGCGCAGTCGGTATCCAGGGCTACAGCTACAATGACGTCGATATCACCAACGACGGCAGCGTCAGCGCGGCGGCCAGCAACACCGGGCCGCTCACGGCACCCTTCGCGAACGCCAGCGCCTATGCCGCCGGCGTCTACGCCTACGCCTATAACTTCGATGCCAACGTGATCAACCGGGGCACTGTCACCGCCACCGCGACCAGCACCAATGGTGTCGCTGCCGCCTATGGCATTTTGGCCTATTCCGGTTGGAACGATGTGTCCGTAGCGGTCGAGGACTATGGCGTCGTCAGCGCCACCGCTACCGGCGGCCTGGCCGCCTATGCCACCGGCATCGCCACCTATGCCTATGACGATGTGGATATCGGCAACGCCGGCAGCGTCAGCGCCACCGCCGACGGCGGCGTCTACGCGCTTGCCACCGGCGTCCTGGCCTATGGCCGCGACACCACCGTGTCTAACAGCGGCGATATCAGCGCTGCGGCCACTGGTGGCGATGCCGCCGTTGCCACGGTAGCGACTGGCATCGGCGCCTTCGGCAATGAAAGCAACGCGGTGACCAACAGCGGTGACATCAGCGCCGCCGCGGTGTCCGGCACCGGCAGCCTGATCACCGCCGCCACCGGCATCGGCGCGGTCAGCGGCGATGCGCTGGAGGTCTACAACGCCGGCGCCATCGGCGTCTATGCCACGGCGGGGGACGGCTCCTTCGCGGCCGCAGCTACCGGTGTGCTGGCGGCGAGCTTTGGTACCGACGGGGTCGGCGTGACCAACGCCTACGACGGCGCGATCACGGCCGTCAGCACTGTCGGGGATGGCAACTATGGCGTTTCGGCAGCTACCGGGATCGCGACCTTTGGCTACTATCTGGCCGACGTCAGCAACGCCGGCAGCATTGCGGCGACAAGTACCGTGGGCGATGGCGCCTATGCCGTTTCGGCCGCCACTGGGATTGCGGCGATCAGCGGTGGCGAGGTGACTGTCAGCAACGCCGGTGATATTACCGCCACGGCCACGGCGGGCGACGGCGGCCACGCCTATGCAGTGGGTATCGCCGCGGCCGGGGACAGCGTCGGCGTGACCAACGCCGGTGATGTCACCGCCGACGCGACCGCGGGGGTCGGCGGCACCGCGAGTTCCTACGGCGTCGCCATTTACGCAGCCACCGACAGCACCGTCACCAATACCGGCACCATCACGGGCGACGTGGCGATCGCGTCCTTGGGCGCGAGCGCGGACTATATCTACAATGGCGGCACCATCAACGGCGCGATCAGCACCGGATACGGTGACGATACCTTGGTCAACAATTCCGGCTACACCTGGAATGCCACCGGCGTTTCCTACTTCGGCCCGGGCGACGACACCATCACCAACACGGCGATTGGCCGCATTGTGATGACCGATGCCGTGATCGACATGGGGACTTTCGCGGTCACCGGCAACACGTTTGACAACGCCGGCCTGATCGAGGCGTTTGGCAGCAACACCATCAATATGGGTGCGGGCAATCCGAACCCCTTCACCAACACTGGGACCATCAGCTTCATCGATGGTGACACCGGTGACAGCCTGAACATCATGGGCAACCTGAATGGCGCTGGCGATGTCAACTTCGATGTCGATGGTGCGACCGGGACGGCCGACGCGCTCACCATTACCGGTGATGTGGTCGGCGGGCCGACCACGGTGAATGCCGCGCTGACTTCGCTACCCGGGGATCTCAATGCCGGCTTTGCGGTTCCGGTGGTGTATGTCACCGGGGTTTCCGCGCCCGGTGATTTTGTCATGGGCGACCTCTCGGTGGCGCCGGATTCGTTCCTGACCTTCGACACCATGGTGCTGTCCGCCGTCGATGCCACCAACGTCATGCCTGACGTGCACTCGATCGGGGTTGCGGTATCCGGCCTGAGCGACGTCGGCGTGCTGGCTAGCTCACTGTCGCCGGCCGTGCAAACCCTGTTCCAGACCACGGTCGGCACCCTCCACCAGCGCCAAGGCGCGGTGCGCGATCAGTTGCTGGAGCGCTTCTCGGTGTGGGTGCGCGGCTTTGGCAGCAAGGGCAACATGGATCCCGATGGCATCCAGCCCAACGTCGATTTCGATCAGGAGGTGCAGGGCTTCGAAGCGGGCTTTGATTTTGCCCTGCAAAGCGATCTGCGCATCGGCCTGCTGGCGGGCCAGGCCAACACGGATATCGATCTGGGCAGCCATCGCGGCAAGGCGGACATCGACGGCGACACCTTTGGCGCCTACATCACCTGGCTGGCGCAAAACGGCTTTTACGCCGACCTGTCCTACCGCGTGATGAATCTCGACGGCGACATGCGCAATGCCGGCACCAAGATGGACGTGGATGGCGACGCCAAGGGCTGGTCGCTGGAGATGGGTTACACCATGAAGACGGCCGACGGTGTCGAGGTCGAGCCGCAGTTCCAGTTCTCCAAGATCGAGGTGGATCTGGACGACATTGCCAACTCCTACGGCAAGTTCGAGCTGGATGACGGCGATTCCACCACGGCGCGGTTGGGCGTAATGCTGCGCAAAACCTACACCAAGGGGAATGGCGTACGCTGGACGCCCTACGTGTCGGTCAATGCCATCAGGGAGTTCCAGGGCGAAAACGACTACTCCGTCAACAACAGCTTTGGGGGCAAAAGCGACATCGGCGGCACCAGCTACATGGTGGAACACGGCTTGAATGTCCAGATGGGCCGCGTGATCATTTACGCGGGCCTGAACTATCAGGATGCCGGTGCATTCGACGAAGTCCTCGGTGGCCAGTTGGGTGTGCGCTACCATTGGTAACCTGAACGAGCGGGATGAACAACCGGTGGCCGCGAGGCCGCCGGTTTTTTTCGCGCGGCGGATTAGGGCGACAATGCGCGTAGCATCGCGCCGCCCGCAGCCCTTCCCGCACAAATTCCTGGAGATCTTGATGGCTGATTCAAATGGCACAACCGTGGACGCCGGCGCCGCCGACGCCCCGAAGGACGTGGAAAAGATAATCGACGAAGCGGTACCGGCCGCAGGCAAACCGGCGGACGCCAGTCAGGCGCCGCGCGATCTGACCAAGCTGAAGGTTGACAAGACTTGCTCGCGCGGGCTCGCGCCCTGGCTGGCGGGATCGCGGATCTCGCTGGCGGTGACCTCCTATCAGACCGGGCGGATTTATCTGATCGGCTGCGACAGCAACGGCCGGGTATCCTTTTTCGAGCGCATCTTCGAGCGCGCGATGGGTATCGTCGGCAACGCGCGGCGCATCTACATGGGCGGCCTGTTTCAGCTCTGGCGCTTTGAAAACATTCTCCAGGGCAACCAAGTCATCCATAAACAGTTCGACAAGTGCTATGTGCCGCGCAATGCGCAGACCCTGGGCGACCTCGACATCCACGAACTCGGCATTTGCGACAACGGCAAGGTCGTGTTCGTCAACACCAAATACTCCTGTCTGGCCGAGGCCAGCCCGACCCACAGCTTCAAGGCGATCTGGAAACCGCCGTTCATCAGCAAGCTGGCGCCGGAAGACCGCTGCCACCTCAATGGCCTGGCCATGGTCGATGGCAAGCCCAGGTATGTGACGGCGGTGTGCCGCAGTGATGCCGTCGACGGCTGGCGGGATCGGCGCGAGGACGGCGGCGTCGTCATCGACGTCGACACCGACGAGATCGTCTGCGAGGGGCTGTCGATGCCCCACTCACCGCGCTGGGCCAACGGCAAACTCTGGGTGTTGAACGCCGGCACTGGCTACCTGGGTTGGATCGACTTCGACCGGCGCGCGTTCGTGCCGCTGACCTTCTGCCCAGGGTTTGCGCGCGGCCTGTCGATCATCGGCAACGTCGCCGCGGTCGGCCTGTCGAAGCCACGCAACAAGCGCTTCGAGGGCCTCGCACTGGATGCCGAGTTACGCAAGCGGGATGCGGAACCCTGGTGCGGCATCCAGATCATTTCGCTGACCAACGGCGACGTGATGCACTGGATCCGCTTCGATGGCGACATCACCGAACTGTTCGATGTCTGCTTTTTGCCGGGCGTGCGCTGCCCGATGCTGGTCGGGTTGCGCACACCGGAAGTTCGCGAATTGATCACCTTTGAATCCGACCTGCCCGTTGCGGATATCCCGGTGGATTCCGGAATATCCGGTTCATCTACCTGAGAGGAGAGCTCATGACCAACAACCAAGCACAGCCCAGGGCCGGCGGCGCGAGTGGCGGCAAGATCGCCGCAATTGCGCTGGCCGCGGTAGTAGCGGGAGCATTGATCGGCTTCGGCGGCAAAACCGCGCTGGACTCGAACCGGGCTCGGCACGCCGTCGCGCCCCAGCAGGGAGCCGCCGATGCCGCGCAACTCTTTGCCGAAATAGATACCGACAAAAGCGGTTCAATCAGCCTGGACGAATTGCGGGCGAGAATTGACGCCGTCCGTGCGACGCTGCAACAGCGCCTGGAAGTACAGAAAAAAAAGCGGCAGCAGGCATTCAGAGCCCAGCTCGAAGCGCGCTTCAAGGCCCTGGACAAGGATCACAGCGGCGGGCTCGACAACAGCGAATTTGAGCAGCTGCCAGCCGTCAAGAGCGACAAGCTGCTGGTGCCGCCTTTCGCCGAACTCGATACCAACAACGACGGCGCCCTGCAGTTGGACGAATACATCGGCCTGGTGCATTCGCTATTGATGGCTGCCAATAAACCCGCAACGCCGCCCGCGCCGGCGTCGCGATGACAGCGAGGCCACGAAAGGCACACTTCACAACCAGCGATCCGAGAGCGCCGAAACGCCGTATCCGCGCGCTTTTGCTTACGGGGTTGAGGGAGTTCCGTGGTAGCCTTGGCGCGGGAGTTGGCCGGGCAGCCGCTGCTCCGCCACCCGCTTCTGTCACGCGACAGGGTTGGGGCGGGGGGGAGGAAAGTCCGGGCTCCATAGGGCAGAGTGCCAGGTAACGCCTGGGGGGCGCGAGCCTACGGAAAGTGCCACAGAAAACATACCGCCGATGGCGGCCGCGGCGACGCGGCCCGCACAGGTAAGGTTGAAATGGTGCGGTAAGAGCGCACCGCGCGGCTGGCAACAGGCGTGGCAGGGCAAA
>CBDDRG010000238.1:0-2903 GCA_965232975.1 uncultured bacterium
GTCCAAGGATGAATTGGAGCAAAGCATTCTCAAGCGAATCACCGAAATGAACGAGCAGCCCGTCGTGTTTCAATGGCAACGCTTCGACTTGGAAGTGACATGATGTGTATGCATATTGCTGGAACGGGGTACTAGCTCGCACGAACGCCGGGCCTGGATTGCCTCGCTTCAATAAAACAGGCTCGCCGCCAGTTGCGACCACTGTTCGCTCCAGTGGGCACTTGGCAGGCGGGAAAAGCCGCTGCGCACGAACTGGCGGATCTTGCCTTCGGCAACCGCCAACAGCAGCTCGGCTGCGGCCGACGCCGTGGTCCGAGTGCGCAGATTCTCGCGTACTTCGGCCTCGCGCAGGATTTGCTTCAACTGGGTTTCGAGGCGGTCGAGCAACTGGCCGACCCGGGTGCGCAGGCGCTCGGTTTCGCCGGTCAGCGCGTCGCCCGCGAGCAGGCGGCTGATACCCGGATTGCGCTCCACAAAGGTCAGCACCAGCGACAGCGTCCGGTGGCAGCGCGCGATGCCGCCGGGTTCGTCGGCGAGAATGGTGCGAATACGGCCGAACAGCGTCTCTTCCATGAAGTCGATCAGCCCCTCGTACATCCGCGCCTTGCTCGGAAAGTGGCGGTACAGCGCGGCCTCGGACACGCCCACGGCGGCGGCGAGCGCGGCGGTGGTGATGCGCTCGCCGGGCGCGGCTTCGAGCATGTGCGCGAGGGCTTCGAGAATCTGCTGGCGTCGCGGCGAGGCCGCATTGCTGGCGCGCGCGCCAGGGGCGGTGGAGGTCATGTGCGCCGGCACGCGCAGTACGGTGCGACTCGGACCATGGATTTCAAGCCCCGGCCTGAATCAGCGTGCCGACGCCCTCGTCGGTGAAGATCTCCAGCAGCACCGCGTGATTGACGCGCCCGTCGATGATGTGGGCGCGCTTGACGCCGCCCTCGACCGCGTCGAGCGCGCAGCGAATCTTGGGCAGCATGCCGCCGCTGATGGTGCCGTCGGCGATCAGCGCATCCACCTGGGTGGTGGTGAGCCCGGTGAGCACCTTGCCGCTCTGGTCGAGCAGGCCCGCGACATTGGTCAGCAGCAGCAGTTTTTCGGCGCCGAGCACGGCGGCGATCTTGCCGGCCACCAGATCGGCGTTGATGTTGTAGGAGGCGCCCGCGTCATCGACGCCGATGGGCGCGATGACGGGAATGAAGTCGCTGGCGGTGAGCATGTCGATGACGGCGGTATTGATCGCCACCACTTCGCCGACGTGGCCGATATCGATGATCTCGGGTTCCGCCATGTCGGGGGTCTGGTGGGTGACCTTGAGTTGGCGCGCCTTGATGAGCTGGCCGTCCTTGCCGGTGACGCCGATGGCGCGCCCGCCGGCGTGGCTGATCAGGCTGACGATCTCCTTGTTGACGGCGCCGCCGAGTACCATCTCGACCACGTCCATGGTCCGGCTGTCGGTGACCCGCAGGCCGTCCACGAAGCGCGACTCGATATTCAGCGCCTTCAGCAGGTTGCCGATCTGCGGTCCGCCGCCGTGGACCACCACCGGATTGATGCCGATCAGTTTCATCATCACGATGTCGCGGGCGAAGCTGCGCTTGAGCTCCTCGTCCACCATGGCGTTGCCGCCGAATTTGATGACCAGCGTCTTGCCGGCAAACTTCTGAATATAAGGCAGCGCCTGGGTCAGCACCCCGGCGGTATTGATGGCGTCTTCGCGGGACAGCGACATGGCGTGGGCAACTCCCGAGCTGGTCTGGGGGTGGTGATTGGCGGCGCGGTGGCGGGACGCGAGTTTAGCATTCCGGCGCCGGATTCTGGCGCGTGGCGGCCGGCTTCAGCGGGCGTTGACCTGCGCCGCGATGCGTTCGATGAGCCGTCTGGCGAGCTGGGCCTTGCCCATCAGCGGCAGCGGCTCGCTGCCGGCCGCGCTCACCAGCACCACCTGGTTGTCGTCGCTGTTGAAGCCGATGCGGGTGTCGGACACATCGTTGGCGATGACCAGATCGAGCTTCTTGGCAACCAGCTTGGTGCGCGCGTGCTGCTCCAGATGCTCGGTTTCGGCGGCAAAACCGACCGTGAACGGACGTGCGTCAAGCGCGGCCACGGTGGCGACGATATCCGGGTTCTTGACCAGCTCGATGGTCATGCCGGTCGCGTCGGTCTTCTTGATTTTCTGCCCGGCCACCATCGCCGGCCGATAGTCCGCCACTGCCGCCGCGGCGATGAAGATGTCGGCGCCGGCCACTTCGGCGAGTGCGGCCGCGAGCATGTCCTGGGCCGAAGTCACCGCGACCCGACGCACGCGATCGGGCGCGGGGAGCCCGGTCGGCCCGCTGATCAGCACGGTTATGGCACCGGCCTCGACTGCGGCTTCGGCGAGGGCATAGCCCATCTTGCCGGAGCTGTGATTGGAGATGTAGCGCACCGGGTCGATGGCCTCCCGCGTCGGCCCGGCCGTGATCACCACCTTTTTGCCCGCGAGCGCACCGGTCGCGAACCGCCCGCTCGCCGCCGCTACCAGCGCGGCGGGCTCCTCCATGCGGCCCTCGCCGACATCGCCGCAGGCCTGGTAACCGGCCGCCGGGCCAAAAATGGCCACGCCGCGCGCGCGCAGAAGGTCCAGATTGGTCTGGGTCGCGGCCTTCGCCCACATGCCCTGGTTCATCGCCGGCGCGACCGCAATGGCGCACTGGCTGGCGAGACAGACCGTGGTGAGCAGGTCGTCGCCCAATCCTTGGGCGAGGCGCGCGAGAAAATCCGCGCTCGCCGGGGCGATCAGGATCAAATCGGCCCAGCGCCCGAGCTGGATATGGCCCATCGCCGCCTCCGCGGCCGGGTCGAGCAGATCGAGGTGCACGGGGTGGCCAGATAATGCCTGCATCGTCAGCGGGGTGATGAATTCAAGC
>CBDDRG010000239.1:0-3303 GCA_965232975.1 uncultured bacterium
GAGCCATCAACGGTGGTGTCCAGGTTGAAGGCTTCTATGCCTGCTCCTATCAGGTTGAGCGGGATGCCGAGTGCCCAGGCCGCGGCAATGGCGGCGAGCAGGCTGTCTTCGGCGGCGGGACCGTGGCGGCCCTGCCAGAGCGTCAGCTTGTCCAGGCCGGGCAGAAAAACTTCGCTGGCGCCGGTGGCCAGGACCACCTTGCCCTGGCGCATGAACAGTCCCGCGCCGGCCTCGACGACCTGGCGCGCGACCACCGGCTGATCGTCGCGAATCGGCGCGACTATCAGCGGCACGCCCTTGGCGAGCGCCTCGCACACGGTGTTGTGGCCGGCGTGGCAGATGACGCCGGCGACGTCGTCGAGCAACTCCCACTGCGGCACGAATTCGCGCACCAGCACATTGGCCGGCGCCCGTGCGGCCAGCTCGGCGGGCGCGACCAGTACCGCCTGCACGTCCAGATCCGCGACGGCGGCCATGATGACCTCGAAAAACCGCGCGTCCCGGTCTCGACTCACGGTGCCCAGCGTGACCAGCAGGTGCGGCCGCTCCGGGCGCAGCCAGGCCCAGGGAAACTCGACCGCCGGTCGCCCTGCGCCGTGGGCGACGCCGACGAAGGCATAGTTCGCCGGCACCCGCGCGCGCGCCGGGTCGAGCAGCAGCTCGACGCCGAACACGATCACCCGCCACGGCGAGAAATCCGGGTGGGCGACGATCTTTGCCGCCGGCAGGTGGCGCTGTTGCAGCGCCAGATACTGCGCTGCCACCCAGGCGTCGAAGGGCGGCGCCAGCCGCAGGATCGCCGCACTGGTGGTCGCCAAAGTGACCCAGGGGATATCCAGTTTGCGCGGCACCAGCGCGCCCGCCAGCATCTGCTGATCGACCACCATCACCGTCGGCGCAAAGTCGAGCGCGGCGGCGGTCAGCGGCGCCACCGCGGCATCGGCCATGGGCACCGCGTAGTCGGCAAAAAACAGGCGCACGCTTTCGGCGCCGCGCACGCCGGCCGCGTCACCGGTGGGGTCGGCGTGCGGGCTATCGTCGCCGAGATAGTAAACGCCATCGCCCGGCGGCAGGCGGTCGCCCATGGCGCGGTGTACCGCCCAGGCAATGGCGTGGCCCTGCGCGCGCAGCGCGGCGGCCACCGCCAGCGCCGGGTTCAGGTGTCCGGTCAGCGGCGGGACGGTGAACAGGATGCGCGCCAAGTTCAGGCGTTCGCGGCGCTGTGGATGTGCGCGGCCAGCTCGCCGACGCTGAGGCCGATGAGCTCGTCGATGGTTTTGCCGGCCAGCCAGCCGAGGATGTCGAGGTCGCGACCGAAGTGGGTCTGGATGGCGTCGGCGATCTTGACGAATTCGATGCTCTCGATCTCCAGATCGCGGTTGAAGCGGGTGTCCGCGGTGAACGGATAGGCGCCCACCCAGTCCTCGGCGATGGTCGCGCGAATGGTGGCGATGATGGCGGTGAACACGCTTTCCAGGCTGGTCATGAATTTTCTCGTCGGGGGACGGCCCGCGTCGGCACCGGCGCGGTGGCCGCGTATTCTACTCGCCGACCCGCTATTGCCGCAGCCAGCCGACGATATAGTTCGCCAGCTTTTCGGTGTGCACCCAGCGGCCATTGACACAGAGATCGTCGCCGCTGCGCGCGTCGATGACCAGCGTGCGCAATTGGCTGCCGATGCCCACGCCGCTCAATTTGCCGGCCACCTCTTTCGCCACCCAGCCGCGGGTGATGGTGGTGGCGGCGTCCTCCCCGGCGAGCAGCACGGCGCGCTCGGCGTCGGTGAAGGCGAGCGCGACGAAGCTGTCGGCGCGGGTCTCGATGCGCTCGATATCGATGGCGACCGGCTGGTCGCCGACCATCGCCAGCGCCAGCGCGTCCTTGTGGGCGATGGAGATCGACAGGGTCTCGGGCACCGTCGCGGTGACATTGGCGCGCAGGCGGGGCACCCCCTGGCGGCTGTTTTCGATGCGCATCTCCTTGGGGTAGATCGCGGCCGTCGGGTCGGTGGCCCGCAGATGGCTGCGCACGGCGTCCTTGACCGCGACCCGGCCGTTCAGCCACTCGCGGCGGCGTTTGGGCGACAGGCCGTCGTACTCGACCAATTCCTGCGCCGTCAGATAGCGCCGCGCCAGGTAGTCGCGCAGGATGGCGGTGTCGTAGTGATCTTCAAACAGCGCGACATTGGCCGCCAGCATCCGGCTCACCTGGTGGTCGCCAAGCTGGCGGCTGTTGAGCCAGAACGCCTTGTCCATCTGGTAGCGGCGGCAGTGCCAGCCGTCGATGGCGATGCGCACCCGCCCCTGGGTGTCGCGCAGCACATGGTCGGAGACGCAGTTGAGGTCGTCGAGCTCGCGGATTCTGACCTGGTTGACCAGGGTTTCGCCAACCGCGGGGTCGGCGCCAAAAAAGCGGATGGCGCCGACGCCGATGGGCATCGCCAGGCAGTTGGCGGGCTGCTCCATGACCCAGTAGCCGGCCATCTGGCCCATGTTGTCGAGCAGCGCGCCCCTGCCCCTGGGCACCCGTACCTCGCCGTCGATGCCGTCGTCGCCGATGGCGGTGAACCGGGTCACGCCTTGATAGGCGGGGCCGTGGAACATCCAGTGCTCGCGATACAGATCGGCGGCCGCCACCGCGGTGGCGCGCGGTTGGCTGAGCGGCGCCAGTGCTGTCTCCGGCGCCGGCGGATAGCTCGGCGCCAGCACCAGTTCGGCCTTGAAATAGCCGTCGATGGCGGCTTCGACGACCTGCTCGCCAGCGCCGCCGGCCACCGACCGCAACGCAATCTCGACGCTGCAAGGGGTGGCGACCGCCAGCCAGTTGTAGGCCTGGATATTGCGGATTTCGATGGCCGCGAGACCCGGCAGCTCGGCTTCGGCGGCCTCGCGCACCAGCATCGCTTCCAGGGTCAGGGGCACCACCGGGTGGCGGTCGGCGACCACCGGCCAGCCCGGGCGCTGGGGGTAAAGCTCGTGGTCGGCGACCTCGGGGATGGTGGTATCGATGTCGAGCACCCGGCGCAGGCGCACATCGAGCTGGCGGTGCGCGCGCGCCGCGGGGGCGGCGGCACCGGTATCCACGGCGACTCGACGCAGGTCGCGCCCCGGTCGATCGAGAGTCGCGCGCTGCCAGTCGCCCTGCACCAGCGCGGCGATTTCGCGCCCGGCGCGCTCGACGTCGGCGAGCGTCGCCTGGGCCAGTTCGGCGACCGGGTTGGCGCCGACGCCGGGCGCCGTGGCGACTGCCGCGGGCGCTGCGCCCAGCCCGAACGCCGGATCCAGCGGCGTTTTCACCCGCACC
>CBDDRG010000240.1:0-28540 GCA_965232975.1 uncultured bacterium
GTCGCTTCGAATACGTTCATACGCCCAAGCATGGCTCTTGGCTCAACTTGATCGAGTGCGCCTTCTCGAAGATGGCGCGAAGTTTCCTCCGCCATATCCGCGTGTCGTCCAAGGATGAATTGAAGCAACGCATCCTCAAGAGAATCGCAGAAATGAACGAGCAGCCCGTCGTCTTTCAATGGCAACGCTTCGACTTGGAATTGACATGATGTGTAAGTATATTTCTGGAACGGAGTACTAGCGCTGACAGCGCCCACAATAGACGGTGGTGCGCTGATTCAGGCGGACTTCCTTGAGCGGCGCGGCGCAGCGGCGACAGGGTTCACCACCACGGCCGTAGACCTGGAGTTGCTGGCGGAAATATCCCGGTTTGCCATCGCTGCCGACGAAATTGCGCAGCGTCGTCCCGCCCTGCTCGATGGCGTGTGTGAGCACCTGGCGAATGGCCCCGATCAACGCCTGGTAGCGGGCGCGGGAGATGCGTCCGGCGGCGGTCAGCGGATGGATACCGCTCGATGCGAGGGCTTCGTTGGCGTAAATGTTGCCGACGCCAACGACGACGCGACTATCCATCAAAAAACTCTTGATGGGGGTTTTCCGTCCCCGCGAGCGATGGAATAGATAGGCATCGTCAAACTCCGCCTCCAGTGGTTCTGGCCCCAGGTGCGCGAGCAGTGGGTGCAGCGCCGGGTCGCCATCGAGCCATAGCATCAGACCAAAGCGGCGCGGATCATTTAGACGCAAGGCACGGGCATCGTTCAATACCAGATCGACGTGATCATGGCGCTCGGCGGGCGTGTTGTCGGCAACTATCCGCAGGCTCCCACTCATGCCCAGATGCACCAGCAAGTGGCCGTGGTCGAACGCCAGCAACAGATATTTACCCCGCCGGCTCAGCGCACCGATGGCGCGCCCCACCAGCAACGCCGGCAGTTCGGCCGGGATCGGCCAGCGCAGCGCGCCATTGCGAACAGTGACGACCGTTACCACCCGCCCGGCGAGCGCAGGCGCCAGGCCTCGCCGCGTAGTTTCAACCTCCGGTAATTCGGGCATGGTCAGCGCAACCAGCTAACGACGATGAGCCGGACAGGTTTTTGACGGGCGATTAAAGCGAAAAACCCGGCATGGGCCGGGTTTTTCGCGCTCGCGGTATGCCCTGCGGGGGCGGAGTAGCCCTCATGCATCGGGCGCGAAGCTACTTGATTTTGGCTTCCTTGTAGGCGACGTGCTGACGAACGACAGGATCGTACTTTTTGATTTCCATCTTTTCAGGCTTGGTGCGCTTGTTCTTGGTGGTGGTGTAGTAGTGGCCGGTGCCGGCCGTAGACACCAGCTTGATTTTGTCGCGATTTGACTTGGCCATGCTCTGGACTCCTGAACGCTGACTTATGCCTTGGTGGCGGCCTGGATACCGGCGAGGACTTTGTCGATGCCGTGTTTGTCGATAATGCGCATACCCTTGCTAGACACCCGCAGCTTGACGAAGCGCTTTTCGGACTCGATCCAGAACCGGTGGGTATGCAGATTGGGCTCAAATCGCCGGCGCGTTCTGTTTTTGGCGTGAGAAACGTTGTTGCCGGACATGGGTCGCTTGCCGGTGACCTGACACACTCTGGACATGATCTTGCCTCTGTACCTGTCGATGCGAGCGCCACGCGCGCGCTGTTAGATATTCATCTCGCCCTCGGGCGGGCGTCGATCGGCGCGGGACACCTTCCGGTGCGCGGCGCAGTGGCTTATCCGAGGACGTGGAGTGCGAGAAAAGCGGCGATCGCCGCCAAATTCGAGGCGCGATTTATACCAGAGCAGCTTGGGAAAATCAAACTCGCCCGGTCGAGTCGATTCTTTGGTTCAAGACAGGAGGCTAAGTCCGACAGGCCCCTAGTTACACCAGCGCACGAGGTGGAAATTTTTCTTGCCACGACGCAGCACGTGGAAGCGGCCAAAGCGGGCATCGAGGCGGTAGAGGATCGCCTGATCGTCGGCAATTTTCTTGCCATTGAGGCTGATAGCCCCCTCGCGCACGTATTTACGGGCCTGCCCCAGCGTTACCTCGCCGCGGGGTGTCAACGCGAGGCCGGTCTCCACCAGTACATCGAGCAGCGGCTTGGCGTCACCGGCAATCAAGGTCGCGGGCAGGCCATCGAGGGCGAGCTGTTCGAAGTCGCCCTCGGCCAGGTCGTCAAAGCGGTCGGCGAACAGGGCCTCGGAGATGCGCTCGGCTGCGGCCACGCCGACGGCGCCGTGAACCAACTGGGTCACTTCGCGAGCGAGGACAGCCTGTGCCGATTTTCTGCCGGACGCGGCCGCGTCCGCGCGTTCGATGGCCGCGATCTCCGCCAGCTCGAGAAAGGTGAAATAGCGTAGGAAGCGATAGACATCGGCGTCGGCGACGTTGATCCAGAACTGATAGAAGGCATAGGGCGAGGTCTTCGCCGGATCCAGCCAGACGGTGCCGGTCTCGGTCTTGCCGAATTTGGTGCCATCGGCCTTGGTGACCAACGGCAGGGTCAGGCCGAACACCCGGCCCTGGTACAGGCGGCGGCAGAGGTCGATGCCACCGGTGACGTTGCCCCACTGGTCGGAGCCGCCGATCTGCAGCGTGCAGCCGTGGCGGCGGTAGAGTTCGGCGAAGTCGTAGGACTGCAGCAGCAGATAGGAAAACTCGGTAAAGGAGATGCCCTCGCCGTCGCGCTCGATGCGCTGGCGTACGGCCTCTTTGTGGATCATCGCGCTGACCGAAAAGTGCTTGCCGACGTCGCGCAGAAACTCGAGCACCGACAGGCTGCCCATCCAGTCGAGGTTGTCGACCAGGATAGCTGCCGTCGGCCCGCAATCGAAATCGACGAAGCGGGACACCTGGCGGCGGATGCGCTCGGCCCAGGTCGCGACCACCTCCGCTCCGTGCAGGCGGCGCTCCTGTGCCTTGAAGCTGGGGTCCCCCACCAGGCCGGTAGCACCACCGACGAGCACGATGGGGCGGTGGCCGGCGAGCTGAAAGCGGCGCAGCGCGAGCAGGGGCACCAGACTGCCAATGTGCAGGCTGTCGGCGGTGGGGTCAAAGCCGCAGTAGAGGGTTCGGCGTTGATTCAGGTGCGTGGGAAGTTCGCTCTCGCCTGCGATTTGGGCGATCAAGCCCCGCGCATCCAAATCAGCGATCAACGCTTCCCCCGCCCCCGCTTCCGACATCTTCCGCCCACGCCTCTTGAATGTTGGTGTCGACCCGCTAAAAGCGGGGCGAACCTTACCTGATCGAGGCTGGGCGCGCAAAAACGAATCGCCATGGAAACCCCAGGCGGCGCCGGACGGGAGTACGCCGCGCGCCTTTTTGCTTTACCCTGCGCGTCCATTTTTGCTATAAACGCTCGGCTTAAAACATCGACCGGTCAAGCCAACGGAGCAGGGCATGCCAAACCGCGAAGCCTCGGCATCATTTTGGACACAACTGGGAGGCTTTCTGGCGGGCCTTCGCCCCCCCCGCGCCCACCTGGTCGCTGCCGGCCTGGTCGCGTTGGCGGTCGCTGCGCTGCAGACTTTGATCCCCTCGACGCCCGACGATATCAGGCGCAATACGGTAGCGATTGAGCTACCACCCACGCCCCCCGCAGACCTTGCCACCAGCTCTGTTGTACCCTCCGAGCCCCGCCCAGCAATGGCCGCCGCTGATGCCACCGAACCGGTAGCCTACGCGCCCCGGTGGCGCCAGGATATCGTCCGCGCCGGGGATAATCTGACGAGCGTGTTTAAGCGTCTCGGACTCAGTGACGCCCATGTTTACGCAGTGGCCAACGGTGGCGTGGAAGCCAGAGAGCTCAAGAATCTGCAACCCGGCGAGACGATCTCCGCGCTACTCGATGCTGAAGACAATCTGACGCGCGTCAAGTACATCCGCTCGCCCCTCGAAAGCTATATTTACGAGGCGAGTGACGAGGGGTTCAGCGGCAAAAAACACCTGTTGGTGCCGGCTAGAGAAGCCACCTTTCGCCAGGGGCGGATCGACCGCTCGCTCGCTGTGGATGCGAGCAGTGCGGGGCTCTCCCAGAAAAAAATTCTCGCACTCGCCAACATCTTCGCATGGGACATCGATTTCGCCCGCGACATTAAAACTGGCGACCGTTTCAGCGTGCTTTATGAAGAGCTCTTAGTGGGCGACCAAACGGTGGGCACCGGCGATATTCTCGCTGCCGAATTCGTCAACCGGGGCAAGACCTACCGCGCGGTTCGCTACGTCGCCAACGATGGCACGGTAAGCTACTACACGCCGGAGGGCAGGCCCATGCGCAAGGCCTTCCTGCGCGCACCGCTGGATTTCATGAGAGTCAGCTCCAATTTCAACATGCATCGTTTCCATCCGATTCTGAAGATGACCAGGCCACACCGCGGCGTCGACTACGCTGCGCCAACCGGAACCCCGGTATATGCCGCCGGCAACGGTGTCGTGGTGGCCTCCAACTTCAGCCGCCCCAACGGCAACTATGTTGTCATTCGACACAACTCGACCTACACCACTAAGTACCTCCACCTGAGCAACCGCGTGGTCAAACGCGGGCAGAGGGTCAAGCAGGGCGCGACCATCGGCAAGGTGGGATCCACCGGCTACGCCACTGGCCCGCACCTGCACTACGAGTTTCTGATCAGGGGGGTACACCAGGATCCGCGCTCCGCCAAAATGCCCATCGCTGAACCCATTCCAAAAATGCTGCGGCCCCAGTTCGTCGCCCAAACCGAACCGCTACTGGCCAAGCTCGCCCACTTTGAAACGGTGCGTCTGGCTTCAGCCACCACCCCATCCTCGGAAAATATCGACTGAGGCCACGGACAGAGCCTGATTAGGTGATTGCTGGGGTGACAGGGGATCTGTTTCTAGGCTTGATGTCGGGCACCAGTATGGACGCGGTGGATGCCGTGCTGGCCGATTTTGGTGCACCCATCCCGCAACTCCTGGGCGGCATATCCCGCCCGATTCCCGGCGACCTGCGGCAGGCTATCGGCGAGCTGTGCCAGCCTGGCAATGACTGCATCGATCACCTGGGGCGTGTCGATTGCGAGCTCGGTGAGCTGTTCGCGGCCGCAGCGCTCGCCGTATTGGCGGCAACCCACACCTCGGCAAGCCAGGTGCGGGCGATCGGTAGTCATGGCCAGACCATCAGGCACCGGCCGCCGGGTACGGTCGAATATCCCTTTACGCTGCAAATCGGCGACCCCAACCGGATTGCAAGTATCACCGGAATCACCACAGTGGCCGATTTCCGCCGCCGCGACCTTGCCGAAGGCGGCCAGGGCGCGCCCTTGGTGCCCGCGTTTCACCGCGACCTGTTTCGTCATCCACACCAGCATCGAGCCGTAGTCAATATCGGTGGTATCGCCAACGTCACCTGGCTACCGGCGAGTGGCGACGTTCTGGGCTTCGATACCGGCCCAGGTAATGTGCTGATGGACGCTTGGCATCAAAAACATCGGGGCGCACCCTTTGACGACCAAGGGCGCTGGGCCAGCGGCGCGAGGGCCGACCAGGAATTATTGACGCAGCTCAAGAGCCATCCCTATTTTGCGCGCTGGTACCCCAAGACCACGGGGCGCGAAGACTTCCACCTGCATTTTCTCGAAGGCGCCCTGAAGCGCTGCAGCCACGAGGTCGAACCCCAACAGATCCAAGCGACCCTGCTGGCGCTGACAGCAGAAACCATTGCAGCGGGAATCATCAGTTTGCCGCAGCCGCCGGAACAGATTTATCTGTGTGGCGGGGGCGCGTATAACACCGCATTGGTCGCGGCACTGGCGGATTTGCTGCGGCCCGCGCAAGTGGCGACCACCAGCGCACTGGGTGTGGATCCGCGCTGGGTGGAAGCAACCGCGTTCGCGTGGCTAGCCCGACAGACGCTGCTCGGCTTGTCTGGCAATCTGCCAACGGTCACCGGGGCGCGGAAGCAAACAGTGCTGGGCGGGATCTATCCGGCTTGAGCCAAGGCGGTGGATCGGGCTGGGCCGAGCCCAGCTACGCCGATAATTCAGCTACGCCGAGAACGAGGCCCCGCAACCGCAGGTGCTAGTGGCGTTGGGGTTCTTGACGACGAAGCGAGAGCCTTCCAGCCCCTCTTGATAATCGACCTCTGCCCCGATCAAATACTGCAGGCTCAGGGGGTCGACGACGACCGCCACGCCATCCTTGGCCACGCAGGTGTCGTCATCCGCCACGGCTTCGTCAAACGCGAAGCCGTACTGGAACCCTGAGCAGCCGCCGCCGGTCACGTAGACCCGCAGATGAAGCTGGGGATTGCCCTCTTCGGCCACCAGCGCCTTGATTTTAGTGACGGCTGTGGAGGTCAGGTTGAGCTGGTTTGGGATAAAGCTTTCTGCGCCTGCCATTGCTAGTCCAGATCGGGGCTCGGTGGGTGACCAGAATATGGGGACTCGCCGAGCAAGTTTCCAGGTGGTGTGTCGGGGCCACGCAGCGTCGGGTTCGGTTTGCGCGGCTCGGCATTGATGGAGGCGTCGCGCATCATCCCTCCGTTCACTTGGGCACCTTTCTCCATCTCCAGCACATTGTAGCGGATATGGCCATCGATCACCGCGCTGGCATGAAGGTGGACATACCCGGTTGCTCGAATGGAACCCGCCACACGCCCCCTGACCACCACCAGGGGAGCATGTATCTCCCCTCTCACCAGACCTTCATCGAGTACGCGGACGCGCGCATCATCGCCACCCTTGACGAGAATATTGCCCTCGACTTCGCCTTCAATTTCCAAATGCCCGTGAAAATGGATATCGCCGACGACCAGGGTGCCTTTGGCGATCAGGGTCGTCGGCGTCGATGCGATCAGACTCGTGGCGGCGGACGCCAAGGCCGTTTTAGCTTCCTTGAACATGAGATTAAGCGCTCTCCACTAACCAGTTAAAGGTCGCTTCCCTGCTGTCCTGACGGCCATCCGCTCGGCGGATGACAACTATCACTTGTTGCGGCATGAAATCAGGCGGTAGTTGTAGCTGGCCTTCAATGACATGGAAATATTTGAAGGTCGTCGACAACCGCTCCGCGCCCAGACTCGGGTCAAGCTCATCCAGTCGATAGATCACCGGCTGTCCGCCGCGATTACCGATCACGCGCACCTCAATCTCGGTGCTGACATCCCGGGGGATCGCCGCTTTCTGGTGTACGATCAGGCGATAGGCAAAAGCACCGGGAAGCCCCGGGGATATGCGCAGTTGATCGATGTACAACCCGTCGGCGCGTAGGTCATCCTTGAGCATGCTGCGATACAGCTCCAACTCTTGCTGAACGCGGGCCAGTTCCTGTTGCTGCCGAACCATCGTCTGGCGCACATGTTCAAGGGATTCGCGATCGACCTGAGCCGCGATGTCACTATTAATCACTTGCTGGCGCAGGCTGTCGAGCCGACGTTGTGCGACTGTGAGTACTGCCGATAGATCGCTACTCGCCGTGATTCGCGGTTCGGTTGCGTCGTTGCCGGTATCAATGCCCCCCAGCCAGAACCCGGTGACAAACACCACTACCACCATCCCGCTTCGCCCCGCCATCCGCCACCAATTCGGGTGGGGGCGGCGGAGTTTCTCGCGCGGACGCATGCTTGCGACGACCAGCTAGGGCAGCAATGGAGGAGCAGTCAAGCCGCAGGTTTCCGCCAGACCGAACATGATGTTCATGGCCTGTATCGCCTGCCCAGCAGCGCCTTTGACAAGATTGTCCTCCACTACCATGACGACTACCTTCTTGCCGCCGCCGGGTCGCGCGACACCGATCCGACAAGTATTGGAGCCACGCACGCTGCGGGTTTGGGGGTGCGAACCGGCGGGCAGTACGTCCACGAAGGGCTCATTTCGATAACGCTCTTCATAGACCGCCTGCACGTCCACATCACCTCGCAGCAGGGTTGCGTACAGGGTCGAGTGAATCCCTCGGATAATGGGCAGTAGATGGGGGACAAAGGTCAACTCGACTTGCGCCCCGGCAAGGTCGGTTAACCCTTGGACGATCTCGGGCAGATGGCGATGGCCGGTGGCGCCGTAGGCCTTGAAGCTATCGCTCGCTTCTGCCAGTAGGTTGTCCACGCTCGCACCGCGCCCCGCACCACTAACCCCGGACGCCGAATTGGCAATTAGATCGCTCAAATCGATCACCCCGCGCTCCAGCAAAGGTAAAAACCCGAGGATCACGCTGGTGGGATAACACCCTGGGCAGGCGATGAGTCGCGCGGATCGAATGCGTTCCCGATTAATTTCAGGTAGCCCGTACACCGCTTCGCTCACAAGTCCAGGAGAACCATGGGGTTGGCGATACCATTTTTCCCAAGACGCGACATCGCGCAGGCGAAAATCGGCCGACAAGTCGATGATGCGCGCGCCACCCGCGAGAATCTCCGGCGCCATCGCCTGGGCTACGCCGTGGGGAGTCGCGAAAAACACGACATCACAGCGACCGAGCCGGTCGGTATCGACATCGCTATAGCGCAGATCGAGGTGGCCGCGCAGGTTTGGGAAGAGATCGGCAACGGGCATGCCGGCTTCACTGCGTGAGGTGATCGCCGCGATGGCCGCCTGCGGGTGCATGGCCAGCAGGCGCAACAGCTCTGCCCCCGTATAACCCGTACCCCCAACAATCCCGACATTGATCATCGACGCAACCCTTGCCTGTGTGTCTGCCCGTGCGCCGTCCATCATAGCGGAAGCGGCCGGTCGTCTGCCCACACAGGAGGCGTGGGCAACCCTCTGTATACGGTTTGCACGGTCGATAGCCGGGATAAGAAAAAGGTCGGTGGATAAATATCCACCGACCTTAATTTTTTGCCCCACTGGCGGCTCAGTCGATTTCACCAAGCGGAGGGCTGAGATGGCGCCACTTAACTTTCGTTAGGTTTTGAGCTATAGGGGTTTTATCCGTTGGATCAGGCCGCTTTGGTTACGTCCTTTGCCTTGCCATGGCGCAGGAGTTGGCCGGGAATGGCGCCTGTGCATTTGCCGTCAACAAAGGTCACTTCCCCGTTCACGAGGGTGTAGCGATATCCCTGTGCCTTTTCGACATAGCGCCATTCGTTGCCGGGGAGGTCGTGAACGATCTCGGTGGGTAGCATCCGCAGGTTCTGGTAGTCGTACACCACGATATCCGCGGCGCGGCCCACTTCAATGGTGCCCCGATCGCTAAAGCCGGCAGCGATGGCAGGCAGCGCGGACAAGCGGTAGTGCGCCTCCTCCAGCGTATAGGATCCGCGGCCACGCACCAGATCCTGCAGCATGTTGGTCGGGTAGCGGCCAAAGTTGAGGAATTTAGTATGGGCACCACCGTCGGACACGCCGGGCACTGTCCATTCATTCTGGAGGATCTCGTCGAGCAGATCTTCGCGGTAGTTGAAGGGCACCACGTAGAACACCGTCTGCAGTTGCTCGCTGATAGCCAGATCGAGCATGGCATCAGCTGGGTGCTTGCCCATGGCTATGCCCAGTTCGCCGATGTTCATGCCGACGTATTTTTCGTTTTCGGCGTTGGCAACAGAGTCGATAACGATGAGCGATACCGGGCCGGATACGAAGGGAGCGCTGCCGTGGTCGTAGTCGTCGCGCACCGCTTTGCGCAACGCCGGATCCTGCATCTTGCCGATGCGCGTCGCGATATCACCGATCGTGACATCGCGCCAGGCGCCGTTGCCGTCGAACAGATTGAAATTGTCGAGTTTGAAGCGCATGTCGTTGGGCGTGGTGATCGCCTGCATCCAGATCTTCAATCCCTTCTCGCGTGCCTCGTTTACCCATTTAAGCATGCGGCGATGCTGGTGGGGATGGCGTTCGTTGACCTGCACGGCGTTCCACAGCACGACTGCGTCGGAAGCCTCGGCGAGCTTCAGGCCAAAGTCCAAGTCTGCAGTAACTTCATTTTTGGCCTGGGTCAACTGGATGAAGCCCTGACCGCGCCGTTTCAGAATGCGCCCGAACGCAAGGCAGAGCTCGTCGGACATGGTGTCGGTCGGCATCGGCGTGCCGTCATAATCGCGCTGCACCGAGGTGAAGCCGTCGCCGAGCCGCTGCATGGAAAAGCCGACGCCACCGGCATCGAGCGACTCCTCCATCAGGCGCAGCATTTCTTTGAGCTCGCGCTCATTGGGATCGCGGGCTTTGGCCGCCTCCACGCCCATCACGTACATCATGAGAGGGTTGAGGGGCACAAAGCTCATCACATTGATGCCCTTGGGACGGCGATCGATGGATTCGAGCCACTGCGGAAAGGTCTCCCAATCCCAGTCGCCCATGCCCGCCTTCATCGTCGCCAAGGGAATGGCTTCGACGCGCTCCATCGACAGCATGGCTCTCTCGCGCTGGTCAGGACGAGTGGGCGCGAAACCGAAACCGCAGTTGCCGATGGCGACCGAGGTCACGCCGTGCCAGCTTGAACAACTGAGGTAGGGATCCCACAGCAGTTGGCCGTCGTAGTGGGTGTGCAGATCGACAAAGCCGGGAACGACGTTCAGCCCCCTGGCGTCGATGACCTTGGTCGCTCGCCGCGGATCCAGCGCGTCGCCCTCGGCGACGGCGGCGATCAGCCCGTTCTTGATCGCGACATCACCCACGAACGCCTTGCGGGTGCGCGTGCCGTCGATGACGGTGCCGCCTTTGATAATGGTATCGAAGTCAGACATACAATTCTCCTCAGGGTAATGGCAGTGTAATCGGTACGGCCCTTGGCTCTCACAACGCATACATCCCGATAACGCTACTGTCGGGATGAGCGACGGCAGGGCGAGCAAAGCCTGGAATTCTCATCAGGCTCGGCTGAGCAAATTTCCTTGCAAGGATTCTATACCTTTTATTTGTCTGGCTAAAAAGGAATTTATGTTGTCAAAACCAGGAAAAGAGAGCGGCCTGGGTATTTGTCCCTTGAGCTCCGCCAGACCCACAGCTCGGACATGCCCCGAGACCGGGCGTTGCCAGCGGCGACGCACGTGACGCGGGTGAAACCCCTAACCGACAGGGGCTTTTGCCCAACGCACCAGAGGCGGCCGCTTCGCACAAACACCAGCTGCAACCCGCCTCACCAAACCCGGAGGCACGGAAAGTCGAGTTGCTGGCTGATTTGACCACCACCTTGTCAGTTATGGCCGCCCACCCGACAGCTTGCAGTGCTCGCCAAAACGGCCCCAGTAGGGGATGTGGATTTATCCCATTTTCAGCGCCATTGGGAGCCGCCCTGGGCGCCGGCGGCCAATGTCTCGACTGCGGCCGCGCAAAGCGTGTGGCGATCGTTACCTTGCGTGGTGGGCATCACCTCTTTAGACTCGCCCCACTTTGCAACAAGCCCTGAATTGCCGATGCTGGATGCCGTTCCCGCCCACTCCGTCGGTCTGGTCAAGCCCCAGGTGTTCCGCTTTGATGAGGCGTTGCTGCTGAGCAGCGGGCGCGTGCTAACCAGCTACGAACTGGTCGTCGAAACCTATGGCGAACTCAACGCCACCCGCTCCAATGCGATCCTGATCTGCCACGCGCTGAGCGGCCACCATCACGCCGCCGGCTACCACGCGCCGGACGACAAAAATCCGGGCTGGTGGGACGACTATATCGGGCCCGGCAAACCCATCGACACCCGCTACTTTTTTGTCGTCAGCCCGAACAACCTGGGCGGCTGCCACGGCAGTACCGGGCCCTGCAGCCTGAACCCCGAAACTGGTCGGCCCTGGGGCAACAATTTTCCGCCGCTGCGCGCGCGCGACTGGGTTGATAGCCAGGCGCGGCTCGCCGACCGCTTGGGCATTGACCAGTGGGCGGCGGTGATCGGTGGCAGCCTGGGCGGCATGACCGCGATGCGCTGGGCCCTCGAGTATCCGGCGCGGGTGCGCCATTGTGTGGTCATCGCCTCGGCGATGAAGCTGACCGCCCAGAACATCGCCTTTAACGAGCTCGCCCGCCGCGCGATTCAGTCGGATCCGGAGTTTCGCGACGGCGATTACCTCGAGCAGGGCACCTACCCCCGGGATGGTTTGGCGCTGGCGCGCATGATCGGCCACGTCACCTACCTGTCGGACGAGGCCATGGGCAGCCGCTTTGGCCGCGAACTGCGCTCCGGCACCTTTGCCCTAGGCATGACCGCGCCTATCGAATTTCAGGTCGAAAGCTATCTGCGCCGCCAGGGCGACCGCTTTGCACAGAGCTTCGATGCCAATACCTATATTCTGATGACCCGCGTGCTCGACTATTTCGATCTCGCCCGCGGTTATGGCGACGACCCGGTGCGGGCGTTCAGCCATGCCCGCTGCGGTTTTCTGGTGGTGTCATTCTCGAGTGACTGGCGCTTCGCGCCGGCACGGTCGCGCGAGATCGTCAACGCGCTGATGGCGGCCAATCGCAATGTCACTTACGCCGACATCGAATCCAACCTGGGTCACGACGCCTTTCTGTTGCCCAACGCCCGCTACCAAGCCGTGCTCGGCACCTACCTGCAGCGCGTCGCCAGCGACCTGTCTGGGCACCAGGATGCCGGCTCATGTTGAGGGTGGATCAGCACATCATTCAGCAGTGGATCGCGCCGCGCACGCGGGTGCTCGACCTTGGTTGCGGCGACGGCACGCTGCTGCGCAGCCTGATGGACAGCCGCGAAGTGGAAGGCTACGGCCTGGAGCTGGATCCGGCCCAACTCACGGCTTGCATTGGCCGCGGCGTCAACGCCATCCAGAAAGATCTCAACGAAGGGCTCGCCGACTTCCCGGACAAAAGCTTCGACACCCTGGTGATGACCTATTCGCTGCAGGTGTTGCGACGCCCCGACCTGCTGGTGGACGACATGTTGCGGGTCGGACGGGAATGCATTGTCACCTTCCCCAATTTCGGCAGCATCCGCACCCGCGGCTATCTGTTGGTGCGCGGGCGCATGCCGGTGACCAAGCATCTGCCCTACCAGTGGTATGACACACCGAATATCCACTTTTGTACGGTGAGGGATTTTGAAGTCCTGTGCCGCGCCAAGCGCATCCGCGTGCTGCACCGCGAGGTGGTCGCGGCGCGCGCGCCCGACAGGCATCTGGTGGCGATATGGCCTAATATGTTTGCTGAGACGGCCATTTATCATCTGAGTACTTAGGTGAGTACTTAGGCGCTTGGATAGACGCGTGGGCCGCGGGGGGCTCCAACAACACACTTGCCCGAGGCCACACCTCATGAACAGAAAGCTGCCGACGCTGCTGGCGATCCCACTGCTGCTGTTATTGTCTGCCGCGCTGGCCGATGGTCGTTCGCACCAGGATTTTGACGGCTACCGGGTATACTACAGCGCCTTCAACAGCAGTTTTATCACCCCCGCTGTCGCCGCCAACTACAACATCACCCGCGGCAAGAACAAGGGACTCGTCAATATTGCAGTGGTTCCGGACGGCGCCCAAGGGGGGCGCACTGCACTGGTTGCGGGCCAAGTTGGCAACATCCTTGCCCAACAGCAGAGACTGGCCTTCTTCGAGGTGCGGGAGGGCAATGCCGTGTACTATCTCGCGCCCTTTACATTTGCCAACGAAGACTCTCTAACCTTCAAAATCAGTGTTCAACCCCACCCGGACAAACCGGCGCGGGATCTGGTTTTTCAACGCAAGTTCTACCATGACAAATAAGCTGGCCCCTGCCCCGGTGCGGTGTCGGTTGGTACTGGCCAGCGCGAATTCCGGCAAGCTGAGGGAATTTCAGGAGCTGTTGGCGCCCACCGGTTTGATAGTCGCCGCCCAAGACCAGTTCAACATCGGGCCTGTTGCCGAGACCGGGCTCAGTTTTGTCGAGAACGCGATCCTCAAGGCGCGCCACGCCGCACGCTACAGCGGCCTGCCGGCGCTGGCTGATGATTCGGGGCTGGAGGTGGATTATCTCGGTGGCTCGCCAGGTATTCACTCCGCACGCTTTGCCGGCGAGAACGCCAGCGACGAGCAGAACAATCGGCGATTACTGAGCCTGTTACAGGAAGTACCGGAACTCGAACGCGGCGCGCGTTTTCAATGCGTACTGGTCTTTATGCGCCATGCGTCCGATCCCTCACCCCTAGTCTGTCAGGGCACCTGGGCGGGCCGGATTCTGTTTGCGCCCCGGGGCAAAGGTGGCTTCGGCTACGATTCCCTGTTCTTCGTGCCGGAATGCGGCCGCAGCGCGGCGGAGTTGACCTGCGCCGAGAAAAACCAGCGCAGCCACCGCGCTCAGGCGCTGGCCACGCTGTTGCGCGCACTGCGTGGCGGCGTCGGATCTGGCGAACGGCGGGCGGCGACCTGAACCCGCGATGCTGCAACTGCCACCGCTCGCGCTCTACATCCATATTCCCTGGTGCCTGCGCAAATGCCCCTACTGCGACTTCAACTCTCACGTTGCCGGTGACACGCTGCCCGAGCGCGCCTATGTCGAGGTGCTGATCGCCGATCTGCGAGCCGACCTGCCGCTGGTTCAGGGTCGGGCGCTGACCTCGATCTTTTTCGGCGGTGGGACGCCCAGCCTGTTTTCCGCGCGCGCCGTCGGCGACATCCTGACCGCGGTAGCCGATCACATCCAGTTCGCACCGGACCTCGAAATCACGCTGCAAGCGAACCCCGGCACCTTCGAACAGGACAAATTCCGCGGCTATCGCAGTGCTGGCGTCAATCGCCTGTCGCTCGGCATCCAGAGTTTTGCCGACGACCACCTGCGCCAGCTCGGCCGCATCCACCATGGCGGCGACGCGCTGACCGCAGCGGGCGCAGTGCGCGCGGCCGGCTTCGACAATTTCAACCTCGACCTGATGCACGGGCTGCCACACCAAACGCCTGCGCAAGCGCTGGCGGATATCGAACAGGCCATTGCGCTCGCGCCGAGCCATATCTCCTGGTACCAGCTCACCATCGAACCCAATACGGTGTTTTACCGCGACCCGCCGCCGCTGCCACCGGAAGACACGCTGGATGCCATTCAAACGGTGGGGCAAGCGGCCTTGGCTGATGCGGGGTACGCGCAGTACGAGGTTTCAGCCTATGCCCGCGGTGGTCGCGAAGCCGTCCACAACCGCAACTATTGGGAATTCGGCGATTACCTGGGCATCGGTGCCGGTGCCCACGGCAAAATCACCCTGCCCCAGGCCGGGCAGATCGTCCGCACCCGCAAAACCCGGCGCCCCCAGGATTATCTGGCGCGCGCCAATCCGGCGTCACCACCCACTCCGGTGGCGACGGAAGAGCGCACGCTGGAGTTTCTGTTCAATGCGCTACGTTTGAATCGTGGTGTGCCCAAGAGCTACTTCCACGACCGCACCGGGCTGCCGGCAGCGACTCTGGAGCCGCGCTGGGGCGAGTTGGTGGCGCGCGGGCTGCTTGACCCTGACCCCAGTCGCCTCGCGGCAACGCCTTTTGGTCACCGCTTTCTGAACGACGTCCTCGCCCACTGGTAGCGTTAACACTTCGACGCTCAATCAGCCTTGTCATGATTTCGTCGTCTGCGCGCCATAAACTGTTCAGACGCGCCACACATCCGCGCGACCTCCAAACTCATAATGCCGCGACTCGCCAACATGGATCTGAACCGCCCGGATTATTATCTCAATCGGCACCTGAGCCTGATGCAGTTCAATCTGCGGGTATTGGACCAAGCGCTCAACGCGGATCATCCACTCCTCGAGCGCCTGCAATTCCTGCTGATTTTCAGCAGCAATCTCGATGAATTCTTTGAAGTGCGCATCGCGGCCTTAAAACGCCAGATCAGTTTTGCCCGCGAGTTCGTCAACGCCGACGGTCTGCGCCCGGAGGAAATCCTCGATCAACTCGGCGACATCTGCCATCAGGCGATCGAGAAGCAATACCAAATCCTCAACAACGTCCTGTTGCCCGCCCTCGATGCGGCGGGCATCCGCTTTTTTGCCCGCGAGAACTGGACACCGGGCATCCGGGCTTGGGCAAGGCACTATCAGCGCTCCGAGATCGTGCCCGTGGTCAGCCCGCTGGGCCTGGATCCCGCCCACCCCTTTCCTCGCCTGGTCAACAAAAGCCTCAACTTCATAGTCTCCCTGGAGGGTAAAGATGCCTTTGGCCGCGAGAGTGGGCTGGCGGTGGTACCTGCGCCACGCTCCCTGCCACGCCTGATCCGGATCCCCGATGAGCTGTGCGACGGTGGTGACAATTTTGTGTTCCTGTCGTCGGTAATCCACGCCCACGTCGACGATCTGTTTCCGGGCATGCGTGCGACCGGCTGCTACCAGTTCCGCATCACCCGCGATTCCGACCTGAACCTCAATGCCGAGGAGGTTCAGGACGTCGCCCGCGCGCTGCGCGGCGAACTCCCTGGGCGCCGGTTTGGCAGCGCGGTGCGGCTCGAAGTCGCGGCTGAGTGTCCGCAGGACATCGTCGATTATCTCCTCAACCAAGCCAATCTGACCGCCAAGGATCTATTTCGCGTCAGCGGCCCGGTCAACCTGGGGCGGATGATGCAGTTGCGCGCCAAGATCAACCGCCCGGATCTGGTCTACGCGCCGTTCACGCCTAGCCTGCCGGCGCCGCTGCGTCAGGAGCCCGATCTGTTCCAATTGATCAGCGCCGAGGACATCCTGCTCCACCACCCCTATCAGTCCTTTACACCGATCATCGATCTGCTCCGCCAAGCGGGCCGCGATCCCAGTGTGCTCGCGATCAAGATGACGCTGTATCGGGTGGGGCCGCGCTCTGAAATCGTCGACGCGCTGGCCGAAGCGGCCCGCGCCGGCACCGAGGTGACCGTGGTCATCGAACTGCGCGCGCGCTTTGACGAGGAGGACAACCTGCAACTGGCGAGCTATCTGCAAGAGGCCGGCGCGGTAGTCACCTACGGCGTGGTCGGCTACAAGACCCACGCCAAGGCACTGATGATCGTGCGCCGCGAAAACAACGTGCTGCGCCGCTACGTGCACTTGGGTACCGGCAACTACCACGCCGGCAACGCCCGGCTATACACCGACTACAGTCTGCTCACCGCCGACGAAGATCTGTGCAGCGATGTGCACAAGATCTTTCACCAACTGACCGGCATGGGCCGGGCCGAGCGTATCCGCAAGCTCGCCAGCGCGCCCTTCACATTGCACAAGAATCTATTGCGCCTGATCGCAGCGGAAGCTCAGGCCGCGCAGCGCGGCAAGGAGGCGCGGCTGATCATCAAGGCCAACGCACTCGCCGACCACTCCGTCATCCGCAGCCTATACGCGGCGAGCGCCGCCGGCGTCCACATCGACCTGATTATCCGCGGCATCTGCTGTCTGCGCCCGGGACTCCCCGGCGTATCTGAAAACATTCGCGTGCGCTCCGTGGTCGGCCGCTTTCTCGAACATTCGCGGGTTTATTATTTTCACAACGCCGAGCCCAAACTTTATTGCGCGAGCGCCGATCTGTTGGAAAGAAATTTATATAACCGGGTGGAGATTGCCTTTCCCATCAGCAACGACCGGCTCAGCAAACGAATCTTCAACGAACTCCAGTGCTATCTGGACGATAACTGCCAAAGCTGGATGCTCCAACCCGACGGGAGTTATGTGCCGAACCATCCGGAAAGTGGACATAAAGCGGTGCGGGCGCAAAGTACGCTGCTGGCCAGGTTGGCGGGGCCCTGAAGGCCGGCGCCTTGCTCGCCTTGGCGGCGAGGGCACTCCTGTTAAATCAGGCGTTCGTTACACGAACTCCAGGGTATACGTCGGGCGAAGATAATCCCTTTCCATCGTCAGTTCGGCGACCGTCAACGGGTGGCGCTGTAGCCAATCCGGCGGAAACTGGAGGCGACAGGTATCGGCCGTCACCCTGACGTTGAACTCGGGCATCCCGTCCACTGGCGCCAGGTACTTGAACAACACCGCCAGGCGCAGCAGAACCGCCATGCGCTCCAGCCGCTTGCGCGGCGCGGGCGGCCACGCGGTGAACAACGCGCGCGGAAACTTGCGCCGATGACAGCGCACCAGCAAGCCGAGAATTTTTTGCTCAGACAGGGAAAACCCGGGTAAATCGGCGTTCTCGATCAGGTACTGACCGTGCTTGTGGAACTGGTTGTGGGCGATTGCAAGACCAATTTCGTGGACTCTTGCTGCCCAACCCAACGTCCCGGCATCGCAATCGGTCAAATCCCAGTCGGCGCAAGTTTTGGCAAACAGGTAGGCGGCCACATCCGCTACCCGAGTCGCGCTGCCAACATTGGCGTCATAACGCGCGGTCAACGCCTTGATGCTGCGCTCACGCACATCCTCGTGGGTTGAACGCCCGATCAGATCGTAGACCACCCCTTCGCGGAGAGCACCACCAGAAACGTGCATTGAGCAGATGCCGAGGGTGTCAAATAGCGCGCAACAGATCGCCACCCCCGCCGGGAAAACCTCCCGGCGGGCCTCTTTCAAACCCGGTATGTCTGCCAAATCCGCCAAGTTGTTACAACTTGACAATCGGTCGCGCAGCCTGGCCAGGCCCGCCGAAGTAATGTCCCCATCGCTCCAGCCAGCACTTTTCAAGACCTCCCCAATGGCGTCCAGGGTACCGGAAGACCCCACACAGTCGTCCCAGCTCAGGGCGTGAAAAGAGGCCCGCACATTGAGCACTTCCAGGCATGCGGCCTCATATGCCTGATCAAATCGCTTGCGGGTGAGCCGGCCACCAGGGAAAAACCGTTCCCGATAGCTGACGCAACCCATGTGCAGGCTTTCCATCAGGCGCGGCTCAAAACGTTCGCCCACGATGAGTTCGGTGCTGCCGCCGCCGATGTCTGCCACCAGGCGCGCGCGGCCGTCGTCGGCGAGTGTGTGGGCGACGCCCAGATAAATTAAACGCGCCTCCTCTCGTCCCGAAATCACCTCGACCGGGAACCCCAGAATAGCGCCGGCCTCGGCGGTAAACTGTGCAGCATTTTTGGCTGCCCGCAAGGCGTTGGTGCCAACCACGCGCACCGTGTCCGGCTTCAGGGTGTCGAGCACCTGGCGAAAACGCGACAAGCAATCGAGGCCGCGCGCCATCGCGTCTGGGTGCAATTTGGCGGCAGTCAGCCCAGCGGCAAGTTGAACCCTCTCGCCGAGCGCAGTCAACGGCCGGAGCTCGCCGTGACTGGCGCGCGCGACCAGCATGCGAAAGCTGTTGGAGCCGAGATCAACCGCCGCGAGCACTACGGCGCCGCTACTGCTCGGACGACTCATGGGCGATAATTCACGGATATAGCGGGGGGCGAACATCGATATCTACTTCAGGCTGGGCGTCGGCAACCTCGCCGCCAACATTTGTTCCGCGCCGAAGCCAAGTGCTATCATGGCACCATTGTACTTGGATCGCCGCCGAACCGCAGCACAATCTGGAGATCTCCACATGGCTGAAAAGATAGTCCACGCCACCGACGCCAGTTTTGCCGGCGATGTGCTCGAATCCGACATCCCGGTGCTGGTCGATTTCTGGGCCAGCTGGTGCGGCCCTTGCAAAATGATTGCGCCCATCCTCGATGAGCTCGCAGATGTTTATGCCGGCAAAGTGAAGATTTGCAAAATTGATGTGGACGCCAATCGCGATGTCGCCGCCCAATTCAATGTCCGCGGTATCCCTACGTTGATGATATTCAAGGATGGCGCTCTGGAGGCCACCAAGGTCGGTGCCCTGTCCAAGGCACAGTTGACCGAGTTCGTCGACAGCAGCCTCTGATCCAGCCGACCCCGAGCCCCTAGCGGGGCTTGGCAGAAACACGTTGCCATCGGACTGGCAACAGCTATACTGGTCGCCGCGCTCAAGGTTGCACCAGTCCCCCCTAATCCAAGAAGTACTGCGGCCTTATCATTCGGGCGTTTCACGGAATACCTCCCGAGGCGTTAGCTGACACCCGCTAAATGTCGCCTTCCCCGACTCCGCTCCGGAGCTGTGTTTTCGCCAATTCACCGCCATTAGCACGCGCCCCAATATGAATCTGACTGAACTGAAGACAAAACCCATTGCCGAGCTCGTGCGCATCGCCGAGGAAATGGGTCTCGAAAACCTCGCCCGCTCGCGCAAACAGGACATCATCTTCACCATCCTCAAGCGCCACGCCAAGAGTGGCGAAGACATCTATAGCGAAGGTGTGCTGGAAATCTTGCCCGATGGCTTTGGCTTCCTGCGCTCGGCGGACGCTTCTTTTTTAGCCGGGCCGGATGACATTTATGTGTCGCCCAGCCAGATTCGCCGCTTCAATCTGCGTACTGGCGACAGCATCTCCGGCAAGATTCGCCCCCCCAAGGAGGGTGAGCGCTACTTCGCGCTGCTCAAAGTGGACGACATCAACTTTGACAAGCCGGAAAACGCGCGCAACAAGATTTTGTTTGAAAACCTGACGCCGCTGTTTCCCGACGAGCGCATGATGCTCGAAGCCGGCAATGGCAGCTCCGAAGACCTGACCGGGCGCATCATCGATTTGGTCGCACCTATCGGCAAGGGTCAGCGCGGCTTGATCGTGGCGCCGCCCAAGGCGGGCAAGACCATCATGATGCAGCACATCGCCCAGGCGATCATTCGCAACACCCCCGACGCTTACATCATCGTGCTATTGATCGACGAACGCCCGGAGGAAGTCACCGAAATGCAGCGCACCGTGCGTGGCGAGGTGGTGGCATCAACCTTTGACGAGCCGCCCACCCGCCACGTCCAGGTCGCCGAGATGGTGATCGAAAAGGCCAAGCGGCTGGTCGAGCACAAGCGCGATGTGGTGATCCTGCTCGACTCGGTGACCCGGCTGGCGCGCGCCTACAACACAGTGATTCCGTCGTCCGGCAAGGTGCTCACCGGTGGTGTCGATGCCCATGCGCTGGAAAAGCCCAAGCGGTTCTTCGGCGCGGCGCGGAACATCGAGGAGGGCGGCAGCCTGACCATCATCGCCACCGCGCTGATCGACACTGGTTCGAAGATGGACGAGGTGATCTACGAGGAGTTCAAGGGCACCGGCAACATGGAGCTGCACCTCGACCGCAAGATCGCCGAGAAGCGCGTCTACCCGGCGATCAATATCCGCCGCTCCGGCACCCGCCGCGAGGAGCTGCTGATGACCGAGAGCGAGCTGCAACGGGTGTGGATTCTACGCAAGCTGCTCCACGACATGGAGGATCTGTCAGCCACGGAGTTCCTGATCGACCGCCTCAAGGGCTTTAAGGATAACAACGAGTTTTTCTCGGCGATGAAGCGCAAGAGCGCCTGAGCGGGAAAAGCCCAGTCCGCAGGCGAGAGCAGGGACTCAAAATCTTCTTGTCGAACAGCAAATACGCGCATAAAAAGCCCGGCTGAATAGCCGGGCTTTTTTGTCTTCGGCCGCCCCCGGGGGCGCCGACAGGCTCCTAGACTGAGCCAATTTCAGCTCAACCAACGGTCGTTCAACCGATCTTATCGCCGACGATGGACACAAAGCTGACGCAGCGCCCCGGTTGCCCGCCGAGGTTGTGGGTAAGCCCCAGTTTCGGATTCTCGATCTGTCGCTCGCCGGCTTCACCGCGGAACTGGAGCCACATTTCGTACATCATGCGCAGGCCACTGGCGCCGATCGGGTGGCCGAAACTCTTCAAACCTCCGTCGGGGTTGATCGGCTGCGCACCGTCGCCGTCGAAACGGCCTTCCAGCACGTCCTTCCATGCCTCGCCGCGGGCCGAAAAGCCCATGTCTTCCATCAACACGAGCTCGGTAGCGGTGAAGCAGTCGTGGACTTCCGCCATGCTGATCTGTTCGCGCGGGTTGGTGACGCCCGCCTGCTTATAGGCGTCCTCGACCGAGGCGGTGACCTCCTGGAAGGTGGTGAAATCGTAATCGCCGCTGATGAAACCTTCATTGGGACCGGCCGCAATCGAAAACGCTTTCAGGTAGATCGGATGGTCGGTGTACTTGTGGGCGTCTTCGGCGCGACAGAGGATGGCCGCCGCGGCACCATCGGCGACACCGGAACAGTCGAATACGCCGAACATGCCCGCCACCAGCGGCGATTTGCAGATGGCGTCCATGGACACTTCCTTGCGGAACTGCGCCTTGGGGTTCTTGGCGCCCGCGACGTGGTTTTTCCAGGCGATGCGGGCGAGCACATTTTTCAGCTCGGCCTCGTCGACGCCGTACTTCTTGCAATAAGCCGGCGCCAGCAGCGAAAACATCGCCGGCGCAGTCATGCTGGATTCGGTGCCATCGCCATCCGGGCCCGGCACCACCAGTCCTGAGTAGCCGCCATCCTTGAGCTTCTCGACACCAACCGCCATGACCAGATCGTAGGCGCCGCTAGCGACCGCGTACGCGGCATTGCGCAATGCTTCGCTCCCGGTGGCGCACATATTCTCCACGCGGGTCACGGGCTTATAGGGCGTCTTCAAGGCTTCCGAAAAAATCATTCCGGAAACGCCGCTGGCGAAAGTGCCGAGCCAATAGGCATCGACTTTGTCCGGCTCCACGCCCGCCGATTGATAAGCCTCCGTCGCCGCGTCGATCAGCATGTCGGACGCGTCTTTGTCCCAATGTTCACCGAATGGGGTGCACCCCATGCCCACGATTGCCACCCGGTCTTTGATCCCATTGCTGGCCATAGTCTGTTCCCCTAGCGTTGTGGTCTGGCTTTCCAGAAATAGTTATGGACGCCCTGGCCCGTGTAGAAGCGGCGAAAGGTCATTTCGAGCTGGTCGCCGATCTTGACTTCCTTCGGATCGGCATCAGTGAGCTCGCAGGCGAGCCGGCCGCCGCAATCGAAATCGACCACCGTCGAGATCACCGGCGGTTGCAGGCTGTAGGCCAAGCGATCCAGCGTGAAGGTGGTGATCTTGCAGCTTTTGTCGGCATAGCACTCAGGCTTCATCTGGTCGACAGATTTGCACTTGAGGCACACGCGCTGGGGCGGCAGGTGGCCCTGACCGCAGACTTCGCAGCGCGAGCCGTAGAACGCGTATTTCCACTGTTCGTGGCGGCGCATGATTGGCGCCGCCGGCCGCACCGGATCCGGGCGTCGGGGCGGCTCGAAAGGCAGCACGCCGCGCCACTTCAGATAGGTGTTGTAGGCCAGATCGTTGCGTTTGGACGCAAGCCAGCGCGCGACGCCGAGCGCCGGCCGGCCCTGCTCGATCAGCCCGGTGACTTCGAGCACCACCGCATCGCAGCCGTCGGCGGTGGACAGCACCAGAATGCGATCGCCGGCCTTGGCGGTATCGAGCACGCGCGCCAACACGATGCCGGCGTGAGCCGCACCTGCGCGTCCCAGATCGGCGTCCATCATATCGACGACCTGTTCAGGCCGCAGGCCGAGTGCTTTGGGAATGGCGGCGACATCGCGGGGGTTCGTGGCGTCGAGAATCACTGCGGCCAGGGTATCCGGGGTGACTTTGGCGTCCTGGAGCGCGCGTTTGACGGTATCCAAGCTAATCGGGGCGAGTATCTCGATACCGAAACGCTCCTCCCACTGCTTGGCGAAGCGGTCGCTGGGCAGGCGCCAGACATCCAGCACTTCGGTGGTGGCGGAGGCTCGCCCCAACAGTTTCGCGACCGCATCACCGTCGGGGCCGGTGACAAAGGCCACCGCGGCATCGCCGCTGTCCCGCTCGCGTGCGCCACCGGGCGCGCCCACGATGACGTCCGCCGCGCACACCATGGAGGTTCGACCCGCGGCGCCAAGATCCATGCCGAGCAGCAGTGCGGCCAAACCCATGCGGCTGTTGCTGCCGATTTCAATGGAACTGGTGTGCGCCGGTAGATCCAGCGCGGCAACCACCGCCGCCGCGTTGAGTTTGTCCGCATAGGGTGGACTGGTGGTCGCAAAAATGAGGTTGTCCAACCGCCCAACCGGCGCACTCAGAATTTGGCGCCCGGCTTCGACGGCCATGGACACGGCATCTTCGTCGTAGCTCGCTACCGCGCGCTCGCCTTTGCCACCGCCGATGGCCTGGCGGGTCAGGCGGTGATATGGGATGTAACAGCCGTAGCGAAGAATTCCGGACACTGGTGTTCCCCTATGGTGATTTTTATGCCGTTCGCAAGCGCGAGATCAGTTCAGTAAAGAGCGCGGCGCCTGTCGGCTACATGGTCGCAGGGAACGGGCTCGAGTGCCAGCGATCGCTGCGGCCGTATGTGGTGTTGGCTCAATCGGGCTTTTACGGCCTTGCTTATTGTGTATCGGGGTACTTGCCTCTGTCTGCCCATTGGCCCGTCCGTGGGCCAGCTTGAAGCGGCAACATACCGATCTCAGGCCGGGATCATCCGGTACTCGGACAGCCGCGGATCCTGCAAGTCGTTGCGGAACTTGGTTGCCGTCCAGGGCCAGGAGCCCGGCACGCCGTTCTTGTCGAGGTACCAGCTCGAACAGCCGGTGACCCACACGGTGCTGTGCATGTTGGCTTTCATGTCCTGATTGAAGCGCTCGGTGGACTCTTCCGTCGGCACCACCGCCTTGAACCGGCCCTGCTGCCACAGCTTGACAAAATTGACGATGTATTCGGCCTGCACTTCGGCGATGGCGGCCAGCGAGAAGTTACCGATCGGGCTGTGCGGACCCATGACCATGAAGAAGTTGGGGAAGCCCGGCAGCGCCACGGTGCGGTAGCCGCGGGGGCCATCCTTCCAGGCATCAGCCAGCGTCGCGCCATTCTCGCCGGTCATTTTCATCGGCAGCATGTACTCGTTGGCGTGGAACCCGGTCGCCAGCGCGATCACATCGAGTTCATGGAGCTTGCCGTTGTTGTCGACGATGCCCGTGGGCTCGACCCGGGCGATGCCGGCGGTGACCAGCTCGACATTGCTCTTCTGGATCGCCGGATAGAACTCGGACGACATCACCAGCCGCTTGCACATGGGCACATAGTCGGGCGTCAGCTGCTTGCGCAGCGCCGGATCCTTGACCGTGTTCAGGTTCCACTGACAGAGTCTGCCGATCATACGCCGCTCCAGACCGTCGTGGAGCACGCCGCGGCCCATCGCCTGCTCCATCATGAAGCGGTAGGTCTTGTAGAAGAACTTGGAGATGCCCGGCACCTTGACTGCGAGCGACCGCTCCATGTCGCCGTACTTGCGATTGGGCACCGGAATGATCCACTGTGGCGTGCGCTGGAAGCTGACCAGCTTGCTCGCCAGTTCGGACATGGGTTTGATCATCTGGATGCCGGTGGAGCCGTTGCCGATGACGGCGACACGTTTGCCTTTCAGATCCAGGCTGTGATCCCAGCGCGCGGAGTGGATAGTGCGCCCGGCGAAGGTATCCAGACCGGGAATATCGGGGTATTTCGGCCGCACCAGAATGCCGCAGGCGGAGATGAAGAAGTCGGCTTTGGTCGATGCGCCGTCAGCGGTCTCGACCGTCCACTCGCCATCGTGGTAGTCGGCGTTGACCACTTCCTTGTTGAACTGGATGCGCGCGAAGATGTTATATTTTTTCGCCATGTCCTCGAAGTACTGGCGGATTTCAGGGCCGCCACAGAAGCGGTGGCTCCAGTCGCCTTTAGGTTCAAAGCTGTATTGATAGTAGTGCGAGGGCACGTCGCAGCGCAGGCCGGGGTAGTCGTTGTAGTTCCAGGTGCCGCCGATGCGGTGGCTCTTTTCGAACAGCGTGATGTCGCTGATACCCGCCTGCACGAGCTTCATGCCCATGACCACGCCGGACAGCCCGGTGCCCACGATGATGACGCGCGGCTGCTTCAGGCGACCCGCCGCTGACGCATTGATGTTTGCATTTTCGGTTACGCCCATTGCCAACTCCCGATCGCTTTGCAAAAAATGTTTGGTTATCCAGAGGGAAAGCCCGCCTACCAGCAGGTAACCTAGGATGATCCCCGAAACGCGCAAAATTTGCAACCGATCTGTGTCCCAAGTGTCAGTCCAAAGTCGTAATGTCCCCTTGGGGCCAAGTACAAATGTCCCCTTTTGGTTTTGAGGGGTTACTGGTGGACGAAGGGATCTTGACGATGACGGTGGACGATGACGGTGAAGGAGCGGGATCGCTTGCGGGTAGTGCAGGCGCTACCGCCTCCCGCAAATCCCTCGACCAGGCCCTACAGAAGCTCTCCATCCCGCACCAGCCCGCCCCCGATCACCCCTGGAGAAAACCTGCCGTCACAGCGCACGCCTGATCGAAAAGGGGACATCTCTATCTGGGAGATAAAGGGGACGTTTGTATTCGGGTTGACAGGAGTCTGTCGGACTTGAGCGTCCGTCGCGAGGGAAAGTCCGATTTGAGGCAGATTTACGGCAAATTTGCGGCGAATGCGGGGACTAATCAACGAGATTTGCGCAAAATATAACCAAATTCGGCTTTTCCGCAGCAGGACAGTCTCAAGTCCGACAGGGTTCTCGGACGCCAATATCCTGGGTCGAGTGCCGGTGGACAAGTTGTCCCGGTTCGCTTCTAGCGGCCGGCGCCGCATGCGAAAATGCGCGTCCACTCTCCATCGCCCGTTGCCAACCTCATGTCCAGCCTGATTCTCGACGGCAAAGCCCTGGCGCAAAAGAGCGAAGCCGAGTTCGGCGTGCGGGTCGCGCGTCTAGGTGCCGCGAACCACCAGCCACCGATACTCGCGACCATTCTGGTGGGCGACGATCAGTCCTCCGCCACCTATGTGCGCATGAAACAGAGCGCGTGCCGACGGGTGGGCATGGCGTCCATCGCGGTGGAGATGCCGCGGTCGACGACGACGGCCGAATTACTCGCCAAGATCAGCGAGCTCAATGCCAACCCCGACTGCCACGGCATCCTGTTGCAGCACCCGGTGCCGGCCCAGATCGACGAGCGGCGCTGCTTCGATGCGATCATCCCGGCGAAAGACGTCGATGGCGTGACCTGCTCGGGGTTCGGTCGCATGGCCATGGGCGAGCGGGCCTACGGCTCGGCGACGCCGCAGGGCATCATGCGGCTGCTGGCGGCCTACCAGATTGCCCTTGCCGGCAAGCACGCCGTGGTGGTCGGCCGCAGCCCGATCCTGGGCAAGCCGATGGCGATGATGCTGCTGAACGCCAATGCCACGGTGACCATTTGCCACTCGCACACGCGCGACCTGCCGGCGCTGGTGCGCGCCGCCGACCTCGTCGTCGGCGCTGTGGGCAAGCCTGAATTCATCAGGGCGGCCTGGATCAGGGACGGCGCCGTGGTCGTCGATGCGGGCTATCACCCCGGCGGGGTCGGCGACGTCGAGCTCGGCGCCCTCACCAACCGGGTCGCCGCCTACACCCCGGTGCCGGGCGGGGTTGGGCCCATGACTATCAACACCTTGATTTTGCAGACGCTGGAGGCGGCCGAAGCCGCCGCTCCGCGGGCCTGACCGTCCGGACTGCCGGTTTCCGCCACGCTGCGCAGCGCGGCCGGAATCTATAATGCGTCCCTGCAATGATCTGGAGGATGCACCGTGTTCAGCTACGTCGATAAAAAAATCCGCACCCGCCTGGAAAATCAGCACCTGCTGATCAACATCGACCGCAACGGTAGGATGGCGGCGGGTGATACCGGTCAGCCCTATATCTCGCTGCTCGGGCCGGTGCCGATCCCCCGCCAGATCGGCGATCGGGACGTGCTGCTCGAATGGTATCCCTTTGTGCGCCGGGTCGAGCTAAGCCATGTGCTGGCGGCTGCCGGCGAGGTAGACGGCGGCGATAGTGCCGCTTTCCGCGAGCTGTTGCGGGCCAATATGTCGGTGAACTCGGTGTTTGCGCTGCCGGGGTTTCGCGATGCCGACAATCCGCTGGTGCGCGTCCACTCCTGTTGCCTGACCGGTGATGTGTTTGGCTCAAAGCGCTGCGACTGCGGCCCGCAGCTCGCCGCCGCTTTTGAACAGATGCTGGCCGCCGGCCAAGGCGCGGTAGTGTACATGTCGGGCCACGAGGGACGGGGTATCGGCCTCTGGGCGAAGGCGGTGACCTACCTGCTGCAGGACGATGGTCAAGACACCTTCGAGGCCAACATCTCTCTGGGGCTGCCGGAGGACTCGCGGGATTTCACCGACGCCGCTGTCGTGCTGCGCTACTTGCTGGCGGATCGCCCGCTGCGTCTGCTCTCCAACAACCCCCATAAACGGGAAGACCTGGAGCTGGGCGGCCAGCGCGTGTCGGCAGTAGTGCCGCTGGTATCCGGGGTGTGTGAGCACAACATTCGCTATATCCGCGCCAAACGCCGCAAAGGGCACGCGCTGCCCCCGGATATTTAGACTCGGGTGGAAATCTCGGCTTTCCCCCTTCCAGGTTTGATCGAATGCTAGATAGTTTCCCGAACATCGTGGTAAAGTCGAAAAAGAAGCCGCCTATGGCGGTGATCGCGCGCTCTGCCGTACGAAGCGTCTGGTCAGTTGCTGGCCGAAGCGATTGCTGGCAGAACGCAAAGTGCAATGAGAGGATTCAACGCGAAAGAGTTTCTGGGCGCGAGGCGCGAGGCGGAAGGCTGCCGCCAAGGCTTTCTGGCGCATGGCTGCAAATAGAAAACGGCAAGCGATCGATAGGCAGCAGGGCTGAACAAGCCTGTGTTTTTGGCGAGGGTTCGTGGGGTGTAGCTTTAACAATAATAAAATGAGTTATTCGGCTGCTTGTTATTAGGCGGTCATTTTTATAACTGGATTTTTCATCTGTCTGTTGATCGAATCCGTCGTCGTCGGCGGCATAACAACGCAATTTACAGCGTG
>CBDDRG010000241.1:0-3022 GCA_965232975.1 uncultured bacterium
GCGCTTCGATACCGGTATACCAGATTTCCTGCCCCCAGGGTTTCTCAATGCGAATGGGGGCTAGTGCGATGGGCCCGGCCAGATCGAAAAAGGGTGCGCGCACCGCTTCTGCGAGGGAGCCCAGGGTCGCCAGCGAAAGCGTGTGAGTCGCCGCCCAATTCCGAGCACATTGGACGTTATCGGTGACCAAGCCGAAAGCGTTTTCGGCGTCGACCACCACGAATGCCGCTACCAACTCTTGCGTCGGGCGCGCGGGCAGGTAGTCAGCGCTGAATGGATATTTGAACATCGCTATGCCGGTGCCGCGTGCGCACAGCGCGTCGAGAACAGCTTCGGGATGCTGCGCAGATGGTAGGTCCATGCTCATCCGTGGTGTGGTCTCCCTACGGCCGGGTCCATCAAGTCGTCCAGAGTGAACTTTCGCTGCCAAAAATGTCTCTCGCAATGCATCCCGATTTATAGGTTGACGTTCTCGCCGGGCACGTCATCTAATACGGCCTCCCTACCACGACGCACGGAGCTCAACTTCATGAAGCCATCCAGCAAAAACCTACTTGCCCTTGTTGTCTCTTCACTGCTGATATTCGGCGTCAGCGGCTGTGGCAAAAAGAGCGGTGATCCAGCTGCTGCGCCGGAAGCACCCCCCGCGGCACCGTCTGAATCCCCCGCTGCGCCAGCTCCCGCGCCTGCTGAAGAAGCCCCGCCCGCGGCGGAATAGCACTAATTTTTTCTTGGAAAAAAGCCGATCCAGCAGGGTCGGCTTTTTTCGCTGCGTCTGTCAGATTTTGCGTCAGATTTCTCCGCAGATTTTGCGTCAGAAGCAGATTTTGTTTCGCGCCTCGGGCTCGGTCGGGAGCGGTCGCTTTGGCGGAAGCCGACTTGGTTGAAGTCAGCATCAGGGCCGATAGTATTTTTGCCCGCTGGCCGCCATGGCGCGCATCGCAGCGGTCGGTTCATAGAGCTTGCCCAGATGTCGATACGGCTCGACCAGGGCACAGAACTGGTCGAGGCCGATCTCATCGAGCCAGCGGAATACCCCGCCGCGAAAACGTGGGAAACCCAGGCCATTGAGCAGCCCCATGTCGGCCTCGGCCGGCGAGGCGACGATGTTTTCTTCGAGGCAGCGCGCGAGCTCCGTGCACAGCGGCGCCATCATCCGGGCGATGATCTCGTCCTCAGGGAATTCCCGCCGGGGCGCCACGGCGTCCGCAAATAATGCCCATACCTCATCCCGATATTCCTTCGCGATGCGCCCCCTGGCATCGGGTACGTAGGCGTAGAAGCCACGGCCGTTTTTCTGCCCCAGGCGCTGGTGATCGAACAGGATCTGCGTGACCGGCTTGAAGTCGAGCCGCATGCGCTCGGGGAAGCCCTCGGCCATGACGGCGGCGGCATGGACGGCGGTGTCGATGCCCACCACGTCCAGCAGGTAGGCCGGGCCCATGGGCCAGCCCCAGCGCTCCATCACCGCGGCGATGTGGCGAAAGTCGGCGCCCTCCCGCATCAGGCCGTTGAAGCCATCGAAGTACGGAAACAGCACGCGGTTGATCAGAAAGCCCGGGCAGTCATTCACCACCAGCGGCTTTTTGCCCAGCGTCAGCGCATGGGCCACCATGGCCGCGACCGTGGTTTCCGCGGTGTGCTCGCCGCGAATGATCTCGACCAGCGGCATCGCGTGCACCGGGTTGAAGAAGTGCATGCCGCAGAATTGTTGTGGGCGCTGCAAATGGCGAGCGAGACCAGTGATCGAAATGGTCGAGGTATTGGATGCCAGCAGCGCGGTGGCGGGCAGCAGCGTCTCGACTGCGCTCAGTACGGCGGCCTTGATGGTGGGGTTCTCGACCACGGCCTCGACCAACGCGTCGCAGGCGGCGATGCCATCGAAACTCAGGGTGGCGGTGATGCGCCCGCGGATGGCCTCGCCCTCGGCCGCCGTCAACTGGCCGCGTTCGACGCTCTTCGCGATCAGCTTGGCGGATTCCCGTAGCCCCATGTCCAGCGCTTCCTGGCGGATGTCCTGCATCAGGATGGGTATACCCCGGCCAGCATGCAGATGGGCGATGCCGCCACCCATGATGCCGGCGCCGAGCACGGCCGCCCGGGTCACCCTGGCGGTGGCCTCGGCGGCTTTCTGGCGGGCGATCCGGGCAGTGTATTTCTCGTTCAGGAACACGCCGACCAGGGCCCGGCACTGGGGCGTCTGGGCGAGGCGGGCATTGGCCGCGCGCTCGATGGCGAGCGCGGGCTCCAGGGTCAGCGGGGCGCCGGAGATGATGACCTCGACGGCGGCGACGGGTGCAAGCAGATGGTCGCCCGCCTGGGCTTTGACTTTGTTGAGCGCGGCAGCGGTGATTTCCGGCCAGTCGGCTTGCTGGGCAGCGGGCAGGGAGGCGCGTTTTTGCGAGCGCCGCGCGCTGTGATAGGGCGCTGCGCATTGCTGGCGCAACAGCTCGATGGCCGCGGCGCGCAGCGCCGCGGGGGCGACCACGGCATCGACGGCGCCGGCGGCGAGGGCGGCCTTGGCGCCTTGGTGGGCGCCACTGGTAATCCAGTTGACCGCAGCTTCAAAGCCGATCAGGCGCGGCAGCCGCACCGTCCCGCCCCAGCCGGGAATGATGCCGAGGCTGGTTTCCGGCAGGCCGAGGCGTGCGGTGTCGGCCATGACGCGATAATCGCAGGCCAGAGCGAGTTCCATGCCGCCGCCCAGGGCGAAGCCGTTGATGGCGGCCACGACCGGGAACGGCAGGTTTTCGAGACGGGTAAAGGTGGCGTTGATGTGTTCGGAGCGGGCCTGGACGGCCGTCGCCGGCTTGGCCAAATTGGTGCCGAACTCGGTGATATCGGCGCCGACGATGAAGTCGCGGTTGGTGCTGCTCACCAGCAGGCCGCGCACCTCGGCGAGTCCATCGAGGGCGTCGAGCGCGGCGACGAGTTCCGCGATGGTGGCGGCGTTGAGCTTGTTCACACCGTCGGTGGACGCAAAGCAGAGTTCCATGAGACCCGCCGCCGCAGGGTCGGCGTG
>CBDDRG010000242.1:0-11733 GCA_965232975.1 uncultured bacterium
GGCTCGACCTCCCGGGACCAGGCGATGCGCGCGCCGAAACGCGCGCCATCGCCGAGAAAATCCTCGATCTGCGCGGCGAGCCAGGCGGTGTTGATGACCAGCTCGCACACGCCCGCGGCCACCAGGCGCTCGACGTGATGCTGGATCAGCGGTTTGCCCGCGACCGGCAGCATCGGCTTGGGCGTGGTAGCGGTGAGCGGGCGCATGCGCTGGCCAAAGCCGGCCGCTAGAAGCATGGCTTTCACGACGGCTGGCCCGCGCTCTGCCAGGGTCGATACCAGGATTGCGCCGGCAGCAGCGGCACCACCCGCGCCGCGAACCAGTCATGGAATGGCCGGGTTTGCGGATAGGCGTGGGCGGTCTCGAGGACATAGCGCAGCACCAGCGGCAGGTCGTCCAGATAACGGCCCTTGCCATCCCGCAGCCACAACCGGGCAAAAATACCCAACACTTTCAGGTGGCGCTGCAAGCCCATCAGGTCAAACCAGGCCATGAACTGGCCGTCATCGACTGCGATGCGCCCGGCGCCACGCAGTTGCGCCGCGAACGCCAGCGCGCGCGCGCGCATCAGCGCCGACGGCCAGCGGACATAGCAATCCTTCAACAGCGAAACCAGGTCGTAGGTAATGGGCCCGATCACCGCGTCCTGGTAATCGACGACGCCGACCGGCGTCGCCGGAGAGTCTAATATCAGCAGATTGCGGGCGTGGTAATCCCGGTGCACAACCACCTGCGGCTGCGCTTCAGCGTTCGCGATGAGAAGGTCGAACACCTGCGCCAACAGGCGGCGGTCGGCGGCGGTCGGCGCAATACGGAGCAGGCCGGCCATGAACCACTCCGGGAACAGCGCCAGTTCGCGCCGCAACAGTTCGGCACTGTACGCGGGGAACATCTGGGGATCGGCCGGCGTGGCCTGGATGCGCAGCAGCGTCGCCTCCGCCGCGGTATAGAGTTCGTCCACGGTCGCGGCGGACAGTTCGGCCAGATACACCCGGTCGCCAAGATCTTCCTGCAACATGAAGCCCTGCGCATAGTCGACCGCAAACACCCGCGGCACATGAACGCCGGCAGCCGCCAGCGCCAGACCTTTGGCGACGAACGCGGGATTGTCCTCGTGCGTCGGCGGGGCCACCACGGCGATGCGCGGCGGTGCCCCTTGAACGCGGAAATAGCGGCGGAAGCCGGCGTCGCCGGTGAGCGGCACTAGGTCCGGCGGCGCGTCCAACGCCGTTTGGCACTGTGCCGCGACCCAACCGCCCAGCACCTGTGCCTGCTCCATCGCCACACCACCCTTGGTCGCCAGATTCGCCGCGCATTTTAGCCCATCGCCCAAGGCCACCCACAGGTGGGATCAGTTCGGGTAAAATGCCCGTCTCTTGTTGCCGGCGCTATCCCCCACGCCGCGGTTCAACCCTCCATCCGGTGAATGCGCGGGCCCCGCGCCAGTCTGGACGACAAGCATGCCGCCATCTGCACCACCCCTTCCCGCCCAGCCGGCGCCGGCCCCGCGCCGCCAATTGGCCCTTTGGGTAGGTGGCATCGCCCTGCTGACAATGGCGTCCGCCATGGCCGACGCCGACAAATGGAACTGCGCGCCCGGCGCCGATGGCGGCTGGCTGTGTGTGGAAGCGGGCGCCACTGCGCCGCGCCCGATGCCTGGCGCCCGCAGCAGCGGCGGCGATGGGGGGCCGACCGCGGCAACGCCCGCTGGCGAGCCCACTGCCCCCCTGCCCGCGGCGGCAACCGCGAACACGCCTACCGACAGCCCCGCGATTGTGGCGGCGCACAACCTCGACTGGGTAAAGCTCGCCGATCTCAACCCCGACCAACGCGCCACGCTGGCACCCGGCTGTTGTGGCGCCTATGTCGAGCCCCACCGAGACTATGCGGAGGCTGAGCGCAAGCCGGACACGGCACCCATCCAGGCGAGCGCGACCACTACCGAGGCCCACGGCGAGGTCGCCACGCTGAGCGGCGACGTCCAGGTTGTCCAGGGTTACCGGCAGCTGCGCAGCGACCGCGCCGAAGTCGATCGCGCGGGACGCACCGTAAAACTGATCGACAATGTGCAGTTCCGCGAGCCCGGGTTGCTGATGCTCGGCGACCAGGCGGTGCTCAATATCGACGCCAAGGAAGTGCGCATCGATGGCGCGGCTTTTGTCCTGCATAGGTCCGCCGTGCGCGGCAGCGCGACGCAACTGGTGCGCGGCAGCGACGAAGTCATTTACGTGGACAACACCACCTACACCACCTGCGAACCGGGCAATAACGCCTGGCTGCTCAGGGCATCCCACATCGAAATCAACCCCGACACCGGCATGGCGACGGCGCGCAATGTGCGCGTGGCGGTGCGGGACATACCGGTTTTCTATGCGCCTTGGCTACGCTTTCCGGTCGACAAACGCCGGGCCAGCGGCCTGCTGTTCCCGCAGTTCCGCCTCGGCACCGGCAATGGCGTCGATTACGCCCAACCCATCTACATCAATCTCGCCCCCAACTACGACGCCACGCTGACGCCCCGTTTACTGCAGAATCGCGGTGCCATGCTGGAGGCCGAGGTGCGCCACCAGGCGAACTGGAGCCAGACCATTCTCAGCGGTGGCTACCTCGCCAACGACGACGGCGGCAGCAATAACAACGACCCGCGAGACCCGGTGACCGGCGAGCGCCCCCGGCAGGGTAAGAATCGCTGGCTGGCGGGAGTCGATCAACGCGGCACCATCAACGCCGACTGGCGCACCCGGGTCGATTACACCAAGGTCAGCGATGTCGACTACTTTCGCGATCTCGGCAACAGTTCCCTCGAAGTGAACAGCAGAACTCACCTGCGGCAGATGGTGAGCACGGACTATTTCCTGCCGCACTGGAAACTCAGCGTCAAGGGCGAAGAATTCCAGACCTTGCTCGACGGCGCTCGCGACCAGTATCAACAACTGCCGCAGATCGGCGCCCAGGGCAGTTATCGGTTTGACGCCCTGGATCTCATCCTCGACCTGCGCAACCAGTACACCCGTTTCGACCACCGCGAACCGGCCCGTATCGGGGGTGTCGTCGGCGATCGCCTGCGCACCGATTACGCACTGACCTGGAACCGGCACTGGACCTGGGGCTATGTGCGCCCCACGCTCATGGTCAAACACCTGAGCTACAATCTGGACAACCCAGTGCGCGCGGGCACCGACGACAACCCCGCGATCACCGTTCCGGTCGGCATCCTGGATGCCGGCCTCTATCTGGAACAGCGCATCCCCGCGCTCAAGGGTTTTACCCAGACGCTGGAGCCGCGGCTCTACTATCTGAAGTCGAACTTCAAGGATCAGAGCGACTTTCCGGTTTTCGACACCTCCGAGCTTACCTTCAGTTATCAGCAGCTGTTCCGCGACGACCGCTTCGCGGGCGGCGACCGCATTGGCGATACCGAACAGGTGACGCTGGGCTTGACCTCCCGGGTGATCGATGCCAGGGGCCGCGAGTGGGTGCGCCTGAGCGCTGGCGAGATTCTCTACCTGGACGACCGCCGGGTGTTCGTCGATCCGACCTTGGCCGGCTTCGGGATGGTTCCTCCCGACATCCTGCGGGCGCAAGCCGCCGACCTGTCGGACAACAGCTCCGACCTGGCCGGCGAGCTGGGCGTGCGGCTGTCGGAATCTTGGCGCTTTCAAGCCGATCTGCTGGTGGATCAGGATGTCTCGCGGGTCGGCAAGGGCGGCCTGAGCATGCGCTACCGCAACCCCGACCGCACGGTGTTCAACGCCGCCTACCGCTATACCCGGGATGCGCTGGTGTTGGCGGCGACGCCGCGTATCGAAGACATCGAACAGGCGGATTTTTCTTTCATGCTGCCGGTGTCGGACTCCTGGGGCCTGGTGGGGCGGTGGAATCACGACATCGCCCGCAACCGCGAACTGGAAGTATTTGGCGGCTTCGAATACGAGAGCTGTTGCTGGCGGATCGCCGTCCTTGCCCGACGCTGGCTCGACCGGCAGAATGACGTGCTTTTCGCAGACAGCACCGACTACAACACCGGGCTGTTTATCGAATTTCAGTTCAAGGGGCTGGGTGGCGTCGGCAAACAGGTGGCCGGCATTCTGCGCGACGGCGTCTACGGCTATATCCCCAGGGATCGCTAGATTGGAAGTATTCATGAGTGGCTTGTTACGACGCTTCAAACACCTGTCCCCGCTGCTGTTGGCTGGCAGCATCAGCCTTGCCGGCCTGGCCGCCGAGGTTCGCCAACTGGATCGGGTCGCCGCCATCGTCAATGACGATGTGGTCATGGCCAGCGAAATCGACGAGGAGGTCGATGCCATCTACCGGCGGCTGGCCCGCTCCGGCGGTGAACCCCCACCCCGCGAAGTGCTGCTGCCAAAAGTATTGGACAAGCTGATTCTCGACCGTCTACAGCTCAATATCGCCAACCGCGCGGGCGTCAAGATCAGCGACACCGAGCTCAACCAAACCCTGGCGCGAATCGCCGAACAGCAGGGCATGAGTCTGGAGCAATTCGTCCAGATGGCGCTCAGCGACGGCATGACCACCGACAAGCTGCGGACGCGCATCGCCAACGAAATGCTGATTGCCCAGGTGCAGCAGGCGCGGGTGCAGCGCCGCATCACCGTCAGCGACCAGGAGATCGACAATTTCCTCAACACCGAAGCCGGCAAGATCATGGCGTCGCCGGATGTCGATCTCGGCCACATTTTGATCCTGGTACCCGCCGGCGCGCCGCGGGAAGTGGTTGACGCAGCGCTCGCCAAAGTCCAAAGCCTGCGCGAACAACTGCTCAAGGGCGCCGATTTCCGCCAGCTCGCGATCGCCAATTCGACGGGGCCCAAAGCCCTGCAGGGCGGCGACTTGGGGTGGCGCAAGGCGGCGCAACTGCCCGAGCTGTTCGCCACCGCGATCGCCGATCTCGCACCCGGCGAAATCAGCGAACCGCTGCGCAGCGATGCCGGCATCCATCTGCTCAAACTCTACGATCGCCGCGATAGCGCCGGCGCGCAAATGGTGGAGCAGAGCAACGCCCAGCACATTCTGGTCAAAGCCAACGAGGTTCGCAGCGGGGACGACTGCCGCAACCTGCTGTCTGCACTCCGCGCCCCCGCACTCAAGCGCGAAGATTTCAGTATTCTGGCGAAGCAGTTTTCGGAGGATCCCGGGTCGGCACTCGCCGGTGGCAATCTGGGCTGGTCGATGCCCGAGCAATTCGTCCCCGATTTCGAAAGGGTCGTCAACAGCACCCCGGTCGGCGCCATCAGCGAGCCCTTCCGCACCCAGTTCGGCTGGCATATCGTCCGCGTGATCGACCGCCGCAAGCAGGATTTCAGCAAGGAAATCATGCGCAACCAGGCCAAGAACTTTATCCGCCACCGCAAATTCGAGGAAGAACTGCAGTTGTGGCTGCAGGAAATTCGCGATGAGGCGTATGTCGACATAAAAAAATGACGCTGCGTCTGGCCGTTACCCCCGGGGAACCAGCCGGCATCGGCCCCGAGCTGTTGCTTCAGCTCATCCAGGGCGGCTATCCCCATGAGCTGCTCGCCTACGCCGACCCCGATCTACTCCGCGAGCGCGCCCGGCAGATCGGTCTGGCGCTGCACTGCCGAGCGCCGGCCAGCCCACCCGGCCCGTTGGCACCCGGCGAGCTGGCAGTGGCGCCGTTACCGCTGGCCGCCCCCGCCCAACCGGGGGTGTTGGCGCCCGCCAACGCCGGCTACGTCCTCCGCTGCCTGGATCGCGCCGTCGCCGACTGCCAGTCCGGCTTTTGCGCCGCGCTGATCACGGGGCCGGTGCACAAGGGCGTCATCAACGCCGCCGGCATCCCCTTCTCCGGCCACACCGAATACCTTGCCGCGCGCACCGGCACCGCCCGCGTGGTGATGATGCTGGCGACCACCGGCCTGCGCGTGGCGTTGGCGACCACCCACCTGCCGCTGGCGCAGGTACCCGCAGCCATTACCCAAAGCCTGCTGACCGAGGTTATCGGTATCCTCCACCGCGATCTGCAGCGCAAGTTCGGCATCGCGCAACCCCGCATCCTGGTCTGCGGCTTGAACCCCCACGCCGGCGAAGATGGCCATCTCGGGCGCGAGGAGATCGATGTCATCATTCCCGCGCTGACCCACTTGGGGGCGCAGGGCATGGCGATCACCGGCCCACTGCCGGCGGATACGCTGTTCACGCCCAAATACCTCGAACGCGCCGACGCCGTGCTGGCCATGTACCACGACCAGGGGCTGCCGGTGCTCAAATACCGCGGCTTTGGCCAGGCGGTAAACATCACCCTGGGGCTGCCCATCGTCCGCACCTCGGTCGATCACGGCACCGCGCTGGATCTGGCCGGCAGCGGGCGTGCGGACACTGGCAGCCTGGCCACGGCGTTGAGCTATGCCTGCGCCATGGCCGCGAGCGGCTGATGGCGGCGGCGCCCCATCGCGCGCGCAAGCGCTTCGGCCAGAATTTTTTGATCGATGCGCAGGTCATCGCCAGGATCGTCGCCGCGATCGGGCCGCGCGCGGACGACAACCTGGTGGAAATCGGCCCCGGTGAGGGCGCGCTCACCGGCCCTCTACTGGCCCGCGCTCCGGGGCTGCATGCGCTCGAACTCGATCGCGATCTGGTGGCCCGCTTGCGCTGTCAATTCGCGGCTTGTAGTGGCTTCGAGGTCGTCCAGAGCGACGCCTTGACCGCCGACTTTGACAATGTCGGCGACTGCACCCGCAGCCTGCGCGTGGTCGGGAACCTGCCCTACAACATCTCCACGCCGCTGCTTTTTCACCTGTTCAGCTTTGGCGCTAGAATTGCCGACATGCACTTCATGCTGCAGAAAGAGGTCGTCGAACGCATGGCCGCCAGCCCCGGCGGCAAAAACTACGGCCGCCTGAGCGTGATGACTCAATATCATTGTCAGGTGACCCCGCTGTTCGACGTGCCCGCCGACGCCTTCCGACCAATTCCCAAAGTCACCTCCACGCTGGTGCGCCTGACACCACACCCCCGCGGACAACAGATGCTCCCCAGGGATGCCGCCTTTTTTGGGCAACTGGTTAACGCCTGCTTTCAGCAGCGGCGCAAAACCTTGCGCAACTGCCTCGGGCGCCTGGCGCAGGCTCCACGGTTGGCCGAACTGGGGATGGATCTCGGCGCCCGCCCGGAAACTCTCACGGTGGCGGACTTCGTCGCCATCGCCAACCACCTGAGTCCATCGCCATGAGCAACCCCGCGATTCAAATCCACGTGACCACCGAATACCTGCCGCGCCAGTCCGAGCCCGAGCGACACCGGTTTGCGTTTGCCTACCACATCACCATCGAAAATGGCGGCGACGCCCCCGCCCAGCTCATCAGCCGCCACTGGATCATCACCGACGCCAATGGCCGGCGCCAGGAGGTGGGCTGGCTGTTCGACATCGGCGAACAGCCGGTGATCGCGCCCGGCCACTCCTATCGGTATACCAGCGGCGCGGTAATCGACACCGAGGTGGGCACCATGGGCGGCAGTTACCAGATGAGCGGCGCCAACGGCGACCGGTTCGACGTGCCGATCCCGACCTTCGTGCTCGCCATGCCGCGCGCGGTGCACTGACCGCTGCGGCCGTGGCGATTTACGCCGTCGGCGATATTCAGGGCTGCCTGGAACCCCTGCGGCGCCTGCTGGCGCAAGTGAACTTCGATCCGCGCCAGGATCAACTCTGGTCGGTGGGCGATGTCGTCAACCGCGGGCCGGCGTCACTGCCGACGCTGCGCTTTGTGAAGAGTCTCGGCACGGCGTTCCGCATGGTGCTCGGCAACCACGATCTGCATCTGCTCGCAGTGGGCCGCGGCCACCGCCGCGCCCACCCCAAGGACACCTTTGGCGACATTCTCGCCGCCCCCGACCGCGACGAGTTGCTGCACTGGCTACAGGGGCAACCGCTGCTGATCCACGCTCAGGGCTATGTGCTGGTACACGCCGGCATCCCGCCGCAGTGGTCGCTGGCGGAGGCCAAGGCGCACGCGCTGGAAGTTGCGGAAGTGCTGCGCGACGAGCGCGCCGACGCCTATTTCGCCACCCTCTACGGCAATGCGCCGGACTGCTGGACCGATAATCTCGCCACCCCGGCACGCTGGCGCTTGATCACCAACTACTTTACCCGCATGCGCTTTTGCGACCGCGCCGGTCGCCTTGAGCTCAACACCAAACAGGGACCGGAGCGGGCGCCGCCGGGCTTTGCCCCCTGGTATGCCCATCGGCAGCGGCAGACCCGCGATGACAGCATCATCTTCGGCCACTGGGCGACGCTCCAGGGCCGCCCCTGCGGCGCGCGCCTGTTTCCGACCGATACCGGCTGTGTGTGGGGGGGGCGGTTGAGCTTGTTGCAGTTGGGAGCAGAGCGCTATGTGCGGGTCGATTGCAAACCGGAGTCTGGCGATACGGGCGCCAGGTAGCGCCAATTGCTCCCGCTGAGGCCGGAACCTGTGGCAACCCCGTTGTCGACGTCAAGCCCCAGTAGCCGCGGGGCTTGGCATCGACAAAGGTCGAAGGTCAAAGGTCAGGGCGCGGCGTTGATCGCCCAGTCGTAGTGGTAGTCGATCTTGCCGTTGAAGCCGAGCAGATAGAGCGCCTGTTTGTCGTCCGTGGCATTGAACGCGAAGAACTTGAGCAGCGCTTCGTCGGTGCTGGCGAAATCATCCCGGTACCACGCGAAAATTTCCGACACTTCGAGTTTGCCATTGGCGAGCTTGACGCCACGCTTGGCGTTGATGAAATCTCGCCGGGATTGTTTCAGCATGTCGTCGCACATCTTGCCGGTGAAAGCCTTGGGCAGGATGCTCGGCGAACCCATGCTGGCACCGACCAGGCCGAAGTGAATCTTGCTGTCCTGCCAGATCGGGCGCAGGATGCGGTGCTCGATGTCGTTCAGCGACAACTCTTCGCCGGCAATTTTCACCAGCTTGCTGTCCCAGGGGCCCGCGCTCAGCGCTTTATCGGAAATCTCGCGGATGGTCTTGACGGGGTAGTGATCGAGCACCAGCTTTACCGTCAGCGCGTTGTACAGGTTTAGCCAGTAGGACTTCTGCTCGTCCGCGCGAAAAGTGCGCGGGTCGATCGCGGTCATCCGCTCGATATAAGCCTTCAGGCTGGCGCGATCCTCCCCGCTGACACTGCCGTAGCGGAATCGGTTGATGCCCGAGGAGCGATCGACCACCACGTAGTTGCGCAGGATGCGATCCCAGTCGGCGTGATTGATCGTGTTCGGGTTGTCTTCGCGGCTGGCGTCCCAGAAAGGCCAGTAGGCGGCCTTCACGCCCGTTGCCTTGGCGACGATGGGCGGTGCGGCGGACGCCGCAGGCGCTTTCGGCGAGGGCGCGGCCTTGGCGACCTTCACCTTGCTGGGTTTGGCAGCCGCTTTGGCTACCACGGCGCCCTTTTTGTCACCCTTGGCAGTAGCCGAAGCACCCGGCTTCGATGCTTCCGTGTCAGGCTTGGCTTGGGCGGTCGCCGCCTTGACTGCCGTCGCCACCGGCGGTGCCGCCGAGGCCGCTGGCGCCTTCGGCGACACCCCGGCCGCGCTCGCTGACATGGCGGTCGCCGCGGTGGCCACCGCTGCCGGCTCCGGCGCACCCGCCGCTGCTGATGCGGTGGAGGTGGGCAGGGCGGCAACCGCCGCTACTGATGCAGTGGGGTTGAGCACGGCGGCAACCGCCGCCGGCGCCGATGACGACGCATCAACAGGGGCCGGCATGGAAGTGGTCGCCGCCGGCACTGCCGCGGGGTCCATTGGCGCCAGCGGCGCCGATCCCGGAACTTGCACGCTAGCCGCCCCGGCACCCGCCAGCGGCGGCGATTGGGAGGCCTCATCGCCGCTTGACAGCGAGCCCAGGGCGATCACCGCCACTGTGGCGGCGACGGCTGCGCCCAACGTTACCCCTGGCCGTTTTTTGATTACTTTCCCAACCGCCCCCAATTTTTCTTTTACCAATTCCTCGATTTTTGATTTGTCCACTTTCCGCTGTCGCCCCTATCCGCTAATTCAGCTAACCCCCGTTGGCCCGCGGCAACCATTGTCGTGTCCGCGCCCAACACCCCAATCCGACACCCCCGACACTCCCGACGCCCGCACACCGACGCTTCGCGGGTGCCGTACAATAAAACCGTCGCACCCCGAGTAACCCGCCATGACATCGCGCTCAACGCATTCCGCGACAACTCCCGCACATGCCCAGAGTCCGGCAACGATCCTGCTTCCGGTAACAGCTCTTAGTAAAAGCCAGATCCAGGCGATCGACCAAGAACATATCTGGCACCCGTACTCTTCGCTTATTACGCCATTGCCGACTTATCAGGTGGAGAGCGCGGAGGGCGTGCGGCTGCGCCTCGCCGACGGCCGCGAATTGATCGACGGCATGGCGTCGTGGTGGTGTGTGATCCACGGCTACAACGAGCCCGCGCTCAACGCCGCGATCACCACTCAACTAACGCACATGGCCCACGTCATGTTCGGCGGCATTGTCCACGAACCAGCCGCGCGCCTCGCCAAAAATTTGGCGAATATTACACCAACACCTTTGCAAAAAATATTTTTCGCCGACTCCGGTTCAGTGGCGGTCGAGGTCGCCATCAAGATGGCGCTGCAATACTGGCAGGCGGTCGGCAAGCCGCGAAAAACCCAGCTGTTGACGGTGCGCGGCGGCTATCACGGCGACACCTTCGCGGCGATGTCGGTGTGCGATCCGCTGACCGGCATGCACCACTTGTTCAACCGCGTTTTGACGCGACAAATATTTGTCGAGGCGCCCCGGTGCGGGTTTGACGAGCCCTGGGATGAGCTGTACATCGCCGACTTTGAACGCCAGCTCAGCGCGCACGCCGGCACTGTCGCCGCTGTGATTGTCGAGCCCATCGTGCAGGGCGCAGGCGGTATGCGGTTTTATTCCCCTACTTATCTGCGCCGGATACGGCAACTTTGCGACGACCACCAGGTGTTGTTGATCGCCGACGAAATCGCGACCGGTTTCGGCCGCACCGGCAAACTGTTCGCCTGTGAATGGGCGGATATCAGCCCGGATATTCTCTGCCTCGGCAAGGCGTTGACCGGGGGCTATCTGACGCTGGCGGCGACGCTGTGCACCGAACAGGTCAGCGACGGCATCTGCAATGGCGAAGCCGGGGTATTCATGCACGGCCCGACGTTCATGGCCAACCCGCTGGCCTGCGCGGTGGCCAACGCCAGTATCGAACTGTTGCTGAGCTCGCCCTGGCAACAGCGCATCGCCGCCATCGAAGCCCAGTTGCGCGCGGAACTGGAACCCTGCCGCAGTCATCCCGACGTTGCCGACGTGCGCGTGCTCGGCGCCATTGGCGTCGTCGAAATGAGGGCACCCGTGGATGTCGCCGAGTTGCAGCGGGCATTCGTCGCCGCCGGGGTGTGGATTCGCCCGTTCGGCAAACTGATTTACCTGATGCCGCCCTATGTGATCGACAGCACGGATTTAAGCCGGCTCACGGGGGCGATAGTGGCCAGGCTCGATGCCTGACCCATCGACAGCAGCGCTTCCGCTGTCGAACCGAGCGGCTGCATCCCCTCTGCAACCGCTAAACTCCGCTCCAAATCCCGCCCGCAGATTATCGTGAGCCATGGCCTATAGTCAGGGCATTCCCGTCATCGACGGCGTGGGCGCTACCTGGATGTTTACTGGCGTGCTCGCGTAGCGCTGATCCTGGTGCTCGGGTGGCGTCAGCCACCGCTATGCC
>CBDDRG010000243.1:0-2530 GCA_965232975.1 uncultured bacterium
GCGCTGAGCATCGACCTGCGCCTGCAATATCTGGCGCACCGCGAGCTGAAGGCCGCCGTCACCGAATTCCACGCCGAATCGGGGGCCATGGTGGTGCTCGACGCGCGCACCGGCGAAGTGCTGGCGATGGCCAGTCAACCCTCGTTCAACCCCAATCACCGCAGCCCACTGGATCGCGGCGCGATGCGCAACCGCACCCTGATCGACATCGTCGAACCCGGCTCGCTGATGAAGCCGCTGACCATGGTGGCGGCGCTGGAGAGCGGCAAGTTCACGCCCCACACGCCCGTCGACACCAACCCCGGCCGCGTCCAGGTCGCCGGCAAGAGCTTCGTCGATCCCCACAACTACGGCCTGCTCGATGTCACCGGCGTGATCACCAAATCGAGCCAGGTGGGCCTCACCAAGGTATCCATGCAGTTGGCGCCGGAGGCCATCCGCGACGTCTTTCAGCGCGTCGGCCTGGGCCAGAATCCGGGCACCGGCTTTCCCGGCGAAAGCCCCGGCATGCTCCCCGACAAGCGGCCCTGGCGCGCGGTCGAGCGCGCCACCTATGCCTTTGGCTACGGCATGGAGGCGACCGCGCTGCAACTGGCGCGGGCCTATTCCGTCATCGCCAACAACGGTCTGCGGCGGCCGGTCAGCCTGCTGAAAGTGGCGCCGCCGGTGTCCGGCGAACAGGTCATCGACCCGGCAGTGGCGAGCGCGGTGCGCACCATGATGGTCACCGTCACCCAGCCCGGCGGCACCGGTACCCGCGCGGCGATACCCGCCTATGCGGTCGCCGGCAAGACCGGCACCGTGCATACCGTGGGCACCGGGGGTTATCAGAAGCACAGCTACAGCTCGCTGTTTGCCGGCATGGTGCCGGCCGCCGAGCCCCGGCTGGTCGCCGTGGTCATCGTCAACAAGCCCCAGGGCGGCAAGTACTTTGGCGGCCTGGTCGCCGCGCCGGTGTTCCGCAAAGTCATGGCGGCGGCTTTGCGCACGCTGAAGGTCCCGCCCGAGTTGCCCGAGGGGCAACGCGTGGTCGCCGTCGCCGCACCGACCCGGCGGGAGGGCATCTGATGATGGCCACGGCCGCGACCCCGACTGCACCGACCCTGGAGACGCTGCTCGCGGGCATCGCCATCGCCGGTGGCGCGCTCCCGCCGCGCCTGGCGACACTGCCGGTGCGCGGACTGCAATTGGACAGCCGCGCGGTGCGTCCCGGTGACATCTTCGTCGCGCTGCCCGGTGCCCATGCCGATGGCCGCGCGTTTATCGCCCCGGCCGCCGCTGCCGGCGCCGTTGCCGTGGTCGCCGAAGCCGCCGGTCTCGACGCCGTGATGGCGGCCGCTGCGCCCGTCGCGAGCGCCATCCCGGTGCTCGGCATCGCCGGCCTGGCAGCGCAACTGAGCACCATCGCCGGCCGCTGGTACGGCGATCCGAGCCAGGCGCTCGCCGTCACCGGCGTCACCGGCACCAACGGCAAGACCACGGTCACCCAGTTGCTGGCTCGGCTGTTGGCGCGGCTCGGCGACCGCTCGGCGGTGGTCGGCACCCTCGGCTGGGGCGCCATCGACGGCGGTGCCGGGGCCGCGGTGCTCGCCGACACCGGCATGACCACGCCGGACGCCATTCGCACCCAGGCGATACTGGCCAGTCTGCGCGATCTTGGCGTCCAGCGTGTGGCGCTGGAAGTGTCCTCCCACAGCCTCGCCCAAAACCGGGTGGCGGCAGTGCGTTTCGCCGCTGCGATCTTCACCAACCTGAGCCGCGACCACCTCGACTACCACGGCGACATGGACAGCTATTTCACCGCCAAGGCCGCGCTGTTTCAGACTCCCGGCCTCGGCTGCGCCGTCGTCAACGCGGAAGATCCGCTGGCCGCACGCCTGTGCGCCAGCTTGCCAACCCACCTCCCCACTTATACCTACGCGGTCGAAGATCCGGCGGCGGATCTGTATCTGCGCGCTTTCCAGCCGTCCGCGCACGGCTTTCGCGCCGAGCTGGTGTCGCCCTGGGGCAGCGGCCGGGTGCACAGCCCACTGCTCGGCCGCTTCAACGCCGCCAACCTGCTCGCGGTGATCGCGGCCGCCTGCGTCCAGGGCTGCGCGCTCGTCGATGTCCTCGCCGTGTTGCCGACCCTGACGCCGGTGCGCGGGCGCATGGAAGTGGTTGCCGCCGAGAGCGACGCGGCCGCTGCGCCGACCGTGGTCGTCGATTACGCCCACAGCCCGGACGCGCTGGCGCAGGTGCTGACCACGCTGCGCGCGAGCACCGCGGGCCAACTGTGGTGTGTGTTCGGCTGCGGCGGCGACCGCGATCGCGGCAAGCGTCCACAGATGGGCGCCATCGCCGCGCGGCTGGCGGATCGGGTCGTGGTCACCAGCGACAACCCGCGCAGCGAAGCTCCGGACGCGATCATTGCCGACATCCTGGGCGGAATCAGCCGCGGCCTGGGGGGAATCAGCCGCGGCGCACTGCCGCTGGTCGAAACCTTCAGCGATCGCCGCGAGGCCATCCGCCACGCCCTGTGCACGGCAGC
>CBDDRG010000244.1:0-11577 GCA_965232975.1 uncultured bacterium
TCGAGCACGCTAAGTGCTTGATCTCCGGAGGTCGTCGCGGGAATGTGCCGCGACGAGCCGGGTTGAACAAGGGCAGGAAAGCCCTTTTTCAAACTGCTGTTAGTGCCTGACACCGGCCATCGTTCAATGAAAATATTGATCACCGGCGCGAATGGATTCGTTGGTTGTGCATTGCTCAAACGTCTGCAGGAGCAACCGGAGTTCTCGCTGTGCGCGTCCGTGCGGCGCCCGACTGCCGAGGTGGCGTCAGGCGTTCAACGTTGGGTGACGGGCGATCTGTGTGCAGACACTCTTTGGACGAGCGCGCTGGATGGTGTCGATGTCGTCGTTCATCTGGCCGCTCGCGTGCATATCCTGCGCAATCATTCGACCGATCCGCTGTCTGCGTACCGGCGGACAAATGTCGAGGGCACTTTAGCGTTAGCGCAACGTGCGGTAGAAGCGGGGGCGCGTCGATTCATCTACCTGAGTTCAGTCAAGGTTCATGGCGAGGAGACCACGCTGACCCCGTTCAGGTGCGCCGACCCGCCAGCGCCGGTTGACAACTATGGCCTCAGCAAATTGGAGGCTGAACAGGGGCTGGCGCGACTGGCCGCGGCCACGGGCATCGAGGTCGTCATTATCCGCCCGCCGCTGGTGTACGGGCCGGGTGTAAAAGCGAACTTTCAACGGATGATGCGCTGGATTTGCGCCGGTGTGCCGCTACCCCTGGCAGCAGTCGACAATCGACGCAGTTTGGTGGCAGTCGAAAATCTGGTTGATTTGATAGCCACCTGCGTGGCGCACCCTGCGGCTGCTGGCCAGGTGTTTCTGGTGTCTGATGGTGAAGACATGTCTACGCCGGAGCTGCTGCGTCGGGTCGGCAGCGCACTCGACAAACCAGCTCGGCTTTTCCCCGTCCCCGTGTCTTGGCTAACTGCTGCGGCCACCATGCTCGGTGGCGACGAAATCGCGCGCCGACTTTGTGGCTCACTACAGGTCGATTCAACGCCAATCCGCGAGCTGCTCGGGTGGCAGCCGCCGGCAAGTGTCGATCGAGCGCTGCGCGCGACTGCCGTCGATTTTCTGGGGCGGCAGCCGAGCCGATTACGGAGTGTCCGACCGTAGGAGCTGTCGGACTTGAGCGTCGAAGCAGCCGGAGAAGCTCGTTTCGTTGTGCCCCTTCTCGACGACCGTCTTCTTGTCCTTCCAATCCACGCCAAAGGGCGGGTTGGCGAGTAAGGTTGTTTTTTCAAACCTTCGGTGCAAGTTATTTCTTCAGCGTTTTTCTCCAGCCACAACGCTGAATTATCCGCTGATGGCGGCATCGACCGCGCGCAGTGGCGTCGGTAGCGGAATGCGGAAGAACCCCGCCGCGGTCTGCGTCGTCGCGGCGGCGATGACCGCCTCGGGCTCCGGCCGATGCCGGGCGATCTCGCGCAGAATCCACGGCAGAAACGCCGGTTCATTGCGATTGCCGGCGGGTTTTGGCGCCATGTTGCGGGGCACCAGATAGGGTGCGTCGGTCTCCAGCATCAGTCGATCGAGCGGGATGTGGCGCACCAGTTCGCGCAGGGGCCCACCGCGGCGGCTGTCGCACAGCCAGCCGGTAATGCCGATGTGCAGGTCCAGGTCGAGGTAGTTGAACAGGCTGTCGCGGTCGCCGGTAAAGCAATGGACGACGCCCGCCGTCAGCCGATCGCGATAGCTCTTCAAGATGTCGAACAGGCGCAGGTGGGCGTCCCGCTCGTGCAGGAACACCGGTAGCCCGAGCTCGCACGCGAGTTCCAGTTGTGCGACAAACGCCCGCTCCTGATCGGGGCGCGGCGAAAAATCCCGATTGAAATCGAGTCCGGTCTCGCCGATCGCGACCACTTCCGCGTTGGCGGCGAGTTCGCGCAGCGTGGCGGCTGTGGCGGGTTGCCAGTGGCTGGCCGCGTGGGGGTGAACACCGGCGGTGCAGTGCAACATGCCGGGGAATTCCGCCTGTGCCTGGCGGCACAGGGCGACCACCTGGGCGCTGGTCGCGGCGCTGGTGCCGGTCAGAATCGCGCCCGCGACCCCGGCCACCTGCGCCCGCGCCAGGGTTGGCCAGCAGTCGTGTGCGAAGCGGTGATCGGCGAGGTTGAGGCCGATGTCGATCAGTGGCGTTGGAGCGCTCATGCGTTCGCTGTCTGGCTGGTGGTTGGCGCCCACTACAGAGTCGCTGCCTTTTCGTGAGCGTCGAGCATCCTGCGGGCGCCGTGCAGGTGGTGGTTATAAATCACCGAGTACGCCAGCACGTTCTGCACGTAGTTGCGGGTCTCCTTGAAGGGTATGGTTTCGATCCAGACGTCGAAGGGTAAACGGCCGTTGGTCTCCTCCAGCCAGCCGCGCACGCGCCCGGGGCCGGCGTTGTAGGCGGCGGTCGCCAGGATGCGGTTGTTGGCGAAACGATCCAGCATCTGTCGATAGTAGGTGCTGCCCAAGCGGACATTGATGGCCGGATTGTCGAGGTCACTTTTGCCACGCAGGCGGATGCCCTTGGCGCGCGCGACCTCGGCGGCGGTTGCTGGCATCAACTGCATCAGCCCACGGGCACCGGCCGACGAGGCGATGCTGGGGTTGAATGCGCTCTCCTGCCGCGCCAGCGCGAACAGCAGGTTGGGGGGCACCGCCTGGGCCTTGGCGTTGTGCTGGAAGTGGGTCGCGAACGGACGCGGGAAGCGCACTTCCAGGTCGTCCAGAAAATTGGCCTTGGCCATGGTAACTATGGCCTGTTGATACCAGCCCCAGCGTTGGGCGAGGTGGGCGGCCACCCGCGCCTCGTGCTGGGAGCGGCCCTGCAACGCGAAATGCCACTCCTGGCTGGCGGCGACCCAGTCATTGAAGTAGATCAATTCCTTGACCCGCACCATGGCCGCCGAGCGCGCCAATCTGTCGATTTCGGCGGCGGTTATCGGCCGCGGCGGCGCCAGCATCTGGTAGGGGCTGTCGGCCCAGTCGCTGGCGAGAAACCCGTAAAAATTGCGCTCCCGCGCCAGTTCGCGATAAGTGTTCTGCGCCGCCTCTTGCGCGATGGAGTCCTGCGTCGTCATCAGCACGATGCGGGCGCGCCAGTAGCGCCACAGGGGTTCGTGGCGAATCTCAGGCGGGATATTGCCGATCCAGCGCGCGATGCCCGCCCAGTCGCCGTCCTTCAACGCCAGCCGCAACCGCCATTCCAGCAGATCCGCGGGCGCCAGGTCGATGTTGCCTTCCAGGTATTTCAACGCGATTCGGGGTTTACCTTGCTCGTACAGCCCACGCACCAGGCTGGCGATGACCTGTTGTTGACTCGCAACCGCGAACTGGTTGGCCTGCCGGTAGTGGCTCCAGTGGCCCATCGCAGTGACGGCATCGGTCCTGGCGAGATCGCGCAGCGCCTGTTCGATGACCAGCAAGGTGTCGGGGGTCTGGTCGGCAAAGGTGGCAAAGTTGGCGAGCAATCGGGGATCGCGCGCCAACGCGGCGTAATTTTTCGCGAGCGCCTGATAGGTCGGCGAGCCGAAGCCCTGTTCCAGCTCCCGCGCCAGCTCGTGGTCGCGGTTCACCAAGGCGCCGAGATAGCGTTGCCACGCCAGCTCCTGGGAGATCAAGCCGTTGTTGACCAGGATGGCAAACAGCGAGTCGCAACCGGCGGGCGCGGTCTTGGGGATGCGCCAGAGCTCAATGCCGGCGTTCAGCGCATCGGCTCCCGGGCTGTTCAGATAGCGGGCGTACTGGTAATAGCAGGCCAGTTCCAGATTGTTAGCGGCGCCGACCCGGTAATAGCGCAGATATTGTTCCCAAGCGTCTTGCTGGCGGAGGTAATCCAGCCACTTGTCGCGCAGGCGGCCGGCCAGCGGCGTGCTGTCGTAACTGCGCAGGAAATGATCGATATCGGCTTGCTGTCCGACGGACAGCCGTCCGATCAGATCCTGGTATTGGAGATAGGGGTACAGCGGGTAGTCGACCAGCCGGGACTTCAACTGTCGAAACCGTTGCAGATATTTGGGCTTGCCGACGTATTTTTTGGCTTCGGCGTACAGCGCGCGCTGGCGGCTCAATGAATCCGCCTGCGCCTGCGCCTGGACCGTCGACGGCCAGGCGAATGCAAGAACCAGGGTGACGGCTACCGCCAGCACAGTGCCCGACGATGGGCGGCGACCAACGAACCGTCGCCAGCAGAGCGGGTAAAGCACGCAATGTCCTCCAACAAAAATGGCACGCAGGGGCAACGGCGCCTCAACTGTCCTTCTTGATGCGCACGGCGAGGACGTCGCAGCAGGCGCCGTGGAGGACGCCATTCGCCGTGGAACCGAAAATCAGCGCGAGGCCATGGCGGCCGTGGCTGCCGACCACGATCAGGTCAACCTCGTGCTCGCGGGCGAAGCGGTGCATCTCGGGGGCTGGCGAACCGATCAGCACCTGTTGATCGGCCACCCCCACCCCGAGTTGGGCGCCAAAAACCTGCAGTTGCGCGCGGGCGCGCCCCTCCATCTGGCGTTGGACTTCGCTGAGATCCATGGGCACGTCACCGCCATAGGCGAACGACAGCGGCTCCTGGACATGGGCGAGGCTGATGCGAACATCGTCGCGCCCGGTAAACAGCTCCTTGACATGATCGATAAGGCCTTGGGATTCCGGTGACAAATCCAGACCGACCAGAATGTGGTGGTAGTAGGACATGAACTATTTCTCCCGCTATCGACGTCGGCGACAGTGTATACAGAAATTGATGGGTTGGGGCCGAGCGCGCCGCTCGAGCACTCGGCACCGGTGCTCCCACACCACTGCGCAATGGCGTCGGCGGTAGCCGTCGGAGGTTGTGGAAAATATTAAAGCGCTAAAAATCATGAAGTTATTTAAATCATTGACGATTCCTTGGCTGACCTGGTCAGATTGACCGGCGGGCGCAAGCGCATGCGAGCGCAACTTTCTGCCCGGCTCAAACTGCTTGACCGGGTCGGAATGAGCCCGTATATACTCGCCACCTCCGGCCGCGAGGCCAAAAAATCAGGCCCTACTGACAGGATTTCATGGCTAAAGCACTGGTAATCGTCGAGTCGCCGGCAAAAGCGAAAACGATCAACAAATATCTGGGCAACGATTTCATCGTCAAATCGAGTGTGGGTCATATTCGCGATCTGCCCACCGGCGGTGAGCGCAAGAGCGCCGCGGGAGACGCTCGGGACAGGGTCGCGAAAGCCGCGCTGACGCGCCAGTTGGCGCCGGTGGCAAAAGCCAAACACCGCGCCGAGCAGGCGCAGGCGCAATTGATAAGCCGCATGGGCATTGATCCCGAGCACGGTTGGGCGGCCAATTATCAGATTCTGCCGGGCAAGGAAAAGGTCGTCGACGAGCTGCGCAAATTCGCGCGCCAGGCGGATGTCGTCTATCTCGCCACCGACCTGGATCGCGAAGGTGAAGCCATCGCCTGGCATTTGCAACAGGCCATCGGCGGCGATGCCAGCCGTTACAAGCGGGTCGTGTTCAACGAAATCACCAAAAAGGCGATACAAAAAGCCTTTGATCAACCGGGCGTGCTGGACATCGATCGAGTCAACGCCCAGCAGGCGCGGCGTTTTCTCGATCGTGTGGTCGGCTTCATGGTGTCGCCCCTGCTGTGGGCCAAGGTGGCGCGAGGCCTGTCGGCCGGGCGGGTGCAATCGGTGGCCGTCAAACTGGTGGTGGAGCGGGAGCGGGAGATCCACGCTTTTCAGCCCGAGGAATACTGGACGCTCCACGCCGATCTTGACAATGTCGCCCAAGATCGCGTGCGCTTCGAAGTCAAAAGCCGCGACGGTGTCGCCTATCGGCCGACGCGCCGGGAACACAGCGACCTCGCCCTCGCCGAGCTGCGCAATGCCCGCTACCGGGTTGCCGCCCGCGAGGATACCCCCACCCAGGCCAAGCCGCCGGCGCCTTTTATTACCTCCACGCTGCAGCAGGCGGCGAGCACCCGGCTGAGCTTCGGGGTCAAGAAAACCATGGTGCTGGCGCAGCGGCTGTACGAGGCCGGCTATATCACCTACATGCGCACCGACTCCACCAATCTGAGCGCAGATGCCGTGGATGCCTGCCGCACGCTGATCAAGACCCGCTTTGGCGGCGACTACCTGCCCCCCAAGCCCAACGGCTACAGCAGCAAGGCCGGCGCCCAGGAGGCCCACGAAGCGATCCGGCCATCCAACGTCGATCTGACAGTGGCCGATCTGCACGGGGTTGAGGACGACGCCAAAAAGTTGTTCCAGATGATCTGGCAGCAGTTTGTCGCCGGTCAGATGAATCCCGCGCGCTTTACCAGCACAACGGTGACGGTCACCGCCGGCAGCTATGAACTGCGCGCGCGCGGCCGTGTCGTGCTGTTCGATGGCTTTCTGCGGGTGCTGCCGGGGCAACGTGGCAACGATGATGTCGAATTGCCGAGCTATGGGGTCGGCGATGTGTTGACGCTGGTCGAGCTATTACCCCAGCAACATTTCACCAAGCCGCCGGCGCGCTACAGCGAGGCGACCTTGGTTCGCGAACTCGAGAAGCGCGGTATCGGGCGACCTTCGACCTACGCGGCGATCATCTCCACGATTCAGGATCGGGGCTACGTCCGGCTCGAGAACCGCCGCTTGTATGCCGAAAAAATCGGCGACATCGTCACCCAGCGCCTGAGCGAAAATTTCGCCGATCTGATGGATTACGGTTTCACGGCGACCATGGAGGAACAGCTCGACGAGGTCGCCGGCGGCGACCTCGACTGGAAACAGGTGCTCGATCGCTTTTACCTGGATTTCACCGCCAAGCTTGCCAAGGCCCAGGGTGAGGAGGGGGGCATGCGCCCCAATGAGGCCACTGCAACCGATATCTGTTGCCATTTGTGCGGGCGGCCCATGCTGATCCGCACCGGTAGCACCGGCGTATTTCTCGGTTGTTCCGGTTACAGTCTACCGCCCAAAGAGCGCTGCAAAGGTACCAAGAACCTGTTGCCAGGCGCCGAGGCCATCAACGCCGATGACGACGATGAAGCGGAGTCGCGGCAATTGCTGCACCAGCGGCGCTGCCCGCGCTGCGGCACCGCCATGGATACCTATCTGGTGGATGAAGGGCGCAAACTGCATATCTGTGGCAACAATCCCGACTGCCCGGGCACCGAGATCGAAAGCGGCGATTTTCGCCTCAAGGGTTACGAGGGCCCGGTCATCCAGTGCGACCGCTGCGACCGCCAGATGCAGTTGAAGGCCGGCCGCTTCGGCAAGTATTTCGACTGCACCAACGACGCCTGCAAGAACACCCGCAAGCTGCTGCGCAACGGCCAGCCGGCGCCGCCCAAGATGGATCCGGTGCCGATGCCAGAGCTGCGCTGCAAGAAAGTCGATGACCACTATGTGCTGCGCGACGGCGCTGCCGGGCTGTTTCTCGCGGCGAGCAAATTCCCCAAACATCGGGAGACGCGGGCGCCCCTGGTCGCGGAGCTGCTGCTGCACCGGGATGAGCTGGATCCGAAATACCACTTCCTGCTGACGGCACCCAAGGCGGACACCGGCGGCAATCCGGCCGTCATTCGCTACAGTCGCAAAACCCAGGAGCACTATGTGCAGTCGGAAGTGGACGACAAACCCACCGGCTGGCAGGCGTTTTATCAACAGGGCAAGTGGATGGTCGTCGATAAGCACCAGGCTGCAGCCAACCCAGCGGCTAAACCCGCAGCAAAAAGAATGGCGCGCAAATGACGATCCGCGTCCGCGGAGCCGTCGACTTCAAGCTATCTCTCGCCCGGCAACTGCGGTCTGAACAGCTCCGCCCACTGCGGCTCCCCCGGCGGACCGACCGCCCTTGTCCGGGGCGCTCTTCATCACCTGATGGACAATACCTGATGGACAATGTGCTTGCCGCCGGCATTTGCTGGGGGTTGGCCGAGGGCGATGAGTGCACCGTCCCGGCCGGGGGCGACTTGGCGGTGGCGCGGGTTCGGGAGTGGTCGCAGCACCTGGACGAACCGGTTGAGTGCCACCACGGCCTGATGCGCGAATGTTGAACACGTCGGCTTTGTTATACTGCGTCGTCGTTGGTTAGGGGAATTAATGATGGCTACATCCTTCTACGAGATTGTCGTGCTGCCCGGTGGGGACGTGGTGCTGCAGCGGGTTGACGACGGCCGCGAGCAACTGGTGCGCATCACTTTCTCGCAGGAAGTGCGGTCTTTTCTGGGCAACACCAGTGTTCATGTCGCCAAAGCCATGATCGACGCCGGCCTGGATGCCGTGGAGCAGTTGGATAGCGACGGCGTCAGCGAGGCAGGCGACAACCCCGTCGCTGAAAGGCGCACCGTGCATTGATTGCGGAGCCCACCCGGTGGGGGCCGGCCGTTAGCACGTCGTGCGGACCACTCCGACACAGAGCCCTTCAAGCGCAAAATCGCCAGCCGCGGGGCCGATGTGAATGGGCGCAAAGTCCGGATTCGCGGCCACCAGTGCAATGTTTCCGGTGGCGCTTCGGATAAGCCGCTTCACCGTCACCTCGTCGTCGATCCTCGCCACCACCACTTGACCATGCTCGGCGCGCGCAGTCCGGTGCACGGCGATCAGGTCGCCGTCGAGGATGCCGGCGTTGATCATGCTCAGGCCGCTGACCCTGAGCAGATAGTCCGCCGCCGGATGGAACAGATCCGCCGCGATTGCGCAGTACCTTTCGATGTGTTCAGTGGCCAGAATCGGATGCCCCGCGGCGACCCTGCCAATGACGGGTAATCCCGCGGCCGCCGTCAGCGGGCGCAACCCGCGCGCGGCGCCGGGAGTTATCGCGATATAGCCTTTGCGCGCCAGCGCCCGCACCTGCTCCTCGGCCGCGTTTACCGAGCGAAAGCCGAGCTGGGCCGCTATTTCGGCGCGCGTCGGTGGGTAGCCCAGGGTGTCGATGGACGCGTGAATCAGGTCGAGGATCTGACGCTGCCGAAGCGTGAGTTGGATGGCCATCTGTCAGCGTCCAAAAAACGGGAAGCTGTGATTATATCCAGTGCCAGACCCTGGGCAAGGCGCCTGCCCTTGGCCGGTCGCCGGGTCGCGCCAAGGGCCGGTATGGCAATCGTGCGGCGACGAGTCGCGTCGCTGCGCAGAATTCAGTCGTCGTCAAAATCGTCGCTATCGAAGGCGTCGTCCGGCTCGACTCTCGCCAGTGGGTCTCTCCAGCGATCACTGTCGCTGGCGACGGCGTCGTCTTCGCCGTCGTCGTCGCCCATTTCATAGGAGCCGCGCCAGTCGTCGGGTGGCGTCGCCGGCAGCAGCACCATCTCCCGCCACGACTCGAAATCGATCTCTCCCACTTCGCCGTCGTAGTACTGAATTTCGATGGTCTGGTCATTTTTGTCGACCGCGACGACCTTGAATACGATGTCATCGCGGACATCCTGATACCATTCGTTTATACGGGGAATACGTTTTGCCACCGTCAAGTTCTCCATTATTCAGAATTCAGTTCGGTCGCCGCCGGTAGTTTAGTTAGGCACGGGATCCAACAACTCCCGTACCTCCTTTAGTTATGCTCGAACCTGTGGCGAATATACCAAAGGCCACCTGGAAAAACTTGGCGTCCGGCGCTTCGCGCGCCCCGCTATCCGCGCACTGCCGCCTGCGGTTAACCTGTCCGAACCCATTGTCGAACACCCCCGGCGAAGCCGATGCGAGGAGGCGAGCGTGACCACCATACCTACACTGGACGGCTACCAATTCCACGAACAGCAGTTCGGCGACTGTGCGCTGCGTTTTTATCGCCGTGGCACCGGCCCCGGCGTGATCCTGATTCACGAGATTCCCGGCATTACGCCCGAGGTCAGGGGCTTTGCCGATCGGGTCGCCGCCGCCGGTTTCACCGTCTGTCTGCCCTGGTTGTTTGGCGTGCCGGGGCAGTCGCTGTCCGGCGGCTATCTGTTCCGCTCGCTGGCCGATGTCTGCGTGCGGCGCGAGTTCACCGCCTTCGCGCTCGGCAAATCGAGCCCGATCACTACTCCCTTGCGCGCGCTGGCGCGGGCGCTGCACCAGGAACTTGGCGGCCGTGGCGTGGGCGCGCTCGGCATGTGTTTCACCGGTGGTTTCGCGCTCAGCATGATGCTGGAACCGGCGGTGCTGGCACCGGTGTTGAGCCAGCCCTCGCTGCCGTTCCCCGTTACGGCCAGTCGCAGGGCGGCGATCGATATCGATGAACAGAGTCTGGCGCGCGTGCGCGACCGCCTCGTGCGCGAGGATCTGAGCGTCTTGGGCTTGCGGTTCAGCGCTGACCCGGTGTGTACCAAGGGCCGCTTCGACATGTTGCGGGCGCGCCTCGGCGATCGTTTTGAAGCGATCGAGATCGATTCGTCGCCCGGCAATCCCCATGGCATTGCCGGCAAAGCCCATTCCGTGCTGACCGTTGATCTGGTCGATCGGGCCGGACATCCAACCCGGGCGGCGCTCGATCGGGTGCTGGAATTTTTTGCCCAGCGGCTGCGATAGTCGACTGCGCGCCGCTACCGCCCGCGTTTGAGATCGCGGATCAGAAACCGCGCCGGGTTCAGCGCGGTCGCGAGGTCGCGCGCGAGCGGCGGCACTTCGCCGTTGATCTGGCTCGCCAGTAGCTCCGCCGCCAGCGGCGCCGAGGCCATGCCGCGCGAGCCGTGGGCGCAACTGAGGTACAGCCCCGGCCAATACTGCCCCGCCAACGGCATGCGACTGCGCGCATCCCGCCGCAACGCCGCGTAATCAACGCAAAATTCATCGCGCCGGGGCACCGGGCCGACCAGTGGCAGATAGTCCGGCGAGGTGCAGCGCACGGCGCTGCGGCCGCCCAACTGCCGCCTGTGCAGACTACCGAACAGCATCGGCAGCGCGGCGTCAGTGGCGGCGAGTTGCGCGAGATTGGCGCTGTGGTCGGCGTCGCGAACATCGGTGCCGGCATCGTCGACGCCATAGGTCGCGCCCAGCGTATGCGCGCCGGCCCGGGCCGGGGCCAGATAACCGGCGCCGCAGATCACGGTTTGCAAACGGCGACTGGCGGCGGTCGCGGCGACTTCGGTGATCTGCCCGCGAATGGCTTTTAGCGGCAGCCAGTCGGTGGCGGCGAACTGCGCGGCGCCGCGGCTGTTGGCCAGAATCACCACGGGCGCCTGCGCCGCGGTGCGGCCGTTGCGGTCGATCAGCGACCACTGGCGGCTGGATTCATCCCAGGCGAGAGCGGCGACCTCGATCTGCTCGCAGCGGATATTGACGTGCCGGACAAGTTCGGCGCACACGCCCGCTGGAGCTATCCAGCCCAGTGCCGGAAAATGTAAACCCACCGCAGCGACAAGGGCGACGCCGGCAACCGCCGTCAGTCCCGCGCCGGTGCACAGTCGCACCAGGTCGGCTGGATGGCGCGCGGCAATGCGCGGGAATAATCCCACGTCGCTCGCATGCTCGGGCAGGATCAGCACGCCGCAGCGTTCGCCCAGCGCCCCTTTCGCGCGCGCGGAAGACACCGCCCAGAAGCGCGTATAGAAACGGCTGGCGTGGAGCAGGGCAGCCAGATTGATGCGTGCCAATGGCGCCTCCTGCACCGAAAGACGCGGAAAAATGATGGCCTGGGGGTTGCCCGAGG